>WVXJ01000057.1:777-3386 GCA_011773575.1 Armatimonadota bacterium | reverse complement strand
CGGGCGCGTTCCAACATTCCCAGTCCTTCGTAGCAGAAGCCGGTGTGGAGGAGATATTCGGCGTTTTCCGGCTCGAGGGCGGCGGCCCTGTTGCAGGCTTCCAGTGCTTCGGGGTAGCGCCCAAAGGCGCACAGCGCTCTGGCGAGGGTGTCCCAACACTGTGGGTCCGAGTCTCTCAGGCTGACGGCGCGGCGGGCTGCGCTGAGAGCGTCCTCGAAATCTTTCTCCTGGAAAAGCAAGCTGCGAGAAAGCCCGCAAAGGGATTCGATATCCTCCGGCAGGAGTTCGAGGCTGGCGCGATAGTACTTTTCGGCCGCATCGTGACGACCCATGGCCTCATAGGCTGAGGCGAGGTTGTACTTCACCCACTGATGTTCGGGGGATAACTGCTCGGCCACCCGGTATTCGGCTATCGCCGCCTCGTATTTTCCTCGCGCGTAGAAGCACATTCCCCGGCCTACACGGGCATCACTTTCCGCAGGATCGAGGCGAACGGCCTCGTCATATTCCTCGAGGGCGCGCTCATATTCATCTATGGAGTAATAGGCATCACCCAGTTCCCGCCGGGTCGAGGGGTCGTCGGGTTCCAGGGTGCGGGCGATTTCGAACTGGCGAAGAGCCTCCTCGTGCATCCCCAAATCCCAACACGCCAGGCCCAGATTGAGACACGCGGTTGAATTGGTCGGGTCAATCGCCAGCGCCTCTTTACAGGCGGCTACGGCCTCTTCACTGCGACCGAGGGCCCGCAGGACATTGCCTAATTCACAGAAAGTCCATGTACGGCACTCCTCTTCTTCTTCACTGAGGCATTCGACGGCTCGCTTCAGAGCGCGGAGCGCCTTTTCATTTTCCCCCAGACGAGAGAAAGACATGCCCAAAGCATAAAGGGCTTCCCCCCAATCCGGCGCGGCCGAAGCAGCCCCCCAGAAAGCGGACGCGGCCTCCTGCATTTTGCCGGTCTTCTGAAGGCTCCAGCCCAGCCAGAAATGAATATAGGCATCGCTTTTTTCGATGCCGGCGGCGCTGCGATAGGCATCCGCCGCTTTTTCGTAATCATCCAGAGAGTAATATGCGTCCCCTAGATCAGCGTAGAGCAAGGCCTCGTCTTTTCGCATTGAGAGCGCGCTCTTATATTCTTGGATCGCATCCTCCAGGCGGCCCATCTGGTAATAGAACTGTCCCAGGGTATGGTGGGCGCGCTCGTAATCTTGCTGCATGGCAAGGGCCAGCCGCACCTGCCCCAGGGCCTCTTCCCGGCGGCCCAACTGAAAGTAGGCTATGCCCAGGCTGATACGCTCATCCAGCAAATCCGGTTTCAGATTAAGCGCGCTTTCCCACTCCGCGGCAGCGCCTGCGGCATCACCCTTTTCCCACAACTCTTCTCCACGCCGGCAATGCTGCTCAGAGAGTGAGCCGCGGCCGGGCTCTTCTCCTATTGAAGAATGGGAGTCTTCCATCTCATCTCCTCACCTACCCTGTTCTGCTCTTCGGGATTCGAATCCTTTCCGTCGAGCGTTTGCCTGTCCCGGGGGAATTCGGACGGCCCCACCGAAAAGTACGGGCAGGAACGCGCTTTCTCTATGAAGTATGATAAGTGTAGTATCATGCCAGAAGAACGAATCTCCCTCCCCAGCCTGGAAGCCTATCGGTCGCGCAGTTTCCACCTTCTGCCTGCGTTGCGTGTGGGCAATGAGAGAGAGGCTCTCGAGTTCATCCGTGAGGCGGGCTTTGTTCTGCTCTGGGTCTCCGGAGATCAACTCAACCTTCCCAGTCTTTCCGGAGCNNNCCGGAAAGAAAGGCCTGTTACTATGCGAAGGTCTTGCGCCGCAAGGGCACCTTCATTTCGTGGAGCACGTTTCCTTGTTTCTACGCGGTTAATGCCAGCCGGTCTTCTTACCAAGAGGAATGGCGCGCGGGCATTCTGGATCGAGTGCAGAAGCGGGTGCTGGACATTCTCGCCAACAACGGCCCGCTCATGACCAAGGAACTCCGCCTTGCTTACGGCCCGCCCGGCAAGGGCAACACCCGCCGGGTGAAACGCGCCCTGGAAGAGTTGCAGCGGGTATTTCGCGTGTGTGCGGCCGGAGGTGATACCGAAGGCTGGAGCCACCACCGCTGGGATCTGGTGGAACACTGGGTCCCGGAGAGATATCTTCGCAGAGGCCAAACCATGGACCCCGGGCAGGCCGGAGCGGCCATAATCAAGCATTATTTGCGCATCGTCGGGGCGTCCACTTTGGCGGAGATGTGCTGGCTCTTTTCGTGGAGCCGGGAGGCCGTGGAGAGTTTCCTGAAAGGTATTAAGGGGCTTAGGGAAGTTGAAATCGAGGGTCTTAAAGGGAGATTCCTGACTTTGCGTCCGCTCCTCAAAGTACTGAAGAAGACTTAGTCAATATACTCCCAGAAAACGATGAGGAGTGAACCAAAGGAACACTCCTCATAGATAACCAAGATTTGGTGCCCAGGGCGGGATTTGAACCCACACAGCCTTGCGGCCACCAGCCCCTCAAGCTGGCGTGTCTACCAATTCCACCACCTGGGCCAGCATTGTAATAGGAGGCCGACTTACTTCGCGGAGCATTGGTCACAGCACGAGCGAACCTTTCACT
>WVXJ01000057.1:0-759 GCA_011773575.1 Armatimonadota bacterium | reverse complement strand
ACCATGAAGCCGATTGCCACCCAGGTCGTAATGCGGCTGAGCCGCTCCTCAATCCCCCATCGGTCAAGGGAGGAGGAACTCTTGCCGCCGATGACTCCCCAGCCCATGCCGCCCATGCCTCCACCGCTCTCGCTCTTGGTGGTCTGCATCAAGATTGCGACGATCAACAGTATGGCGGCGAGCACCTGTAAGGTTTGCAGAAATGCAACCATAATTTCCCTTTCCGCACGACTATCGAGATTCTAGCATACCCAAGCCCGCCTGGCAAGGTCGCTTTCGGGCGCTGCAAGCAGGATTTTCCATACTCGTGATGGAATCGGGCGACCTTCTTGCTTACTGAGCCACCGATGTCGGAAGGCTGCGGCTATACCTATGGCCGGAAGTGGTATAATGGAATTACCTCATATATGGGGGCGAACGGTTTCGACGGAGGCCGTGGAGCCTGCGGAGGCGGGCCGAGTCGCGTGATCTCGACAAAACGCGCAAAACATTAACTGCTGAGAATCAACCCTTGGCATTCGCGGCTTAATGCCGCGACGTTCCCTCAGACAGGCCGACTGGTCTGAGCTGGGGCGTCAGAAAGTGTCGGCTTTCTCCCGACCCGAGGCTCGTAAGGAAGGGAGGAGGAAAAACGAGCTGGACGGATTCTGAGCCTGTCTGTGGGCATGGAGCCGTCGAGACTTAATACACAGACTACGCTCGTAGTCTCCGCTTGAGCCAGCCTTTCGGACGGGGGTTCGATTCCCCCCGCCTCCACCA
>WVXJ01000159.1 GCA_011773575.1 Armatimonadota bacterium | reverse complement strand
TCCAACAGATGCCCCACCGGAGAAGTTGCGCCGATGAAATGGAGTGCGGCGGGAACCGCCTCCTCGAACCGATGTAAAGGCTTTTCCACCAGAGCCAGCCCCAGTGCGGCAGGGGGACCGATATCGGATTGGCCCGGGTCTGTGTCCAGGAGGGCGGGTTTGCGGCCGGCTTGAAGCGCATGGTCGGCAGCCAAGAGACAGAAGGTACTCTTTCCGGCATCCACCGGGCCGATGACCAAACAGAGACCCTCCTGCTTGGATATGGAGCGAAGGGCTTTCTCCCAGGCGGGAGGAATGTCGTAAGATTCGGCTGGCTGAGATTGGCGGTCAGACAAAGAGACTTCTCTCAGGTGAGTCGAATAGAACAATTAGTCAGAAAGCGGTTATCTCCTGCCGGAGAAGAGAAGAATGCTCCAGAATTGCAGAAGCCGCCCTCACAGGAGGACGGCTTCTTCTTTGGCTAGTAAATGGAGACTACCAGCGGCGACCTCCACCGCCACCGCCTCCATAGCGGCCACCGCCACCACCGCCGCCGCGATCGAAGCGCTCTCTCTTGGGCCGCGCCTCATTCACATTGAGCAGACGGCCCTTGAAGTCCTTGCCGTTTACCGCGGAGATAGCCTCCGCAACATTCTCTTCAGTCACGTCAACGAAACCAAAGCCTCTGTCCGCAATCAAGCGGACATCCGTCGGGTCCCACTGACCAAACAGCTCACGCAGTTCATCCTGCGTGGTCCCGTGAGGAAGATTCCCCACATAAATTGATTTGGACGCCATACGTCCTCCTTTTTGTCTGCTAAGGCCTGGTTTGCAAACGAGTTTTGCGGCATTTTGCCATATTCGGTGCAATCGTCCTATCGCCAGCGGCGGCGTCCAGGCCCGTCAGACAGCAGGCAGGACAGAATGCGACCCGGATTATGATAACACATTTTCAGCGGAAATGAAGGGGGTTTTGTGCGTCATTGGCCGCTAAGAGGGATTTAAAGTCAAAATGAGGAATCGAGGAATAGAGAATCCTGATCTTTCAAGACCGGATGTAGGGAGTAATGATGTCGAAGCAATCAGCCGAAGAGAATGGCGACCTCTTTTCCAGTTTCTGGATGCAAAAGACCCATCTGGGATACTTCGCTTTACTGCGGCTTTTCATCGGTTACTCTTTCTTTATAGCGGGATGGGGGAAATATTCTCAACACGGCTATCTGAATCCTTCGCCCGCGTCGCCCCCTCTGGCAAATGTGTTGAACCACTGGCTGACTGGGACGCCGTCCATGCCCGCGGGATGGTACCGGCAGTTCATAGAGATTGTGGTGCTGCCCAATGCGCATCTCTTCGGGATCCTCGTATGTGCCGGTGAACTGGTGGTGGGGGCAATGCTCTTGCTGGGCCTGGGCACACGGCTGGCGGGGCTGCTGGGAGCCTTCATGGCGGCGAATTTCTTTCTTGCCAGTGGTCATATGGGACCCTCGAACGCGCTCGTCAATCAAGCATTTGTATTAACCAGTCTGCTGCTGATGCTGGCCGCCGCAGGCCGCGCCTGGGGTGTGGACTGGTTCCTGCGCCGCGCCCGGCCCGCGGCCTTGTTGTGGTGAAGAGAATCTCCGCAATCCTT
>WVXJ01000162.1 GCA_011773575.1 Armatimonadota bacterium | reverse complement strand
CTGGAAAAAATTTGCGAAAAATCCAAACTTCCCGATTGCAGGATGCGGAGTCAGGCGTATACTGACTAGCTTCCGGCAGCGACGGTTGCAACGCGGTCTTTGACAAGTTCATATGCGGATGCGTGAGAATGAAAATTCTCAGCAAGTTTTTCTACTCCATAGTGGGAAAACTACAATGAGCGCTCAATAGGCGACTTGACAAACCTGTTCAATCATAGATTGATATGGTCAAGTTACTAAGGGTGTATGGGGGATGTCTAGGCGTCGAGAGGCGATGAAGGACGTGGCAGGCTGCGATAAGCCCGGGGCAGGTGCCGAGCAACCGTTAATCCCGGGATCTCCGAATGGGGCAACCCGTCGTCACTGGGCAACCAGATGGCGTCATCCATGGCTGAATGCATAGGCCGTGTGGAGCGAACGCAGGGAACTGAAACATCTCAGTACCTGCAGGAAAGGAAATCAACCGAGACTCCGTCAGTAGCGGCGAGCGAAAGCGGAATAGCCCAAACCAGAGAGCTTGCTCTTTGGGGTTGCGGGCGCCGACATTACCCGTGTGACAGTTAGCGAAACGTTCTGGAAAGTTCGACCACAGAAGGTGATAGTCCTGTATGCGAAAACTGAAGCTCGGGGTTGGCGTTCCAGAGTAGCACGGAGCTCGTGGAACTCTGTGTGAAGCTGGGGGGACCACCCTCCAAGGCTAAGTACTACTCGACGACCGATAGTGAAAAGTAGGGCGACTGAACGATGAAAAGTACCCCTATTAGGGGAGTTAAAAGTACCTGAAACCATACACCTACAAGCTGTGGGAGCCCTATGACCAGCCTGCGGGCTGGTAACGGACGACCGCGTGCCTTTTGCATAATGAGCCGGCGAGTTACCGTTTGTGGCAAGGTTAAGCACTTCAGGTGCGGAGCCGTAGCGAAAGCGAGTCTTAAAAGGGCGATTTAGTCGCAGGTGGTAGACGCGAAGCCAGGTGATCTACCCATGGCCAGGTTGAAAGGGATGTAAAAATCCCTGGAGGACCGAACGCACCAACGTTGAAAAGTTGGGCGATGAGCTGTGGGGAGGAGTAAAAGTCTAATCAAACCTGGAGATATCTCGTTCTCTCCGAAATAGCTTTAGGGCTAGCCTTGAGTCACTACTTTACGGGGGTAGAGCTACTGAATGGGGATGGGGGGCCACCAGCCTACCTACCCCAACCAAACTCCGAATACCGCAGAGCGTATCTCGGGAGTCAGACTGTGGGCGATAACGTCCATGGTCGAGAGGGAAACAACCCAGACCGCCAGCTAAGGTCCCGAAGTTTTGCTAAGTTCATAAGGAAGTTGAATTGCTGTGACAGCCAGGATGTTGGCTTAGAAGCAGCCACCATTTAAAAAGTGCGTAATAGCTTACTGGTCGAGCAGTTTGGCGCCGATAATGACCGGGAATAAGCAAAACACCGAAGCTGCGGGTCTGCAGACGGCTTCGGCGGTTTGCAGGCGGTAGGAGAGCGTTGCTGTCAGCGTCGAAGCCGTACGGAAACGAGCGGTGGAGCGGCAGCAAGTGATTATGCCGGCATGAGTAACGATAAAACAGGTGAGAATCCTGTTCGCCGAAAGCCTAAGGTTTCCTGGGGAAGGTAAATCCGCCCAGGGTTAGTCGGACCCTTAGTCGAGGCCGAAAGGCGTAGACGATGGGCAGCAGGTTAATATTCCTGCACCATGTCATCGGACGAGGTCAGTGACGCATCTGTCAAGGTCATCCCACGGTTAGTAGTGTGGGTCCCGCAAGGGCGAGGCCGAATTATGATGCCGAAGTGACCGGCGCAGATGCCGAGAAACAGCTGACGTAGGTTGAAGGTGGCATGTCCGTACCGCAAACTGACACAGGTAGGCGAGGAGAGTATCCTCAGGCGCTCGAGAGAACCGTCCTTAAGGAACTAGGCAAATTGACCCCGTAACTTCGGGATAAGGGGTCCCTCCCGGCGGGTCTTGTGATTTCGATTGCCAGACCGGCCG
>WVXJ01000211.1:3126-3768 GCA_011773575.1 Armatimonadota bacterium | reverse complement strand
GGCAAACGAAGACCTGTTGGGACGTTCACCTGAACAGGTGCTGAAGTGGGCGAGTGACAAGTTTGGTGGTCGCATCGCACTCGCCTGTAGTTTCGGGGCCGAGGATGTTGTGCTGGTGGACATGTTTTGCCGTATCACGCAGAAACCTCGAGTGTTTGCTCTTGATACGGGGCGGCTGCACGAGGCGACCTATGAGGTAATGGAGCAAGTGCGAGATCGATACGGCATTAATATCGAAGCATACTACCCTGAGCGAGAGATAGTGGAGGAACTCGAGCGGCAACATGGCTTTTACTCGTTTCGGAAGAGTTTGGAAGGGCGGCATCAATGCTGCAAGATTCGCAAGGTGGAGCCCCTCTCGCGCGCTTTGAGCGGTTTGGATGCGTGGATTACAGGGCTGCGTAGAGAACAGAGCGTAACCCGGACGGAGATGCAGGTGGTCGAAGAGGATGAGGGCCACGGCGGAATTATCAAATTGAACCCTCTCATAGACTGGACGAATGACCAGGTCTGGGAGTATATCCGGCAGCACGATGTCCCCTATAACCGGTTGCACGACGAGGGTTTCCCAAGCATTGGGTGCGAGCCGTGCACACGGGCGGTTGCTCCGGGAGAACATCCTCGCGCGGGCCGCTGGTGGTG
>WVXJ01000211.1:2854-3000 GCA_011773575.1 Armatimonadota bacterium | reverse complement strand
GCTGGGATTCGTTCGCGTCGAGAGGCGGTTGCGCTTATCGCCGTTTTCTGTATCGCAGGTGCTCTGTTGGCGGGAGGCCGCGTAATGACAACCGTCGGAAAAGGATTGATCAACGCGGAAGTCTTGGCGCTGGACCCGAAAGGGGT
>WVXJ01000211.1:2283-2789 GCA_011773575.1 Armatimonadota bacterium | reverse complement strand
CTGGGGCTGTTCTATGGTGCGGTAAATACTCATCTCTTCACAACGGTTGTCGGATGGTGGATCGCAACCCCTCTTCTCGCATTGAGCCTCTCATTTCTCATCGGGCGATTCTTTTACCCGTCGCTTCTGCACGCCTTTGGCCGGCTTCGCAGTGAAAAAGCGGTACAGCGTGTGCTCGCCTGGACCGTAACGCTGTCCTCCTGTTGGATGGCCTTTGCAGCCGGCTCTAACAGCCTCGCTAAGGCGCTGGGGCCGGCGGTGGGAGCGGGCATATTCCAGCCCACGACCGGTGCCATCCTGGGAGGCTTAGCGATGGCGCTTGGAGTCTTGGTGTTGGGTGGACGAATGATCAATATTGTGGGCAAGGAGATCACTTCGATCTGCCCCCTATGCGCGGCCTTCGTGCAGGTGATCTCGGCTTCCATCGTTTTTGCTGCATCTCGCTATGGGATGCCGGTCTCACTCGCCGAAATCGTCACCTGCTCAGTCATAGGGTTCAGTTGTGC
>WVXJ01000211.1:0-2261 GCA_011773575.1 Armatimonadota bacterium | reverse complement strand
GCCGCCCCTGTTGCAGCGGGGGCGATTGCATTCGGACTGCTTGCCCTTATTTGAGAGAAAGAGCGAAGTGTGAGCCGCGTCATGTCGAGACAGAGAGCAATGAAGAAACGAAGCGTGCATTGCCCGGGTGATCGCATTGTTGACAGTGTGTTGGACCTGATTGGCAACACACCATTGGTGCGGCTGGCGCGGCTTACCCCTGCCGGCTCCGCAGAGGTGTTGGGTAAACTCGAATCTTCAAACCCCGCGGGGAGTGTGAAGGACCGCATTGCCCTCAGCATGATTGAAGAGGCTGAGGAACAGGGGCTGCTGGAGCCGGGTGGCACAATTGTCGAGCCGACGAGCGGTAACACGGGAATCGGACTCGCCATGGTGGCAGCCGTAAAAGGATACCGCGTGGTATTAGTGATGCCAGATGATATGACCTTGGAACGCCGTTTCATCTTGCGCAGCCTGGGCGCCGAACTGCTGCTTACCCCGGCAGGGGAGGGGATGGCTGGCTCGGTGAGCGCGGCACAGGAACTAGTCGAGAAGACGAGCGGGGCGTTTATGCCTCAACAATTCGAGAATCCGGCAAATCCGGAGATTCATCGACAAACGACAGCACAGGAGATACTCAAAGCCACCCGCGGGCGCCTGGATGCATTTGTAGCCGGCATTGGAACAGGAGGTACTATCACGGGTGTGGCAGAAGCACTCAAGAAGGAATTGAGCGAGATACTGATCATAGGTGTCGAACCGGCCTCCAGCCCGGTCCTCACCGAAGGTCGGCCTGGGCGACACATGATTCAGGGTATCGGTGCTAACTTTGTGCCCGAAGTGCTGAACAAGAAGGCTATTGACCGAATACTGACGGTGTCTGATAGAGATGCTTTCCTGACCACGCGGAGCCTCGCCCAGCAAGAGGGCTTGTTTATGGGAGTGTCGGCCGGTGCCGCCGCATTCGGAGCTCTCCACATCGCAAAGGAACTGGGGCCAAATAAACGAGTGGTGGTGATCCTGCCTGATACAGGAGAGCGCTATTCGAGTCTGGAACCCTACTTTGAGTTTGAGGAAGGCCGCAGGAGTTCAGCGCGAGCGCGTGAGCGAGCCACTACTGCGCCGACCTGATCAATTCGGGAGAAACCATCATGCAATCAGAGAAGAGCAGCACTGATAAGAAGGACCTCACTCAAGCCCGTGCAGAGGAATTGAAGGCGGGAGGATTTATCCCCCAGCGTCAAAAGGGGAAGATCACGCTGCGCTGCAAGGCACCGGGGGGGAGACTTACCTCCGAGCGACTGGAGAAGATCGCGGCGGTGGCCAGCAAGTACGGTCGGGGCATAGTGCACCTGAGCGTTCGCCAATCTCCTGAGATCCTCTACGTGGATTTGGCCGACCTTGATGCAGTGGTGCGTGAGTTGGGTGAGGTAGGACAGGAGATTGCGTCTTGTGGCAAGCGCTTCCGCGTGGCCACGGCCTGCGGCGGATGTGAATACAATCCCAATGGCTGGACGGAGACACAGCGCCTCTCCCTGGAGGCCACCGCGCGCTTCTTCGGACAAGATACTCCCCACAAGTTCAAGACGTGTTTTTCCGGCTGTGTCAGAGACTGCATGAAGTCTATCATGATGGACCTCGGTTTTCAGGGGATGGTAGAGCCTAAACTTCTCCATGAGAATTGCACACATTGCACATTGTGTGTGAAGGCCTGTGAGGACGATGCTTTGCACATGGGAGAGGAGGATCTGCCGGTGCGAGACCTCGACAAATGCATCTCTTGTGGTGATTGCATCAAGGTGTGTCCTTTCGATGCGATGGTGCCCAAGAGGATCGGGCATGCCATCCATGTTGGAGGAAAGCACGGCAAGCATCCTCATACAGCCTACCCGGTCGCCGAGTTCGTACCTGACGAGCAAGTTATGGATGTGATCGAAAAGACCATGACCTGGTACCGGGAGCATGGAGAAAAGGGAGAGCGCATCGGCAACACGCTGGATCGGGTGGGTATTGATTCCTACCGTCGTACTCTGAGAGCTGTGGTGGGCGATGGGTTGCTGAACGCGGCTGAACTGAAAAAACCCAAATGGCGGAATATTTTCTACCGCGGCCTGGTGGAGACTTTTCCGGTGTACGGCGATCTTTGATTGAGGGAGTAGGCTGATGAAACAAGAGCCTGAGCAAAAGATGGATCTGAGAGGCACGCCGTGCCCGCTGAATTGGGTGAAGACGAAACTGCGGTTGGAGGAGATGAAGGCTGGCCAACTGTTAGAAATATTGCT
>WVXJ01000121.1:12263-12502 GCA_011773575.1 Armatimonadota bacterium | reverse complement strand
CCCCGGCGAATCTCGCTCCGTCGGGGCGAAGGGGGATTGAGTGTTTGCTGAAGCAGCCGGTTAAGCCTGATTGTCCCCAAATCACCTTTGTGCATGGGAGTAATTACCTGGATATCCCAGGGCGCGAAACCCTCAGGTTCCAGTTCTCTGCCCACCAGTTGTATGACCTCCTGAGCAATTCTTTCGGGTTCGCTTTCCGATATGAAAAGACAATTCTCGGCTTGTCTTTCACCGGGACG
>WVXJ01000121.1:11876-12132 GCA_011773575.1 Armatimonadota bacterium | reverse complement strand
CGCGCTCCATCGGGGATCGCCTCCAACAGGCTGTGGGTGAGCGGAAGGTCGAGCATGCTGGCTTCATCCACCACAATCAGGTCGGCGGTGAGAGGGCGTTCTCCATTTCGTCGAAACTGCCAGGTGGCCGGGTCCAGTTCCAACAGGCGGTGGATGGTGCGGGCGGGCCGGCCTGTGAGTTCGGAGAGCCTTTTTGCGGCGCGGCCCGTGGGGCAGGCGAGTTGAACATTACAGTCGGCATCTTCAAAGAGATCAA
>WVXJ01000121.1:1851-11736 GCA_011773575.1 Armatimonadota bacterium | reverse complement strand
AAGGTCTCGCCTACAAGTCGGCCCTCCTCCAACAGGCGAGAAAGAGCCTCCTCCAACATGGCGTCAGAGGCGGAGGGATCAACAGCCTCGGATTCGTCACTGTGCAGGGCCAGGGCGCTGCGTGCTGAAGACAGCAGCAAGCGCTGCGGCAAAAAGACATGCCCCTGCTGAACGCCCGACTGCTCCAGGGCGTAGATCAGCCCCGCCTCCAGACGGAAGGGGGAATCCGGAGAAAAGCCCAATTTCTGGGCTATGCGGTCCGCGATCCTGAATCCGATACCCCTCACCTCGGCCGCCAGCCGATAGGGATTCTTCTCCACGACCGCCATTGCGCTGTCTCCATAATGGCGGTAAATGCGGTGGGAATAGGCGGCGGAGATTCCGTGCCCCTGCAAGAAGAGCATGATATGCTGGACGCCCTTCTGCTCGGCCCAGCCTTGACGGATCTTCTCCAGTTTTGCCGGCGATATGCCGGAAACCTCGGTAAGCCTCTCCGGCTCTTCATCCAGGATCCGCAGGACCTCCTCTCCGAAGGCCTCCACCATGCGCTTGGCGATTACCGGACCCACGCCCTTCAATATGCCGGAGGAGAGATAGAGAACCAATCCCTCAGGGCCGGTGGGCCGTTCCAACTGATAGCGGGAGAACTTGAACTGGTCACCATATTGAGGATGACGCACCCACTCGCCCACGACTTGCAGGGATTGATTGGCCTGGGGTTCGGCGAGATGACCGACGATCGTCACTGTGTCTTCATACCCGGCAACCTTGAAACGGGCAACGGTCCAGCCGTCATCATCATTGTGGTGGACGACACGGGAGATCCTTCCATTCAGGGTCAGTTCACCCTCTGCCACGCCCTCCAGCCGGAGTTCCGTTGCGCCCTGTTCATTGCTCATGACTGAACCTGTGCCCATCCGCTTCGGTTTCGCCTGAACCAACCGGCGACATCCTGCACGTTACTGATCATCATGCATTTGTCCGGTATCGGCAAGCCGGAAGATCGCCATTCGGCCGTCATAGAAACCCAGGACAAAGCGTGGATCCTCACGCGCGTAAGAATACAACGAAGGAGTCCGGTACTTCTGGACCAGGAGATAAGAGGCCTGAAAATCGCGGCGAAGCACTGTATAGGTATCCTCCAGGCGGGCTCCTTTGATATCCATCATACCACAGGTGCGGGCACCCAGTTCGTTGGTTGCGAGATGACGAGCTTTCCAGTAGAGGTCAGGGTCATACGCATATTGGAAGATCGGATCCATCCCGCCGATATAGCGGTTCTGCGGATTCCAATAGAAGAGATCGGCGAAGAGATCCCAATGCGCGTGAAACACTATCTCCCCGGGCCGGGCGTGGTCTTTAAGCCATCTTGCACCCGGTTTGAGACGGTAGGTGTGTGCTGCTCGAGGGCTCCGGATGTAAAGCGTATAACTATGGTTTGTCGCCCAAATCATCGCAGCGAAGAACAGTGCAAGTACCGATGTGGTGATTATTCGCATCTTCCGCCCAAAGGGTTGCCTCGATTTGAGGTCTTTGGGGGCCAAGAAGCATGTAAACCCACAGGCGATGAAGATGGCCGCGAAGAGGGACCATTGATCAATGGTCCGCTGATAGACCAAAAGTGTCGTTGCGAAGAAGAGCAGAGATAATAGAAGGCTGCTCCAGAGCAGGGTGCGCTTTTTCGCGGGGAGTTCAGCGCGGCGCAAGAGCACTCCGATCAGAGAAATCAAAGCAACGACAAGCCAAATCAGAATAAAAGGAGAAAGGAGAATCAGCGCTTTTGGTTCGAGGCGGGAGAGTTCGGTACCGAACCCTGCCAGGCCCTTCCCTTTTTCCAGCACCAGTTGGAAGGTCTGGACATACAGAATCTTCGCCGCGCCGATGGGATTGGGCCTGACCAGCCAGCCCGCCAATAATCCCAATATCATAACGGCCGGCTTGCGCCACTCGAACGTTCTTTCAGTGCGAAGTTTAACAATGGTAATTAGTACTGCTATGAGGATGGCGAGCCATAAGAATGTGAGATGAAAGAAGGTCAACGCCAGACTGACAAAAAAGACGCCCCAGATGCTGCCGCTGATTATGAACGAAAACAGCAGAGCAGTCAGGCCCATAGAGAGAACATGCGGCCTCGCCTGAACCAGGCGCTCGACGAATACTGCCGCGCTGAACAGCAGGAAGAACGGCCAGAAATAGGGATAGGAGAAGCGGCTGTGGCGTGCCGCCAGATAGAAGAGCAGCAAGAATAGCGCGAGGATGAAAACGGGAGTGGCCTTTATTTGAGAATTAGGGTCAGGAAAGAGAGTAATCGGAATCAACAGTAGATGGAAGCCATACCAGATGTCAGCCGCGAAACGGTTGATTATCGAATAGGTGGCCCAAGGAAACTCCTTCATAAACAGGCCGTCACTCACATAAAGTGATGCATGGCGCAGGTGATAGAAGAAATCGAAGTCAGGGATATTGCTTGATATTCTGTTAACATAAGTCGAGGCTGCAATGGCGGTGATGGCGAAGAGAATCAGTCCCAGCAGCCCTCTTATTCTCGGAGAACTTGCGCTGCTGTACGTGTGTTTATGAGAAGTTGACTTCCTGTCGGCCCGGCTTTTCTTTGCTGCTTTGCTCATTCAATTCCACTCAGATTTCTTTCCTCAATCGCTTCATCTTAACCGACCGGAGCATCAGTTATCAGGCTCCATCTGCTCCACATCAGAGAGTCGGAATATCGCTGTACGGCGGTCATCAAAACAACGCACAAAGCGCGGGTCGTTGTCCCTCGCATGAAGAAAAAGCGCGGGCGAGCGATATTTCTCCAGGAAAATATAAGAGGCCTTGAAGTCACGGCGTATGACGGTATAAGTGTCCTCCGGATTCGTTCCTTTGGCCTCCGGTGTGCCCCAAGTGTGGTCGACGGCATTGCCCACCAGGAGATGATGTGCTTTCCAGTAAAGGCCTTTATCATAGGCGTATTGGAAAATCGGGTCCATCCCGCCGATGTAGCGGTTGTGTTGGTTCCAGTAGAACAGCTCCGGGAACTGGCCCCAGTTCACATGGAAGACTATTTCGCCGGGGCGGCTATTGTTTTTCAGCCACTCCGCCGCGGCTCTCGATTGGTATGGATACAAGCCATATCCTGTCTTCAACTCAGGCGAACTCACAAATCGCCAGGTCATACAGGCGAAGACGACCGCTGCCGCGCAGGTGCCGATGATGCGTGTCTTGCGCCCCAGGCCTTCCCGGAGAATGTTCTTCCTTGGAGCGAGAAAGTGGGTAAAGCCGGCCGCGATGAGGATGACTCCGAAAAGCGCCCACTGGTCGGCGGCGCGGGATGAAACAAATACCGCCAAGATGAAAAAGAGCGTGGACAGTGCGAGGCTGCTCCAGAAGAGAATGCGGGTTCCGCCGGATAATTTGGCGCGGCGCAGATAGATGGCGATGAGAGAGATGGCGGCGAAACCCAGCCAGAGCAGAGCGAAAAGGCCGTATTCGCTGACAAGTGGCATCAGCTTGAGAGGATAGAGTTCACGGCCGAAAGCGAGGAGCGCTTTCTGTTTCTCCAACATGAGCAAGAAGATCTGTACATAGGCGATCTTCGCCGCCCCGATGGGATTGGGCCTCAGCAGCCAGCCGATGGTCAAGCCGATCAAGAGCGGGGCCGGCTTGCGCAGCTCCCAAGTCCTTTCAGTGATGAGCCTTACCAGCGTAACAGTAAATGCGATGAGGATGCCGAGCCAGAAGAAAGAGAGGTGAAAGAAGGTCAAGGCTGCGCTTACCAGGAAGACCGGCCAGGCGCTGCCGCGGATCATGAACGAAAACAACAAGGCGGCTAGACCGGTGGAAAGTATATGAGGCCGCGTCGTCGTCAAACGCCCGGCAAAGGGCCCCGAGATGAAGGCAAATACGAAGGGCCACAGAAAGGCGAAGGTCATCTTCTCTCGGCGCATAACGACATAGAGAAGCACCAGCAGCACCGTCAGCAGGAAGATGCCGGCAATCTTCGCTTGTGTCAGCGCCTTAGGTATGAAAGTGAATGGAATGAAGAGCAGATGGAAGCCATACCAGATGTCAGCCACATAAGTGCTAATCACCGAACAGGTCAGCCAGGGAAATTCCTTCATAAAGGGCCCATTGCTGACATAGAGAGAGGCATGGCGTAGGTGATAGAGCGCGTCCTTGGCGACGATATGTTTGGCTTGCAGGTAGATGAAACAGGCGGCACCAATGGCGGCGAGAGTGAATAAGACAAACTGCAGCAGTTGTCGCTTTCGGCCATAACTGCCGCCGTGTGCCCGATTGCGGCTGTCAGGTACCCTGCTCGATCTTTTTTTCTTTCGTCTCTCTCTCATCCACTCACGGCCAGGGTGGTCTATCCATCAGCGACACCTATCTGCTCCGTCTGCCCGTCATCGGAGAGCCGGAAAATCGCTGTCCAGCCATCATCAAAACGCGGGACGAAACGCGGATCGCTCGTCACATAACTGAAGAGTGTAGGCGAACGGAGCTCTTCCAGCAAGAGATAGGAGGCCTTGAAGTCACGCGTCATGACGGTATAGGCGTCCTCAAGTTTGGCTCCCTCCGGCTTCGGTGAACCCCAGGTATAACCGGGGGCCTTGCCGACCCAGAGGTGATGCACTTTCCAGTAAAGGCTCTTGTCATACGCATATTGGAAAATCGGATCCATCCCGCCGATGTAGCGATTATGTTGGTTCCAGTAGAACAACTCCGGGAAATTGCCCCAACTCACGTGGAAAACGATCTCTCCGGGCTCGCTGTTATCTTTCAGCCATTCCAGGCCTCCTTTGAGTCGGTCTGGAGGTATCCCATATCCCTTCTTCAACATCTGGGTGTCCGTTGCTCGCCACATCATGAAAGCCAGAATAAGGGCTCCTGCCGATATGCAAGCAGCGCGCATCTCGCCGCCCAGGGTTTGTCTCGGCACGAACTTCTTCCCCGAGAATGCCTTTGTTTCTACCTGTCTGGGGACAATGAAATAGGTGAAACCGGCAGCGACAAAGATGATCGCGAAAAGCGCCCACTGATCAACGGACCGTTGAGAGAGGAGAGGTGTCATGGCGAAAAAGAGCAGTGAGAGCCCAAGACTGCTCCACAACAAAGTGCGGTTTCTCGCCGGCCGTTCAACACCGTGCCGAATTATTGCGAAGAGGGAAATCGCGGTAATACCCAGCCAGATCAAAATGAGTAGACCATAGTCATGAAGCAGAACTTCCGGTCTCATGGGATACAGTTCGCGTCCGAAGGCCAAGAGACCTTTCTGTTTCTCGAACATGAGCCGGAAGACCTGAACATATAAGACTTTCGCGGCGCCGATAGGATTCGGTCTCAGAAGCCAGCCCGCCGCCAGGCCCAGCAGCACCGCAAGCGGCTTGCGCCACTCCCATTTTCTCTCGGTGCGTACTTTGACTGCGCTGACTGCAATTGCGATGAGAATGCCCAGCCAGAAGAAGGAAAGGTGAAAGAAGGTCAGCGCCAGGCTCAGGAAGAAAACCGCCAAGATGCCGCCGCTGATCATAAAGGAAAACAGCAAGGCCGTCAGCCCCATGGAGATGGCGACAGGTCTCGTCGTGGTCAAGCGCCCGACAAACGAGCCCGAGATGAAGAGCAATACAAAAGGCCACAAGAAGGGCAGGGCCATGCGATTTCGGCGCATCGCAAGATAGAAGAGAACCAGCATTGTCGCCAGGATGAAGATGCCGGCGGTCTTCACTTGAGCCACCGGCCCGTTGAAGGAAGTGAATGGAATCAGCAGCACATGGAAACCATACCAGATGTCGGCCGCAAAGGTGCTGACTACCGAATAGACGACCCAGGGGAATTCCGTCATGAAGAGACCTTCACTTGCATAGACCGCGGCGTGACGAAGGTGATAAAGAGCATCCCTGGCGATGATATGTGGTGATTGGAGATAAACATAGGAGGCTGCAGCAATGGCGGCGACACTGAACAAGATGAGGTGCAGCAGTGTCTTCCATTTATGCGCAGATTCAGTGCGGGAGGGCGTCATGCTTGTGTCTTTCTTCTTCTCAGGCTTCCTCATTCAATCACCACCAAGTCTTCTTCTTGAAGTAGATTTTGTTCATCCAACCAGCACAGGAAAAGACGGAGCGCCTGGCCTTTCGTCATCTCTCGGTGACCGAATAATTCTGTGAGTTCGCCGGATCTCCTTCGTGCAGCGACTCGCAGACTCAACTGCCTTCTCATCCATTCCGCGGCTTCCGGGCTGAGCAGGCCGGTCAATTCCGGCCGCGTCAGGCCGCCGGAGGTGGATAGTAATTTCTCCAACCGGCGGCGAAGTTCACCGGGGGCCTCCGCCAGCAATCGTTTGCGCAGCAAAGCAATGCGCTGTCGATCAAATAGTCGCGCTTGCATCTTCTCAACCTCGGCTTCCAATCTTCCGCCCATCTCCCTTGCGTCGGGGAGAGCAAGTGAAGCACCCAGCCGCAGTTCACATTCCGGGCAGACCGGCGAAGATTCTAGCACGCCCGTCAAAGCAGAGCCGTCGCAGTGAAGTGAGAGCGCGCTGTTCAGTTTCGAGACGAAAGAGGCGAAGTCTCCCCTTTCATCGATTCCCGCGTGCGCCAGCCTTTCTCCCAAGCGAAAGCCTTCGCTTTTCTTCAACTCAAGATAAGCCCGAAAACGGGCGAGAGAATGTTGATGCGCGTGCCACGCCTGATAGCGGACAGCATAGCCGTGGTGGAGTTTCTTCCACGCTGCAACGAGGCTCGCGCCGTGTGGAATCATCTCTTCGCCCGCTGTAAACTTATCCAGGAGTGCCGTGCGCTGTTTTGCGAGGGACTTCTCCGGCAGGGTCAAACGAGAATCGCCCAGATAGAGATGAGCCTGTTGCAGCGCAGAAGCGTATTGGCGCAGGAACTGCCGGAGTCCTGCAAATCCTTCCAAAGCATCGATAGTCTTCTCAGGGCCGCCGACGGTTTGCTGCGCGGCTTCCAGGAAAAGACTTACCCCCGGTGCGGAGGCGACGTAGGAAAAGTCTTTTTCCAAGAGGCGGGTGATCTGCTGGAGTAGCGCGCAGCTTGTGCTCCAGCGAATCTTCTCCTGTCCCAGGGAGTGGATGAACTCCTCAAGGTGTTCCCGCATTTCCGGCAAATCGGCTGAGGCGCGCTTTGTCCAGCCGCGAAGATGATCCCATAGGACCTCCTGCTCCGCCAGGTCGAGAGAGTCGGCATCATAGCCAAATAGCCTTTTCCCCACGGCCGAAAGCCAAGTCTGTTCTTTCTCCGAAAGGGGAGAGGCCTTCATCAAAAACGGCAGATTGTCACACATGGGTGTAGAGATTTGGGAGAGATGCAGAGGTGAAAGGAAGCCGTCCAGACCGCGCAGGTATCCCGCCCTGACCAGTCCCGCGATTACCAGTTCCACCAACTCCGGTGTCAACCCGAAACTTCCTTTTCGCAGCCGGCCCTCCAATTCGGCATAGGAAATGACGGATTCCGGCTGTGGTTCTTTGGCTGGCTCTGGAAGAAGTGACAGGAGATGTGCCGTAAATGGACTCGGAGCAATGGCGAGTTGAAAGCGGTTGCCTTCCCGCTGCAAGAAGCCCAGCGGCTCCAGATAGTTGCGGAGATGTTCTTCCAGCGCGCTCCCCGGAGCCAGAACCGCCTGACCCGCGCGCATGAAACTGTCAATAATTCGATTCGTATGGGATCGGCCCGCCAGCCGCTGACGCGGAGCAATGGAAGCCAAATCGGGAAAGATCTTACGGAACGAAGAGGCGAAGAGATCGGCGAGCAGTTCCTCCCATTTCTCCGCGCCAAGGGATTCGGGATTGATGGCGACCCCCTCATCAATCCCCAACACCTCTCCTTCAAGATAGGCGCGATAAAGCGCCCGCCGGCACTCTTCCTTCATCTCACCTAGGAGTTCTTTCAACCGGGTACGTATCTCTCGACCCTTGCGGCTGGCGGAAAGAGTTGCATCAGCCAGCAGCAGATTAGCGGCCGCGTGTTCAAGCATGATTTCCCGTTCATTATCTTCCAGCGGCCGCGGCAGCCAGACGAGCAATCCGTGGCGAAAACGGCATTTTATCTGCTGAGTATTTTGCCGCCAAATGTGCCTCTCTTTTTCAGGCTCAACACAAGGAGGAGAGATGAACAGCCACCCGTCTTCCCAACAAGCGGGGGATTCCAAAGTCGCCGCAGCCTGGGTTAGTTCCTCCGCCTTCATCTCCGACAACTTGCGGCAACCGATGTTGACATAACGGCGCACACCCATCCATTCGATTCCCACGGAGCGGACGGCAGAGAAGTCTGACAGAGGAAGTGTTTCTCCATCCAATGTCTGTAAGGCCCATTCACTTACCCGCGCGTCAGTCTTTGAAAGCGCGGCCAATGCCTCATTCATCTTCCTCCGCAGCGCCTCGGAGACATCGCTGTCCGCATCCAGGAAGTATTCAGTTGCACCGAGCTCCGCGGACCGGGTCACCTCCACATAAGCGCCCTTGCGCCACACCCTTCGCAGCAGCCGCTCCACCTCCACTCGGTTGCCCCATAGAGTCCGCTCCCGACAGCCGATCACGGCATCGGCGAACCGGCTCACCGGCCAGCGCAAACCGACCATGGAAATCAGCAGGAGATTCTTGATAATCACCTGCACTCTTTCCAGGTCCTTCGGCTCCACCATGGACGGCAGATTGCGACTCAAGAACTCCCAAACCTGACGGAATCTTCTCGCCTCCGGCAAGGCGAGAAGTTCTTCCCGCTCCAAATCGAAGATTTCGTCAAGGGTGAGCAGCCTGGCGGCATCTTCACTCAGGAAATCCTCTTTCGATAACCCTTCCTGAACCATAGCGACGAGGCTTCGCGTTGAAGAAAGGTAATTGCCGGCGAGCGCCTCCAGACAATCCAAGACAAGTGGATTCACCGGGTAAGAGAAGCTTAGCTCTTCGGGGGAGAAGGCGAGCCGCGTATTATGTTGGTCATATTGACGATGAATCGCCGCCACCTTGGCGGGAAATACCGCCGCATCATGTTTCTCGACCAACTTGTCAGAAATCACTCGCCGGATTTCAGAGATGGAAAGCGCAAACCGCCCGTGAAAGCGGTCCCGAATCTGTCTGAGGGTATGAGAATCAATATCTCCCACATCCTCCAGGCTGCGCTGCGCAGTGGCGATAATCCAGAGAGGCGAAGTGCCGCTCTGTTGGGCAAGGAACTGCAGAAAAGATGCGTCACGGTTCAGGCTCTGTTTATCCTTTGAGGCAAGGAATGTTGACAGTTCATCTATTAGCAAGACCGTGCCGGAGTAGTCGTGACTTCTCAGATGTTGGAAAAGAGAAAACATTGCCTCCGCTCGAGACCGCCGGCAATCCAGTGGAAGGCCTATCTCTTTCAAGAATTCATGCGCCAATTCTGCTGCCTGTTGAGTAGCATTCTCCTTCATTTCCTCCCAGGAGGTGTCCGGTCGTCGAGTTTTCAGGAAGTTCGACCATTCTGATTCGCGATGGCTCAGCACTTGCTTCTCGAAAAGATCAAGGAAATATGACCTATCCGCCAGTGGCGTCCAGGCCTTATGCCAGACAGAAGAGAGTTCTGCCTCAATGTGTTGAAAAACGATTTGCTCCAGGCTGTGAGCGGGCCCTGAGTAGTCGTCCAGAGGTATCTGCACAACGAGGGGTTTGCGCCCCGAGGAGGGAGCAAGCCGGGAGAACTCCGGATGTGCAGCGAGAAAATAGCTCCAGCAGGCCGGGAACTCGGCCAGCAAACTCACCACCGCGAGCAGATGCGATTTCCCCGCGCCATAGGGGCCGAAGATCAAGAAAGCCTCTCCCGTTTCTCGGGACAGGCTCTCCAGGACAGCCTCAATCGCCTGGCGATTGTCGCTCTCAGTGATGAAGTATTGCTCCAGCAG
>WVXJ01000121.1:0-1813 GCA_011773575.1 Armatimonadota bacterium | reverse complement strand
GATTTCCCCCAGGACTATGACCTGGGGGGCGGGATTGATTCTGACCAGGTCGGAGATGAGCACCTCTGGCTCCCTGACAAAGTAGAAATCCCAAACTGTAGTTTTATTAGACAGCAGGCAGGAAAAGTCCTCTTAGGAAGCAGACATGCTATTGCATGAGGTGGTTGCGGTGGGCTCAGACTCGCTCAGACGCCCCAAGTGTGAGCGTTGCGCTGCGGCCCAGGAGGATTTTCGTCGTTATCAGCACGATGAATGAAACGGTCACCAGAGTTGCGGCGAGGGAGATGGCCGCGGGCATGTTAGTATCCAGGGCAGTGTAGATGGCAATGGGCATAGTCTCCGTGCGTCCTTCAAGCGCGCCGCCGACCATGAGGGTGGCGCCGAATTCTCCCAGTGCCCGCGCCCAGGTCATAGTGGCACCAGCGATGAGGGCGCGGCTGGAAAGAGGCACAGTAATGCGAAAGAAGGTCCGCCAGGCGGATGCCCCCAGCGTCGTGGAAGCCAGTTTAAGGTCATTGCTGACGGCCTCGAAACCCGTACGAGCATGTTTGATAAAGAAAGGAGAAGCGACGAACAACTGGGCCATCACCACGGCAAAGAATGTAAGACCGAACCTCAAGTCGATTCCGTGTGCCTGTAGATACCCCGTCAGACCTTTCTGGCCAAAGGCCATCAGCAAGGCCAAGCCCGCCGCGGAGGGGGGAAGGACAAGAGGCAATTCAACAAGAGTGTCAATCGCCGCCCAGCCTCTAAATCGGCAGTGTGCGAGGAGATAAGCAACAGGAGTCCCCAATACCACCGCCGAGAAAGTGGAGATAAGCGTGGTGTAGAGGCTGATGCGCAGTGCGTTGGTCACCTGGGGACAACAGACATAGATGCCGAACTGACGCAGGTTGACGTGCGCGAACAGTCCTGCCAGCGTGGCCAGCACAAAGGCAAGCAGGGGAATACAGAGAATCATTACTGCTGTGAATGTGAAGCGTCTTATCTGCATTTCGCTCTAGCCTCGGTTATTCCGCGCCGGGCTTTTGCAGGGCATAGCCGTGGCGCTGGAAGATCTGCTGTGCCACAGGGGAGGTGAGGAAGTCAATGAATTCCTGAGCCAATTCCGGCTGCTTGGTGAAAGCGCTCTGCGCGGCGGGAATATTGCGGACGCGGGCGGTCTTGGCGCGGAGCGGGATGGTCTCCACCTTGTCTGGCGACCACTTGGCAAAGACCTCCCAGCCTATGATTGCATCAACCTCTCCCAATTCCGCCAGATGCGCTGTCTTTGAACAGGAGAGACCGTAAGCACAGACATTCTTCTTCACTTCCTCCAGAAGTCCGACATCAGCCAATATCTCCTCTGATATATTTCCGAGACAGACTGCGTCTGGCTTCGCCAAACCTATTCTCATGCCGGGTCGAGCGAGATCCTTCAAAGTGCGAATATTCTTAGGGTTCCCCTTCGGCACGATTATTGCCGGCACCAGCCAGGAGATGATCTGCCGAGTCTCCGGTTTGATGGCCTCTCTCTGCTCTGCTCTGTCCATGTAGTCATCAGAGCCGGGCATATATACATCTCCGGTCTCCTCCAGGGTCATCTGGTTGAGCAGAGTTCCGGAGCCGCCGAAGGTAATGTCCAGTTTTATGTTCGGGTTGGCCGCTTCAAAGGCCTCCTCAACTTCTTCCACGGCCGGTTTGCTTGCAGAGCCGACGAACACAAGTAGCCTCTTCGCGGGCTGCTCGATGTTCCCAGCCGTATCCAGATTTGTTATAGAACTGCCTTGACATCCAAATACCGTCAGTACAATACCAATAACCAGAATCGCCA
>WVXJ01000050.1 GCA_011773575.1 Armatimonadota bacterium | reverse complement strand
GAACCGGTGGACTGGTCCTGGAAGGTGGACTGCTGTGGGGCCAGCCTGACGCTGAGCCGCAGGGACATTGTGGTGACTCTCTCCACGCGGCTGGCCGAGGCGGCTGGCGAGGCCGGAGCGGACATCATCGCCTGTGCCTGTGGGTTGTGCCACATCAACTTGGACGCCCGGCAGGCTCTGGTGAACAGGAAGCCCGTCCTCTACATTACCGAACTGATGGGCCTGGCCTTTGGCCTGCCCGGCGTGGAACGATGGTTGCGTAAGCATACCGTGGATCCCCGGCCGGTGCTGCGGGAGCGGGGTCTGCTTGCATAGAGCACACGGCGCGTAACACGTTCCGAGGGGCCGTATGACTGGGAACAGATCCCAACGGAGCGATGCGGCACTGATAGTCGGCGCGGCCAGTTGATAGCAGGACCGGGCGATGGGTCCGGCTGCTGAAGCCGGTTCTTGAACTCTTGATGGAAGGAGGTGAGCTAGATGGCCAAGGATCCAGTGTGCGGGATGACCGTGGACGAGAAGAAGGCGGCTGCCAAGTCGGAGTACAAGGGCAAGACCTATTGCTTCTGCGCCCCCGGCTGCAAAGTCGCTTTCGACAAGGATCCCGAGAAGTACCTGAAGGGCGAAGGGGAACATCACGGCATGCACGGTATGTGTCACTAAACGCACCCCTCTTCCCGCTCCCCCGCCGGCCCTGCAATTGCCTTGCTCAACGGTCAACGGCCGGCGGGGGAGTCCCCCGCACAATCAAAGGAGTCCACCACTATGAATCATGATCACCACGCAAGGAGAGTGAGCGGCAAACCTGGGCTGATCATGCTGCTGTGTTACCTGATTCCGCCCGCTGCGCTGAGCGCAATTTTGCTGTTGGGTGTGCCGGTGACCAATACACTGCTGTTTGGCTTTATCCTGCTGTACCTGTGGATCCATCTATCGCTTCGTGGCTGATGAACCCAAGTGGCCCAATGTACGGCAGGGTGCAAGATCTAGAGGACTTTGTAGTAATGAAGACGTTTCCATTTGCCAATGGAGAGGCAGGACCATGGCGATGCAAGTCTCGCAGCGAAAGACATCAACAAGACCCGATGAACGCGAAATCGTAGACTGCCTCGTCGAGCACGTCAACGCGTACCAGCGCGAAGTTGTGGTCAACTACTATGTTGCACTGAAGACCAAGGCCTTTGTCATTTTGGCCGGCCCGCCTGACGTGGACAAGATGTGCCTGGCACAGGGGTTGGCCGAGATTCTGGTGGGTCAGCCCAGTCTGCAGTGGTGTTTATTCCAGGCACATCCGTGGTGGACGACGCGTACCGGGGCCCCCGGCTATTTTGCTATGGCACATGAACGGTTCAACACTGTGAAACTGCTTGACTGTATCGAAGCAGCCTCGGCTGTCGAAGCAATGGAGCTTCCCTTTTTCGTTGGCATCGAGCGAATGAGCCCAGCCGAAGTTGTGTGTTATTTTCATGACTTGCCGCGTGGCCTGTTTTGGCAAGCGGACGCGTCAGCATTACAAATTCGCCTCCCGAGGCATGTCTACATCACGGGGACATTGGATGTGGAGGAGAAGGAGGAGCTCGTTCTAGGCCAGGAGGTGTATCGCCATGCGACGGTCATTCAAGTGGATCGTAGCCATTTCGCGTCCTCT
>WVXJ01000067.1 GCA_011773575.1 Armatimonadota bacterium | reverse complement strand
GTGAGCCCCGAAATATGTGCCTAATGAGCCAACAAGTGATGACCTGCCCCCATAAAGGATACCACTTCTTAAGTTAGAGTAACAGAGATCCTGGCCTCAGGAGCCGGTGGTTGATATCGAAGCGCACTATGAGGCCTTACCTGATTATACTCCTGCCGCCACTGTTCAATGAGCACCTTCGCTTCCTGCAATGTGTAGAAGACTTCCCGGTTCAGTAATTCGTCCCGCAGCTTGCCGTTGAATGATTCAATGTAGCCATTTTCCCAGGGACTGCCTGGTTCTATAAACAGTGTCTTCACACCAAGCCGCGCAAGCCATTTCCTTACTGCCTTTGCCGCAAACTCCGGTCCGTTATCCGACCGGATGTGCTCCGGAATACCCCTGAAAATGAACAATTCAAATAACTGGTCAATCACATCCTGTGACTTGATATGCCGTTTTACCAGGATAGCCAGGCATTCCCTGGTATATTCATCAATGATATTGAGTATTCGAAACGCCCTGCCATCAGCTGTCCTCGCTATCATCAGATCATAACTCCAGACATGGTCTTTATGCTCTGGCCTTAGCCGGATACATGAGCTGTCATTAAGCCATAGCCTTCCTCTCTTTGGCTGCTTCTGGGGCACCTTCAAACCTTCCCTCCTCCAGATTCGTTCTACTCTCTTGTGGTTCACTTGCCAACCCTCATTCTTGAGCATCGCCGTAATCCTGCGATAGCCATACCTGCCATACCTTGTTGCCAGTTCGATAATGCGAGCCACCAGCCTCTTCTCGTCATCGGTAATACTTGAAGTACGACGCTGTGTCTTCCTGGTCTGACCAACTACCGTACATGCCCGCCTCTCCGAAACGCCCAGCTTCTCCTGTACTCGCAGGATTGCCGTGCGTTTCCTCGACGGGCTTAGAAGTTTCCCTCCGCAACCTCTTTCAGGATAGCGTTATCGAGAGAAAGATCTGCCACCAGCTTCTTAAGACGGGCATTCTCTTTCTCCAGCTCTTTGAGTTTCTTGGCTTGCTCAACCCGCATGCCACCGTACTCTCTACGCCAGCGGTAATATGTCTGCTCAGTTACACCAATCTTCCTGCTGGCTTCACCAATAGTGGCACCCTGGTTGAGCAGTATCTCTGCTTCCCTCAGCTTACCGATAATCTGCTCCGGTGTATATCCCTTTCTGACCATTCATTCCCCCTTTCTAAGTTCCAGTCTAACATTATCACTGGACTCCTTTTTGGGGGGCACGTCAGATCATACTACTATCTTGTATCGTGGCAAATGGAACTTCA
>WVXJ01000028.1 GCA_011773575.1 Armatimonadota bacterium | reverse complement strand
ACATGGATCCCGCGGCCAGCGAAGAGAATATGGAGGCCTTTGCGAAGGCCAAAGGTTTTGAAAAGTGTGGTCTCCTTCCGGGGATAGGTGCCAGGCTTGCCGCTGAGATTATTATCGAAAGCCTGGAGTGAAGTATTAAGACTCGACTTTTGCAGTGACATAACTTGACTTTGCAGTACTTTGACAACCAGATACTCAAGGCAGAGGATTTGCCAACATTGCCAGCACAGAGGTAAAATGAGCCCAAAACTCGCACAGGAGGTGGGCTATGCTGCCGCTGGTTGAATTTCCGCAGATCGTCCAACACTATGCACCATGGTTTGAGAGTGTGTTTTCGGCTGAAGCGCTGGTGCAGTTTCAACGGTATTTGAGCGGGCTGATCATATCTGAGAACAAGACGGTGGACGGCATCAACCGTCTCTTTGTCATTGAAAGCCGCAACCAAAGCAGTCTCAACCGTCTATTGACGGCAAGCCCGTTCTCGGAAGCCGCGCTGAATCAGCAACGCTTGGCGCTGCTGAACAGCCTGAAAGGGACCCGGGTGAAACCCAAGGGTGTGCTCAGTGTAGACGACACGTTGCTCACACACTACGGGCGCCACTTCGACGAAATCGCCTATCTCTACGATCCGGTCGATGACCGCTACACCTGGGCACACAACCTGGTCAATCTGCACTACAGTGACGACCAAACGGACTACCCGGTCCATTTCCAGTTATGGAAACCGGCGGACCTGGACAAGATCGAGCAGGGCTTGCAGGCCGCAGGCATCCGTCTGCGGGCAAGCAAATTCGCTCTCAAAGAAAGTAATCCCAAGAAATGGCGTCAGTATCTGCTGGGCGTGTGGAGCCGAAAGCAAGGCCAGCCGGAAGTAGCCGCTCTCTATCAGAGTAAGTTGCTGATCGCCCGGCAGTTGTTGCAACGATGTGTAGACGAGAACCCCGAGTTGAAACTACCCGTCACCTTCGACAATTGGTACACTCAACCTGCCTTCTGCCGTTTTCTGGACCAAGAGCTGGAACTACCCTACGTGGGCACTTTGGCCAGTGACGATGAAATCATCCTGAAAAGAGGCCGTCTCACGCTGGAGGAGTTCGCCGAACAGCTCAGGCAGGAACATCTCCAGGTGGTCCCTGCAGGAGGTAAACCGGTTTTCCACAAGATTGGCATTACCTACAAGGGCGAAAAGGAGACCTACTACAGCTACTGCCGCACGCATCGGATCCACAACTTGGGCAAGCAACGCCTGGTCATCAACTTCAATCAGCCAGACCTGTCCGATGCGCCCTCATTCTACAACTCGAATCGCTTGTATTGGCAATCCGTCGGTATCACGCGTATCCGCCGCCATCGCTGGCCCGTTGAAGTCTATCATGAAGAGGGCAAGGANNCCCCACACGACGAAGCGCTCTTGCACAAGCTTCAACGTCAACTCGAGATGGAACTCGAAGGCAGCACACCGTTCTGGCGTCGGGCCACCCAAGCGCAGAGCTTGTGGGCTCTGGCCTGCTTCATCAGCGCAGGATTGACTCAAGGACAATCCCTGCGTGAACTGATGGCCCCGCTCTTGGCAGCGGTCTGCTACTGATACAGCTCTTGCCGAAACCCGGGCGGTTTTCTAGCCCGGCCACTCAAAGCGGTGTCCTGAGCCTGTCGAAGGGTGGCTGGGATGGGAGCAGTGCGCCTTGCTCCCAAAACTAGGCCTTGATTATCTGCTGTTGTTAACGTTCTTTGCCCTCACGGGCCGCTGCAAAAGTCGAGTCATAACTCTCGAATGGGAAGGCGTCATTGACCAGGCGCACGGCGGCTCCAGCCCAGGTCTTGCGGTGAGCCCCGTCGAACCGGCGGCGGGCTTTCTCCGCCAGGCGGTCGCGGGCCACGG
>WVXJ01000234.1 GCA_011773575.1 Armatimonadota bacterium | reverse complement strand
ATGCGCTCACCATTGTTGGCTTTTGGCGCGGCGGACATGAGGGTTCTCGAATCTTAGTGGCAGGAGCAGCGCTCCCGCCCTACGGAACTAGGATGATGTGATTATACGCCGGTGGAATTCAGGGATGCAAGAGGATGGCTTCTGAGAAGTTGGGAGGCACCGAACGGATGCAGGCGTAGAGCGGCTTTGTGGAGAATGGGCTTGACAAGGGTTGTTATAATACCTGGGGGGAAGTGGCTGATGTGACATAGGGATAAGCAGGAGGCGGCAGGACCAAGGTCCTGCCCAACGGTTTGGATGTGAGTTGCGGCCCGTTCCGGTTCCCCCACCGGAGCGGGTCGCAGTTTTTTCTGGGGGAAGTTGAGCCCGCCTTCGCCGATCCAGGCTTCGTAGCCAATGCTACTTCGGCGGAGTAGGCGGCTACGGCGGGTAAAAGTCGAGGGTTGGGAGCGGCCGGGTCCGCCAGGGGCGGGCCGCGTGACTGGAACTTACACCCTGTAGAAACCGGCGGGGTTTGCGAACCCCGCCCCCAGGATTGATCGGCGGGGCGATTCCTTTTGACCTTACCAACAGCCCCCCGCCCTACAGGGAACCTTTGAAAGGAGCAGCACATGTCTTTCCCTTCTATTAATCTTCGGCTGGGTTCGCGCCGAGCAGCGAGGAACCTGGTTGATTTGGCGATAGATTCACTGGATGTGTCTGATCACCAGCGCCAGCAGCGATATCTGCGCAACTGGCGCTATTACATCAATGCCCCTTATCAGGAGGGCCGCTCCGGTCTGTATGCGAAGATGCGGGCGATCTTCAATCAGGTCACTCAGGTGGTGGATGCTGATGCGCGGTTTTTGATGGGGGAAAAATTGCAGGTGAAGGCGGAGCCGGAAATCGAAGGGGCGATTAACCGGCTGTGGGAATGGTCGGATTTGCAACAGGAGAAATACCTGCTGGCTCGCTACGGGGCGTGCTGTGGAGATGCGTTTATCAAGGTTGTAGATAACCGGCAGTGGGAACTGAATCCACACCCGGACAAGGGCGCGCCGGTGAAACTGGTAGCGCTACCGCCGGAAGCCATAACTCCGCGCTATCACCCACATGATAGAAAGCGGATGTTGGCCTGTAAGATTGAGTATGTCCATGGATTGGATGTTCATCGGCCCGCAAATGAGGTGCATAAGGAAGTATGGACAGATGAGGAGGTGCTGGTGTATGACAGCCGCCATCCGCAGAGGGTGAAGGCTCGCTATCCCAATCCGCATGGCTTTATCCCGCTGGTGCATATCCGCAACCTGGACATCGGCGAGGAGTCTGGGCTGTGTTCTTTTCAGCATCTGCTGCCGACGATTGACGCGTTGAATGAGGTGGCCTCTTTTCTGCTGGACATCGTCAAGTTGTATGGCGACCCGGTGATTATCGGGAGGGGCATGGAAAGGGGGAGCCTGCGCAAACAGACGGTGGATTCACACGGCCGGCCGGTGGCGACGGTATGGTGGGTGCCGACTCCGGAAGGCAGTTTCGAGATGTTGGAGTGGAAGGGCAACCTGCCGGAGATATTGGGATTTGTTGAGAAGATTGAAGAAACGGTGAGGCGCTCGACACCGGAGTTGATATTGTCGGGGTTGCCGGATCGCAAAGAAGTCAGCGGATATGCGCTTTCCCTGCATCTTTCGGAATTGCAGAAGAAGATTGCAGAGATGCGGGGGAATTACTTTCACGGGCTCGAGAAAGCGAACCGGATGGCTTTGAAGATGTTGGAGGCGCAAGGTGAAGGGAAGTTTGAGGAGGGGGCTCACGAGATAGTGGCGGACCCGATTTTGCCGGCGGATGAACTGACCCAATTGAAGGTCTTGCAGATAGAGAACCAGGTTTTGGGGATAAAGTCCCGCGCCACGGCGGCGGCGGAGCGGGGGATTGAGAATGTTGAAGAGGAACTGGCGCGGGTTGATGAAGAAGAGGGGGAATTCGCGGATTACACAGATTAGGTATTGCAGGGTGTTGAGCATTGGCTGTGGTTCAACAAACGGCCGCGGCCCTTGAGAAGGCCGCGGCAGAAGAGGCCAGGGCATACCTTGGCGGAGAGATTGCGAGGAGCGCACAAAAGAACCGTGCGCTCCTTGCGCGTTTCCGGCGAGTTTTGCGGGCCCTGTTGGCGCAAGTATTGGAGAAGATTGGCGAGGCCCTGACGGACGGAGACGGTGAGTCAGCCCGCGTTCTTCTTATCGCGCTGGAGGAGGGACTCGAGCAGGTTCTGAGACTCGCGCTGACTTATGCCAGCACAGCCGCGAGGGAGGAGATTCTTAGAGAACTCACCTTGCTGTTCCCCGATTCCTCCCCGGAAGATCGCCTGCAGCAGCGCCCGGAGGAGGTGCTCGATTTTGAGCGGCTGAAGTGGCTGGTTTCTCGTTTCACGCGAGACCTTGCCGGGGAGATTCCGCGGCGATTTCAGCTTGCAGAGTTGCTGGAAGAAAGCCCGGAGACGGCGGCTGCGAGCCTTACTCGAAACACAGTCCTGGGGCGGGGGGTCTCATCTCGCTTCGGCGCGCGGTTATCAACCATCGCGATTTCCGAATGGACGCTGGCGGCAAATCAGACGCGCTGTATGGCACTAAGCGATGCATCTCGAGATGTGCCGCAACTGCGAGTGAAGTTTCTGTATTTTGGCACGGGGCCGTGTGATGGGACATGTGTTGCGTGGGCACAAGGCGGGGAAGGTGGTGAAGGCATATATGTGTTGGCTGAAGCGCCGATGCCGGTGGAGGATACACACCCTAATTGCCGATGTGTGTTGGCACCATGGTTACAGAAACATAGAAGTTTACTCGACGTCGACAGACGGCTTTTGGAGAGTCTGATTGGGGGCGAAGAGTATTCCTACTTTGACCCCGAATTTCGCAGAGGTTTCAATGAAGGTTTTATAGAGAGTATTAATCTGCCAGCGATGCTGGGGGGTATCTGGCAAGCGGCGAAGCATCTTTGGACAAGTGAAAGCAAGTGGGAAACGGCAAAAGAATTCGGCAAAGCGGCGGCCAAGGGGACTTGGCAATCTCTCGAAGACCTATCTGCCGAAGATCCTTACAAACGAGGACGTGCACGCGGATCAACGCTGATTGATATTCTGCTCTCACCTGCTGGAGGCGCTAGTGTTGCGAAGGCTGGCACAAGAGGGGTCTCCACAATAGGCAAAGCGGCGACTATTACCGGCAAAGTCCGCAAGGTAGCAAAGAAAGCGGCAAGTATTTCCAAAAAGGCCCGCAAAGCAATCAAGAAAGCGGCGAAGGGCGGCAAACGAAAGAGGGCCAGAGCGAAACCGTGGCTATCACGGGCAGTTAAGAAAGTAGGGAAGGCGGCTAAGAAACCGCGCACCTGGAGACAGATTAAGAGGGCGCTAAGACGCGGGCGAATTGGGGAGTTGCGACTGGGAAAATGGCTGGAGAAGAGCGGCAGGAAGTTCATTCTCGATCCCAGAAAGAAGCGACTGAACGCGCCGGGCCCGGATGCGATAACATATCGCTGGGAGGGGAATCGGTGTATCGTTGAGCTCTGGGATAATAAGGCCTGGAAGAAGAGCCGTGCAGTAAGTGGCAGTAAAGCGCTGGAGAGGCTGGGACGAGGGAAAGCATTTGAAAGAGAATTGCCCAAATGGCTAGAAAAAAGCGGCCTCGAAAGGTCAGAGGCAAGAAGAATACTGAAGGCCATGGATGAAAACCGCATGGTATGCGATCTGATCATGAGCAATGCTGGAGGGCGAGCAAGAGCCGGTCCTTCGCTAACACGGAAAGGGATACGGTTCCAACATATCTCCGACTAGAGGTCTTCTTAAGATGCGACCTGCCACGAGAAAACAATGGGAAGAGGAACGACAAGGTATCTTGCGAATGCTCCCCAAGGACGCCGAAGAGCGGGGGCGAGACTGGAGGAGAGTAGTCAGAACAAATTCGTACCTGGGCTCCGGGACATCCCTTCTATATAACGCCATGCGGCTATACGCGCTTGAAGAGAGTGATTCTGCAGATGAGGAACTGACATTCGCTCTGCGCTGCCTTGAGAAGGCTGAGGAGATGGATGACTGCGGGGGTTATGGCAAGATGCGTGATTGCGTTCGTGAGGAGATGATTGAGGGCAGGTCCTTCACTGCCTATCAGTATGGGCCGGTCGAGGGTGATGCAGAGCCATGGCATGATGAAGATTTGGGGAGAGCGCTGCGGGCGCGGATGTTGTTTACCTGTCGTTGGTTGAAGAAGGGGAAGCGAGAGAAGAGACTGTTGAAGCAAACTGTTAAGCGGATGAAGGCCTGGCTCGATTTTCAGTATGCCCTGCCACCGGATTCACCGGAAGCGAATCGACATCATGATACTATTGAGGGTCATTTGCCGATATTCGTGCAATGGTGTGTGGAAGCAGGGGAATTCGAGCTGGCAAAGACATATTGCAGGAAACATGCCGGCCGAGAATTGAGCGGCACTCCTGTGGGTTGGCAATTTACCCGGAAGGTCGAGGAGGTGCTCTACTTACTGGCGGTGCATCAGTCTGGAGAGAGGACTCTGAGCGAGTTGTTCCCGGAGGCGATGGATAAGTGTTATTTGTGGACTTGCAGACAGATTGGGCGGGGAGAGGTAGGTTTCCATGTGGATGAAGAGAGTCTTGGCTTGGCATACCTCCGAGCCGAGATGATGGGGTTTTCGACAGAGCCGCGGGAGTTGCTGCGGAAGATAAGGGAGGATTCGTGAAAGAGTCAAGAGTCGGGAGTCAGGAGATCCTTCGCTGAGGCTTGGCAGGCTGAGGGATTTGATGGCCGAGGGGTTTGTAGTCAGCCGATAAACGCGAGAAGCCGTCCTGAGAGACCTGCCAGCCGGCGGCAGGCAAGTCGGGGCGGTTTTGTTTTGGCCGAGCCGTTCTTGACAGGATGGACATAAGACTGAATCGGCGGGGGCCCTTCGACTTCGCTCAGGATGCACCTGCCCCTCGGCTTCGCTCGGGATAAACACCCCCGCCCTACAGCAGGCTTTGCGGAGAAACGAGTGGCAGTAGCCCTTCGGCTCGGCTCAGGATAAACAAGACTCCTGCCAGCCAAAGCGAAGGCAAGCCTTCGCACTCCAAAGAAGGCCTCACGTAACAGTGAACTATGTAGAGAACAGGTGGCAGGAGGTGGCCCTCCTGCCCTACGAGTGCCTGGAAGAAAGAGGGCGTTGGCGTGTAGGGAGAATAGCAGGACGTGGAGTTGTGTCTTACGAGAAACGGGGAGGCGGGCAAGCCGCACCGGAGGCGGGCAAGCCCGTGAGAAACGGAGGAAGAGAATGGGAGAGATGATGAATCAGGGTTCTGAGGCTGATCAGAGCCAAGCAGTATTGAAAGAAGCCGAAGGGGAGAAGGCTGCGGCCGAGGACGCCGCGGCTACTGTGACACGCTTGACCGCGCAACAGCAAAAGCAGGAGTTCTATTGGAAGCGGCAGGCGGAGAAGTTGCAGCGTGAAATGGAAGCCGCCAGGAAAGCAGCGGAGGCGGAAGTGAATATCCTGCGAGCGGAAAAAGAAGAGACACTGACGAGAATGCAGACGGCAGAAAAGAAGGCATCGCGGCTGACGGCGATTGTGGAGGCGGGGCTGCCGCCGGAACTGGCGCAGTTGGTGCCGGAGACGGATCCTGAGAAAGTGAATGAGTATATCGAGAAACTGCGGCCTCTGGCTGAGCGATTGCGAAGCGGAGGGCCGGCAGGAACGCTGACAAATCCCGCTCGTTCGGCGAGCGGAGACGCGGCGCGGCTGACACAGTTGGCGGCGTCGGCGGGAAGGGGAGACAGACGCGCCTTGCGGGAGTATGCACACCTGCGGGAGAAGATGCGGTCGGGGAGATAACTTCTTGACCGCAAAGACGCGAAGGACGCAAAGAAGACGATGGGGCAGAAGACAAGCTTCTGCCCAACGGGAAAAGAAGATGCGGCCGGGGAAGTAACCTTTAACCGCAGATGATATAGGGGGCAGGAGACGAAGCTCCTGCCCAACGATTAACGGAGAATTCAAACTGGAGGTAAAGAATAGTGCCTTTCAATGGATTGGCGACATATGATGCTTTTTCGGCCATCGGCGAGGATGTTTCCGACCTGGTGGCTTTTTTGGCTCCCCATGAGACTCCGCTTTTGGATGCTCTGGGGACAAGCGACTATGCGGCTGCAAATGTGAAGCACGAGTGGCTGGAGGATTCTCTGAATCCCAGCACAGATGTGGTTTCCACTGCGGTGGCTTCGACGACCGCGCAGACTGGAGTGAATGTGGCGAATTCCACCTATTTTCGCCTTGGGGACATCATCCAGATTGATAATGAGGTGATGATGGTGAATTCCGTGTTCGCCGCGAATACCATCGGTGTAACGCGCGGTTATGGAGGCACTTCCGCGGCCGCCCACACTGCCGGAGCCACGGCGAACATCATCGGAAACGCGGCTCTGGAGGGAGAAGACACGGGTGAGGATCGCTCCACCGTGCCGGCGAGAAAATCCAACTACTGTCAGATTTTCAAGGCCGGTATCAAGGTCTCCGGAACCGCGCAGGCGGTGGGCTGGCTGGGTTCTGCGAACCGGCTGGCAGATGCCAAGGTGGCGCGGCTCAGAGAATTGCTACGGGATCTGGAGAAGACAATCCTGATGGGTCGGACGGATGTGGCGACCATCGGGTCAGACACGGCAAGGCGCTCCATGGCGGGAATCGTGTGTTCTCTGGCGACGAATGTGGTTTCCTGCGGGACCCTGACGGAATCGTGGCTGGGGAATCTGCTCCAGTCCTGTTATGACCAGGGCTCGCGGGATATTGACCTGATCCTGGCGCCTCCCAAGCAGAAGCGGATCATCTCGGCGTGGAACTCTTCTCGGGTGCATGTGACGAATGATGAGACTATCTTCCGCAACGCGGTGGAGGTGTATGAATCGGACTTTGGTGTGCAAAGGGTGATCATGAGCCGGTGGCTGCC
>WVXJ01000244.1:1243-1554 GCA_011773575.1 Armatimonadota bacterium | reverse complement strand
GTCACCACCCCATACTCCAGATAATCCGCCACCAAGAGGGCGTCCACATCGGCCAGCAAGCGCTCCAGTTGGGCCAGCGAAGCCTTCTCATCCTGAGCATTGAGAGGAGCATGATTCTCAAAATAGAGGTGGGGATCCTCATAAGTCACTTCACAGGTGCCGCGCCGGATGGGCTTGCAGTAGGCCGTGGTAATCCGCTCCGATGAAGTAACAAGATAGTCGGCGCTGATACCATAAGAGGGGAGGAGCCGCATCAATTCCCGACCCCGCCAATCCTCTCCGACCACCCCCACCAATGGCACGCCGGGCTT
>WVXJ01000244.1:0-1205 GCA_011773575.1 Armatimonadota bacterium | reverse complement strand
GACAGGCGCTCCTCAATCACCGGCAGAATGAAATGAGGGTTCTCCCTGGCAAGGCGGCTGCGCGTCATGTCCGCCTCCCAGTAGATATCCAGGCAGGCGTCTCCAACTACACCCACTCGGACCGACCGCATCGCTGCCAGTAGCTCTTCCAGACGTTTTCTTGAAATCAGAGAATTGGGCTCTGTCACCATGCTGACCCTCAGGGCAGGCAAGTTTGGCTGCCGACTTCCGGAAGAATCAAGGAATTTTCGCCTCCTTGTCGTATATTGTCAAGGTTGGAGGGTTTGACGGCTAACGATTGCGCAGGCGTCGAGATTCTGCTCTTTCCAAGACGAAAGCCGTCTGAGGATGCCGTTTTGGAGTGCGGTGGCTTGCCACCGCTTTGGTATGTGGGAGTCTTGCTCCCGCAGGACCTCTGGAACTGAGAAACGCTGAGTGGGCAGAGCCTTGATTCGATTGTTCTCGGCCTCTCAGTACAGGAGATGGATAGTGGACGCAAACGGCCCCGGACATTTGATGCTGAAAGAGATTCGCGAACAGCCCCAGGCTATTTCCCGGCTGATCGAGGCCGAGGAAAAGCGCGTCTGGAAAATGGCGAAGCGGTGGAATGAGAAACCGCCCCGATTCATCTCCATTGCCGCGCGGGGCACCTCAGACCATGCCGCCCTTTACGGCAAATATCTCTTTGAAACAGCCAATGGAATCCCCGTCTCGCTTGCCGCCCCCTCGGTTATCAGTATGTACAAGGCCGACCTGCGTGTCGAAGGAGCGCTGGTTATCGGCATCTCCCAATCTGGAGAGGCGGCTGATGTCGCCGCCGTCATCGAACAGGCAAAAGCCGCCGGCGCGGACACTCTGGCAATAACCAATATCAAGGACTCGCCGCTCGCCAAAGCCGCCGAACAACTCATTCCACTTCACGCCGGCGCGGAGAAGGCCGTCGCCGCCACGAAGACCTTCACTTGCTCCATGGCCGCGCTGCTGCTCCTCTCAGCCGCCATCAGCCAAAAGCGGGAACTCCTCTCCCAATTGAAGGAATTGCCTTCCCTGGTGGAGGAGGCCGTCAAGGGTACGGAGAAGTTGCGCGGAAAAATGGAGCGTTTCCGCAATCTGCAGGAATGTGTTGTCCTGGGTCGGGGTTATGGCATGTCTGTGGCTTACGAGCTGGCTCTGAAATTGCGGGAGACCTCCTATCTGCGCGCCCA
>WVXJ01000202.1:6233-7736 GCA_011773575.1 Armatimonadota bacterium | reverse complement strand
ATATCATTCTCGTTAGTTACATTGTAAAAGGCAGCTATCCCGTGGTGATGAGCGAGAAAACGCCATGGTCTATATAACACAGGAGTTATTACGCTGCAACCGGAGTGGAGAACAATGAAACAAGGAAGGAAATTGGAGCGCGTGCGGCCAATACTTGGCCTGCGGGTATGACGCGCAGTATCGCCTGACAGGCGGTGTAGCCGGGCCCTTCTTTTGCCTGATGGAGGCAGAAATTGGAACTTATAGACAATCACATGTGTTTTGCCTGTGGCCGCAAGAATCCCATCGGCCTGAGGCTGGGGTTTGCCCCCGACGGAGAAGAATACACCAGCGAACTGGAGGTAAAGGAAAACCACCAGGGATGGGCGGGAATCATCCACGGCGGGATTCTGGCGACGGCGCTGGATGAGGTAATGGCGCGGCTGTTGGCCGACAAGGGGTATCATGCCATAACTGTGCAACTCGAAGTGCGCTTCATTCACCCCGTCAAGGTGGGAGAGAAGATACGCCTGCGGGGCCGCATTCTGGAAGATCGCAAGAGGCTTATCCGTACCGAGGCACAGGCATTTCTGGCTGACGGGACCCTGGCGGCAACCGGAAAAGCGGCCTCTCTGCGTGTCTAATGGTGTAAACTGATGGCAGAGACGGGATTCTGCGCGCTGAAGCATTAAAGGAAGAATATGAAGAAGCATTTCTTGTGGTTGCTGTTTTTCTTGATGATCTTCTCGGGCCGGGCTTGGGCCTTGCTGGTGACGACGGGAGGCCCCAAGGCCTATGGCTATGTCATGTGGCATGAGAGGTATCTGCTCTTTGCGGCGAGGGTGGAGGACAGCCTTCTCTCCGGCACCAGCACAGAACCACAGGTGTTTCCCGGCAATGATGACGGAATTGAACTCTGCTTTGATGTGGTGGGGGCGGATGGGAAACACACCACCTCTCGGCTGGTCATCTCGGTGGCCGGCGGAGTGGCGATCTTCACCCGTGATGAGAACGGCCGCTGGAGAACGGAGAACTCCTGGCTGCAGCCCCCGGCGATTCTGAAATTCTCCGTGGCGCCGGATGGGAGCCTGAATGACCCTTCAGACAGGGACCGGTCTTTCACGGTGGAGGTGGCGATTCCCTGGGAGCGGCTGGGAGGCACTCCCAAGCCGATGGCGACGGCCGGCTTCAACTTCCTGGTGCGTGTGCGAGGAGAGAATCATGCTTTTGTCAGTTGGGCACAGGGGGTGATGAGCGAAGAGGACAATCAAGATCCTTCTCGCTGGGGGGCCATGCTTTTCTTCCCGGGAGTGCGGCCCGCCCATGCAAAAGAAGGTGTTCTCGCCTGTCCGAGGACCTCTCGGGTGCCTTTTGTGGATGGCAAACTAATCGCTGAGGAATGGCTGGGTGCCGCCATCTTGACACTTGAGAAACCCAAGCCGGAGTTCCAGCCTTCCCCGCAAGAGCGCCGAAAGCGAGAAGAGATGCCTCTCCTCATGACCCTCTATCGCTATGATTATCTCT
>WVXJ01000202.1:5924-6107 GCA_011773575.1 Armatimonadota bacterium | reverse complement strand
AAGCGCGGGAATAGAAGTCTTGTTGGCGGCGTATTCCCCCGCCCCCTCCGCGAGAGGGGATTGGGCGCGGCGGGGTCTAGCCGCACTCGTCGAGGCTTTGAAGGAGTCCCGCGCGGCGAACCGCTTCTACCCGATGGTGGGGATGTATCTGGACACAGAGGGGCTGGTCCGCGCGTTGGGGCA
>WVXJ01000202.1:1024-5846 GCA_011773575.1 Armatimonadota bacterium | reverse complement strand
AAAGAGGGCATCCCGTGGTGCTGGCACCTCCCACGGGTCTGGCGAAATGGGATGCGGAGTTCATCGAATATGCCAACCGCGCCTTCTCACGCGATTTCGGAGGAGCGAGACTGATATGGATGGCGGATCCGGCCTGGAAGAGCGGCGGCTTGAGCGAGCTCGAGGCCTATCCTCCCCTTTCCGGCGAACAACGCTCCGTCCATGAGGCTTCCGGTAAGGCGGCGGTGGCCGTGCTTTCTCCAGGCAGTTGTGATGTCGGCGCCTCGACCATGCAACCGCGCAGTGAAAGCCGAGAACTGCGAGAGGAATGGAGGCAATTGCTGGCCTTAAGTCCTGCCCATGTGATACTGCTCTCCTGGAACGACTTTGTCCGCGGCAATCATATCGCCCCCACTCGCCAAGAAGGATTCACACTGGTTGACACCTTTTCTTTGCTGGTATCCCAGGAGGCGGAGAAAGTGAGCCGCCCCGTGCGGTTGAAGAAAGCGAATCTTCCGCCTGTCATGGCGCCGGGAGCGAAGGCAACAGCCGAACTGGTGCTGACCAATTGCTCGACACAGGAGATACGCAGCGATGAACGGATTGGATTTGATTGGCGCATTCTGGACGAGAAAGGCGAGTTCACGCTTATCACGAAGCGAGACGTTGTGCCCTTTCTCCTTCCTCCGGGGGGAAGCACCAGGATATCCGTTCCCATCTCCGCGATCGATTCCGCCCACAAGTCGCTCCGGCCGGGCTCCTACCTGATAGAATTCAACCTTCGCCGTTCCTCTCTGCCCTATATACGCGCCTCCTGGCTGAGCCGGCGTCTCACCTCTTTCCGGCTTCCCCTGAGAGTGAAGGAGCCCCCCGAGTATGCGTTTACCGTGTTGGGGACCACGCTTCGCAGTCATTTGAAGAGCGGTGCTACGTACGCGGCCTCGCTAACACTGCGTAATGATGGCACAAAGACGTGGAAGCCGGATAAGGTTCGCATATCCAACCAGTGGTATCGAGTGGAAGATGAACTTGAGGCTTCCTCAGCTGAGCAGATGATAGCTGTGGAGGGGAGCGGCTCAGTCACCCCTTTGCACAGAGATGTCGAACCCGGAGAGACGGTTATCGTCACCGCCAACGTAGAAACCACCGCCCAGGGAGACCCGCTGGTTCCCTGGAGGCGGGGGGACATGTGGCATTATGCGCTTGCCTGGGTGCTGGAGGCAGAAGGAAAGAAGATATACCCCAGCCGGCGAGAGGGTCTGGAGACGGTGTATGTGGTGGAGGAAGGTTTGGGCAGTTACTTCGTAGATTCCACCACACCTGCGGAGATGATTGCGGGAGAAGAATACACGGTGGATATAGTGCTGACAAATGCGGGGGCGGATACCTGGCCTGCGCGGGAAACGGAGTTGGTATACCATTGGTACTTTTGGGATGGAAGCCCGGCATCCGAGAAGGTGGACTCCACTCCGTTGATCAACGCGGTCAAGGCCGGTGACAGTGTGAAACTATCCGCAAGCGTAAAGGCTCCCGCCTATGGAGGCCCCCACTACCTGGTATGGGACCTGAAGCAGGGAGAAGTGCTTGCCTCTTGCTCTATCAACGCCCACATAAACGCAACACTGCGGGCCCCGGTAATGGTGCACGGAGGTCCTTGTGAGCCGATTGATTTGAATCCATACTGCAACATCATCGCCGCCGCCAGTGATAGGCGTCGCTCTTCGGGTGATTTCGACGGTCTGGGAAACTGCTTTCCGCTGGAAGCCCTGCCCCCGGATCTCTCCGGCAACACGCTGGAGGTCTATCCCTCTGGATATTACGTTCCCCGGAGTGGAGAGAATCCTGCGATGCCGCGCGGGATAACCTTCCGTTATCCCGACAAGGGATCGGGGCTACAGAAAGCCCTCGTCTGTCTAGGTCAGACCATCGCATTGGAGGGTCAAAACGCGTCTAAAATTGAAGTGTCACGGCTGCATGTTCTCGGAGCTGGCACCGGTGCAGGGCTTTCAGGGCGTATCCTGATTACTTTTGCAGATGGGCACACCCAGACCCTTCCGCTGGCCATGTCTTCTTGGTTGGAGCCGCCTTCGCACGGCGAAACTGTCGGCTTCATTGCACCCTATCTGCGCACCCCCCGCGGGGACAACCCCCACCAACATGCCTATCTGCATCATTATGCTCTGACTCTTTCTCGGCCGGGAGAGATTGCCTCCATCACATTGCCTGACAACGCGGAGATGAAGATCTTCGCTCTCACTCTTGAGAGCGCGGCTTCCGACTCCCCCATTCCGGTCGAAGCAGAGGAACCTGTCCTGAACCGGGTCGAAGGAAACGAGCCATCGCAATGAGCAAAGTCCTCATTGAGAGCCCCACGGTAATAACTCTGAATGACAGCCAAGAGATATTGTCGGATACCTCCATATTCATCCGCGATGGAGAAATTGTCTCTCTCATCCCTGAGAACGAGAATCCGCCTGATGCCGACCTGGTCCTGGAGGGCAAGGGCCGTGTCGCTCTCCCCGGGCTGGTGAATTGTCACACCCACGCGGCGATGACCCTGCTGCGAGGCTACGCGGACGACATGGAACTTCTCCCCTGGCTCCAACAGAAGATCTGGCCGGTGGAGGGGAAACTCCGGGAAGAGGATGTCTACTGGGGCACTCTCCTTGCCATTGTGGAGATGATTCGCTCCGGAGTGACCTGTCTCAATGACATGTATTTCTATTTCGAGGCGGCGGAGAAAGCGTGCCGGGAAGCCGACATCCGCGCCTGCATTTCAGGTGTGCTTCTCGGTATCTTGCCGACCGCGGAGGCGGACCTGGAGAAGGCGATGCACTTCTTGTCGGAGAGACGAGAAAACGGTTCGCAGCGGATAGTCCATATGATCGCTCCCCATGCGCCTTATACCTGTCCAGATGAAATGCTGAAGAAAGTCATCGCCGCCGCGGAGAAGACGGGGGTGGGGATTCACACCCACCTCTCCGAGACTAAGAAAGAGGTGGAGGATTCTCTGGCACAGCACGGCGAAACCCCGATTGCGCATATGGAGAAACTGGGGATGTTCGCGGGCCCGCCGGTCGTTGCCGCCCACTGTGTGTGGGCGACCGATGAAGAGATTGAGATATTGGCGAAGCGAGGGGTGGGAGTCGCTCACTGTCCGGGCTCGAACATGAAACTCGCCTCCGGCGCCGCTCCCATCGCCAAGATGCTGGCCGCAGGAGTTCCTTTGGGTGTGGCCACCGACGGCGCAGCCAGTAACAACAACCTGGATGTGCTGGAGGAGGCGAGACTGGCGGCGCTCTTGGCGAAAGTGACCGGATGCGATCCCACCGCGGTGAAGGCTTACGAAGCGCTCCATATGGCCACCCGCGGAGGCGCGGAGGCACTGGGCCTGGGAGATGTCATCGGACAGATTACACCAGGACGGCGCGGTGATATAATTTTGCTGGATTTGAAGCGGCCGCACGTATGGCCTCCTCATGACCTGGTTTCTCATCTGGTTTATGCCGCCCGCGCAAGCGATGTGTGCACTGTGCTGGTGGAGGGGAGGCCGCTGATGATTGACGGTGTTTTGAAGACCTTGGATGAGGAGCGCATCATGGCCGAGGCCGCCGCCTGTGCGGAGAGACTGGCCGGCTGAGCAAGGCTGTTACTTCTTACTGCAAAGGCGCGGACCACATGTAGGGCGGGGACTCCGATCCCCGCCGGAAGAGAATCGCACAGTGAAGCAAAGAGGCCGTTCGGCGGGGTTTGGAAACCCCGCCCTATACCAAGACATGACGCTTTCAGCAGAATAAGTCCTATTCTGTCACAACACCAGGTTTTCTTATCGTGTCTTGGTGCCTTGGTGGAGAAAATGGAATCTGCCCTTTCATTACCGAGTTCGGATGAACATGCCTCCTGGCTGAAGAGCAGGCGGCGGCAATTGATGCGGTTATTGGGTGATTTGCCTTCTGCGGCGCCGGTGCGGGGGAAAACATCGGAACGCCGCGAAGAACGCGAACGATTCGTGGAACAGGTCGCTTATGAAGGCGAGGAGGGTGAACAGATCCCGGCTGTACTCCTCATCCCTCGCAACCACTCGCTGCCTCTGCCGGGGATTATCTGTCTCCATTCACAAGGGCCTGACCGGAAGAAGGGCAAGAGCGAAGTGGTGGTCAACAGCGGCCTGGGGGCGGAATTATGCCGCCGGGGTTATGTGGTATTGGCTCCTGAAGTCCCCGGTTATGAAGACCGGCGCAAAGTGGCGGAAGAGGCGGAATCCGGGCGGCTGCTCTTGCAGAGTTGGAGCCTGCCCGCAAGAACCGCTTGGGAAGTTAGGCGGGCGGTGGATTATCTCGGCACACGCTCCGAGGTGGAACGGGGCCGTGTGGGCCTGACAGGCCTGGCTAAGGGAGGCATGATCGGCTGGCTGACCGCGGCGATTGAGCCGCGGATTGCCGCAACCGCTATCTGCTGGGGCACCAGCACCTATGCCGCTATCTTGGCGCAGAAGATTTCTCTGGGCCCCATGGGCTGGATACCGGGGTTGTTGAATTGGGGCGATACACCGNNCCGAAACTCGACAAGGAAATCCGCGCCCGGGTCGCCAACTGGTTCGACCGCTGGCTGTAAAACAGTCCTCAACCGTCCCTGCAAGTCTCTTGAGCCTATTCAAAGAGTCTAAACTGGAACTTCCTGAGGGGAAAGCCATCGGCCTGTCCGCCTACGGCGGATTTCCCCCCGCCAAGGGCGGGCAAGCCTCAGACTCCCCTCCCGATTTTCTCGGTACTGACGTATTCACTACGCGGATGCCGCCTTTGTTTCCCGGTATTCATATCTTCTTCCTGCGCGTCACCGCTTC
>WVXJ01000202.1:0-926 GCA_011773575.1 Armatimonadota bacterium | reverse complement strand
TTGTCCTTCTGGGGCCAGTCAACCTCATAGGTGATGGATTCGCCCGGAGGCAGTTCCCATGAAGAAAGCGCCATGGCGAACATCTTCCCGCGGGACCAGCGCCAGATTTCTCTGTCGCCCGCGCGGACCACGAAATCGAACCTCTGGCTGTTGGAACTGTGGAAAGAGAGCGGCGCATCTGTCTCGTTAGTAATCGTCAGCCGCAGTTTCACCGGCTCACCCGGTGAGTAACTTCCCTTGTCGGTTTCCAAGCTCGTGCGCGCACTGCGGTCGGGGGCAGGCGGCCGGGCGGGTTGTTCAAGGCCCGCGATTGAAAACTCGAGCGTCAGTTCCGTCCACTGCGGAGAATCGCTCTTATCTGTTGTCGATGGAGGAAAGGCGGCGCGAAGGACATAATCACCCGGGGGCACAAAGTTCCCGGCCTCGTCCTTTTGATCCCAGGAGACCCCATATACTTTCGTCAGCCCGGGGCCGAACCATTCCATGCAAGGCCGCGCGTGCACATACTGGGCCGCGGGCCATCTCCACACCACTTTTTCGCCGCTCAGCACGGAGAAAGAAGGCCCTGCCACATGCGGGTGGGAGCTAAACATTATGGGTGCATTGGCGCGGTTCTCTACCATCAAATCCATTACTATGCGGACTCTCGGCAGATAGGCCGCGCGGCCCAAGCGAAGGCGATAGAACACATCATCTTTGTGCTGGGAAGCCTCGAGAGGCCTCGGCGGAATCGGGGGATAATAGTAAGACGGCCTTGACGGCACCTGCTCGGTGCGGAGCGCGGCTGCATTTTCCGCCGTCTGAGTAAGGGCAAAGACCAGTGTGATGACTGCCAGCAAGAACACAGCGAACGCGGCGGCTTTTCTTTTCTTCATCTCTCACCTCTTGCGAAAGACTCTGATACAGACATCAGGACACATCAGCGC
>WVXJ01000026.1 GCA_011773575.1 Armatimonadota bacterium | reverse complement strand
GGAGGAGTGCTGTTCGCAACCTGCCTCCTCGCCCGACCGGGTGAACGCCTCGGCGCCCCCGCAGAGGGAAATCGCAGTGACGCATAGGGCAGGGGCCCCGGCCTCCTGCCATTAGCGACAAAGGAGCATTCTCATGGAAACTGCACTGCTTGGTGTGCTCGTTCTTCTGGTAATCATCCTATTGGGCGTGGTCATTATCGCTCTCTTTCGCAGGTCCCAGGGCGCGGATGTCACACTGCCGCTGCAGAATCTCACTCAAACCCTCCAGCAAGACCAGATACAGACGGCCGCCCTGATTGAGCGAATCGGCGCGCTCTCCGAAAGGGTCACCAAGATTGAGCAGAACCAGGTCCTGGGAACCGACTCCATCCGGGAGGCCCTCTCCCGCGCCGAGAATGATCTGACGGAACTGCAGACCTATGCCAAGGCGCGCCGGGAAGTCGAACAGCGCACCGCGGATTCGATAAGGCGGCTGGAAGGGATTATCGCCGGCACCCAGACGAAAGGCCTGGCCGGCGAAAACATCCTCGAAACTGTGTTCACGAAACTGCCGGCGGAATGGCAAGTGCGAGATTTCAGGGTGGGAGATAAGGTGGTCGAATTCGGCCTGCGTCTGCCCAACAATCTCGTTCTGCCCATAGACAGCAAATGGGCGGCGACGAACCTGCTGGAACAGTTCGTCAATTGCGAAGACGCGGATATGCAGCAAACACTGAAAAAAGAAATCGAGCGCGCCGTAGTCGATAAAGCCAAGGAAGTCCGCAAATATATAGACCCCAACCTAACCGTGAATTGGGGTGTGGCGGCGGTGCCGGACGCGGTATATGACCTCTGCAGCGAAGTCCAGGCGGAGACCCTCTGCGCCAATGTGGCACTGGTGAGTTACAGCATGTTTCTGCCCTATCTCCTGCTCGTCTTCCAGACCATCTTGAAGACCGCGCAGCAGATTGATTTTCAGAGATTGGACGCCTACTTGCAAAGCTCGCAAGAGAGCATCAGTGCATTGCAGGAGGAACTCGAAGGCCGCGTCTCCCGTGCCATCACCATGCTCAGCAACTCCCGCAATGACATGAGCGCCCACCTCAGCAAACTCAACAGCGGCATCACCAGCCTCCAAATCGGCGCAGGAGGAGAAGAACAGCGGGAAGCGTGATTGTATTTCGCTGCGGAAGATGTCCCAGAGCTTCAGTAGGGGCGCATCTCATACGCCCGTGATTCTAATTCCAAACAAAGCGGCGGGGGTTAGAACCCCCGCCCTACAAAGTCATTCTCTGCGTCCCGCCTCCGCCAAGGCTACGGCGGGCAAGTCTCTGCGGTGAAATGCCTCAGTCCCGCGTTTTGGGCGGGTTGGCGAGGAATTTGTCAGCATCGGCGCGGCTGGGCATGGAGGGCTGCGCGCCGAATTTCGTTACCGCCAGCGCGCCCGCGGCGCTGGCAAATGCGGAAGCCTCCTTCAGGTCTTTGCCTTCTCCCAGGGCAACGGCAAGCGCGGCGGTGAAGGCATCGCCCGCGCCGGTGGTGTCAACCACATCCACAATGTAGGAAGGCAGCCGTTCCGTTCCCTTTTCCGTCGCGATCATACAGCCCCGCTCACCCAGTTTGAAGACCACTGAGCCGGCGCCTTTTGCCAGCAATTCCTTGCAGGCCTTTTTCGCATCTTGAGCGGTTGCCGCAACTTCCCGGCCCAACAGCGCGGAAGCCTCTGTCTCATTCGGCGAGAGAACATCTATCTGTTTTATCAATTCATCCGAGAGCGGCGTCGGCGGCCCCGCGTCCACAACCACTTTGACGTCTTTTTCTTTCGCCATCTTCACCGCCGCTTCCACACTCTCCATGGGAATTTCCAACTGAAGCAGGAGGACATCGCTCTTCTCAAAAAGCGGTTCCAGGGTGCGCAGATCCTCGGGCCGGACACTCAGGTTCGCTCCCTGGGCAATGATGATGCTGTTTTGCCCGGAGGCGTCGAGAATAATGAAAGCGACCCCGGTGGCGGCATTGGGGTCGGCCTTTACTTCAGTGGCATCCACTCCGGCGTCTTCCAGGGTCTTACGCAGTGTGGGCCCGAAAGTATCCGCGCCCACGCGCCCCACCATCTTCACCGACCCTCCCAGCCGGCTCGCCGCGACCGCTTGATTTGACCCTTTCCCCCCTGGAACGACTTTAAAGCCCTCACCGCGAAGAGTCTCGCCGGCCACTGGAAACCGCTGCGCCCTGACCACCAGATCCATATTGATACTGCCGACCACCAGAATCTTTGCTCCCATCGTATCTTCTCCTTCGAAGGAAATTTCGCGATTCGCCGATATTAGATACTCGCAGGGGCCTTCACGTCAACACTCACACAAGCGTACTCAAATGCGCTCCTGCCCTGCAAGCCTTGGACTAATTCTCCGCCAATCCAGGACTCTCCTGCAAGCCCCAGGCCTGTCTGTGAAACAGAAAACAGCCCCTCGCCTCTCTCAACTCTGAACTCTCAACTTTTACCCGCCGATGGCTGGCGGGATCGACCCTTTCCCTATATCCTCACATAGGTTGCGCATTGGTATGTGAGTATCTTCGTTTCACCGGCGCCTATCGAGATTTCCCACTTCAGATGTGCTAAAGGATTCAGCCCTCTATCGGGGCTCGGTTCCACGGTTATCTCCGCGATGTCGGAAGGAATCTCCACCTGTCCGCTGACCGTCTTCCGCACTTCCACCTGGACCGCCTTCTTCTTGTAGTTCTCCAGTTTCAACTCTCCCTCTATGGTGACCAGGCTCCAGGTTCGGTTGCCAATGCGCTCCGGCTCGCCGCGGGCTATCTCCGTCTCTTTCAGGCTGACGCGAATGGCGGGAGCCTGCGTGACTTTCAGAGTCGTGGTTGCCGCCGGAGGTGTGTATTCGAGCATATCCTGGCCCAAGGGCTGGCCCTCCTTTACCGTCATGGCAAGGCCGGTGGTCCACGGCGCTTTCAAGGTATTGGTGAGTTTCAGACACTGCCACACCTCCTCACCCTTGTTCGCGTCCCACTGATAGATGGTCTTATATGGCACTTCTCCGCTGAGAAGGGAGATCTGCACACGCTCCCCCTTAAGCAGGGTAATGTCGTCCTTGTGGTAAAGATAGAGTTCTTCCATTCCCACTCCCGCGAGTTCCCCAGGAGGTGGCGGCAGGGGTCGCCCGCTTGGCCCAGGTGGTCTGGGCTGCCCCAGCACACGTTCTTCCCTCATAAAGTCTGCATAGCCTGCAGCCGCGGGCATTGCCGCCTGCGACATCATCGCCCGGCCTACTTGGCGGAACTCGGCGGTGTCGGCCAACGTCTCTCGCAGACCAATGGGGTCAAGTTCTCCCTTGGCGGAGAAGTGGGGAACACCGATCACCATGCTGAGCCGCGTTCCCTCTAGGTCCTCCGCATCATTCATCACTGTGGCGCGCAGGCTTATCAGCGCCCGCTCATCATCCTTCACTATCACTAGGTAACTCGGCAGCCAGCGGATGCCTGACTCCAGATAGGCGAGGCCCAAATTCGCCTTATCTCTCCTCGTGAGCACTTTCGCCCTTAGCACCGGCCTTTCTTCGGGGTCCAGTGCAGTATCGAGCACAGGCTTTTTCTGGAATTCGATCTGCTGTATCTGCCAAAATCGGAAAATAACTATCGAGCCTTCTTCGGTTTCCAGGACTACGAAAGGTTCCGGGTTCCTTGGCCGAATCGCTGAACGCCCGCGCGAAGTGACTTGCCCCGTGACCTCGGAAACATAGACGAGGGTGCCGGAGATCTTCATCTTCTCTGGAAGCGTTAACACTACCTCGGCGCCAATGTTCTCCCCCAACAGTGCGAACATGTTGGCGACTTTGCCCGTGCGCTCCACTTTCTTTGTGCCGCGAACCAGCAGGTCCACTGCTTCATTGCTCCGGTCGGTATAGACCCATACGGTCCCAAGCACGGCACTGGGGACTACATCAAATTCCGCCCAGCCCTTCTCCAACCTGCTCTCGCCGGTGCGGACGAAGAACCCATAGCCGTCCTTGAAGATCGCCACCTGTGATACCTTGGTCTTCACCTCCGGAAGGTCTTTCTCGCCCGCGTAGACGGCGGCCGCGCTCAGAACAAAAGCCGCCGCAATAATCATCACCCAGCAGTCTCGTACTCTCATGGCTGTCTCCTCTCAGGAATTTTACTTCTTTGGACACCGGCAGGACCGCCGAAATTCCCTTGCTACCCTCAACTCTCAACCCTGAACTCTCAACTCTTCTTCCACAGCAGGTAAATCGCTCTTCTCGTCGAAATCATCCTTTCAGCATGACCACCCGCACTTATTTCCAGGCAGTGCTCTTCGATCTCGATGGGCTGATTGTTGATACCGAGCCTTATCAATTTCGCGCTTTTCAGACTCTTCTGGCAAGGCGGGGCATTAACCTGCCGGAGAGTATGATGGACAGCCTGTTGGGCTATGATGAGATCACCAATCTGCGCCAATTGAAGCCGAAGTACAATCTCTCCGAAGAGCCCGAGGAATTGCTGAAAGAGCGCCGCCAAATCTACGTGGAGACCATCTCCCAAGAGCCCATCCATGCCATGGAGGGTTTCTGGGAGGTGAGCGAAGAGGCAAGCCGCTGGGGCTTGACACAGGCTATCGTGTCATCTTCGCCCCGCCAATATGTGGAAATAGTGCTGCAAAGGCTTTTCGAGGGGAGGCCGGAGGGCGGGGATTATCGTTCGCATTTTGCGGTCATAATATGCGGGGAAGATGTGGAACGACCGAAACCGGCGCCTGATATCTACCTGCTCGCAGCGAAGAAACTGGGGCTGGCTCCGGAAGCATGTCTGGTGTTCGAGGATTCACCCACAGGAGTGCAGGCGGCGGTCGCGGCCGGTATGTCTTGTTTGGCGGTGGTAACGCGTTATGCCCGGCCGGAGGATTTCTCCGGCGCGCTCGCGGTTCTTCCTTCACTTCGTCAGAGTCTGCTCTATCTGCGCGGTAAAGGAGAAGAAGCGAGCCAGCAGGAATCTAAGTAGTTGGGCTGAGGAACTTCATGAAGGAGGCAGCCTGAATGCAGATTGCAGTAATCGGAACAGGATACGTCGGCCTGGTAACCGCCGCGGTTCTTGCGGACCAGGGCAATGACGTCATCGCCGTGGACATTGATGAAGAGAAAGTGCAGGGGCTGAAGGCGGGCAAAATGCCCTTCTATGAGCCCGGCATGGAGGAGATGGTTACTCGCAATCACGCCGACGGGCGGCTGGACTTCACCAGCGATACCGCCGATGCAGTCAGGCGTTCAGAGGTAATCTTCATCTGTGTTGACACTCCCCCTGCCGAAGATGGCACCAGTGATTTGTCCCATGTGGAGGGCGCCGCAAAGGCCGTCGCTAAAGCCATGAATAACCACAAGGTGGTGGTCAACAAGAGCACCGTGCCTGTGGGAACGGGCGATCTGGTGGGCCGCATCCTTGAAGAGAACAAGCCGGAAGGAGCTGACTTTGATGTAGTCTCCAACCCCGAGTTCCTGCGAGAGGGAAATGCCATTGCCGACAGCCTGCGGCCGGATCGCATCGTCATCGGGGCATCCAACCCGCAAGCCGCGCTGAAACTCGTCGAGCTCTATGCGCCGCTGGAGCGGCAGATGCTCATCTGTGATGTGGAGAGCGCGGAGATCATCAAATATGCCTCCAATGCCTATCTCGCCACCAAGATATCTTTCATCAACTCCATCGCGGAACTCTGCGAGAAAGTCGGCGCGGATGTCGTCCAGGTGGTGAAAGGGATGGGCGCGGACCGCCGCATCGGCGCGGAGTTCCTC
>WVXJ01000024.1:666-4862 GCA_011773575.1 Armatimonadota bacterium | reverse complement strand
TCCCTCGGCGATCGCCTTTGGAACCATTCCGCGTTCAATCGCCAGCTGTTTCGCTCTTCTGAAGATCTCGACCATCCCATATCGCTGCCAGCACAACTCACTGCAGGTGTAACACTCGATGCACTTCCAAAGCCGAGAAGAAGTCAATACCGCCTCCAACTCTCCTTCTGCCAGTTGCCGAACCAGCGCGTTGGGATCAAACCCCGGATCATTCCTCGATACCGGACAGTCCTGATTGCAGGCCCCACATTCAGCACAATTGGCGACCAGAGTATGATCCCAGTGTTCTCGCACCGCATCCAATCTGCGCTGCAGGCCTCTCCATTTGTTCAGGAAGGGAGTCGCGTCTACACGGTGGTCGGATATCCCCAACTCCTCCGGCTCGAACCCAAGCGCCAAACCCACTAGTTCGAAGAAGTATATGGTGGGAAGACTAAATGGTTCCCCGCGGCGTTGCAGAAGGAATTGCGTGTTGTCGAACTGCATCATGCAGGAGGGGCAGACGAGAGTTATGGCATCCACCTCCTGCCGCTCCAGGTCCATGAGTTTGCTTCGCGCCATGGCGTGTGAAGCATCTTCCTCTCCCGCCCGCAGCAGCAAGTTGCCACAGCATTGCATCTTTGTTTCATACTCGACGGAAGTAGCCCCCAGCCCCTCCAACAGTTCCTCGAACTTCTTGGCCCGGAAGGGATCATCGAACTGTAAGTCGGAGCTCGGCTGCAACAGGTGGCATCCGTAATGCACCGCGATTCGTAATCCGGCAAGTGAATATCTGATGCGTTCCTGCAAAGCCGCAGGCCTGATATCTTTGTAGAGAATGTCTAGAAGGTGAACCACATCACCCTTGCCGCGATAACGGCGCCCAATGCGTTCCAGCCCTCGATTCACCGCCTCTTGATTTTCGGGCAGGCCAGCAAGTTCCGCTTTGGCTCCCTTCAGCGTTCCCAGACAGCCGGGACAGGGTGTGGCCAATGTTACTCCGGCTTTTTCGGCGAGACACAGATTGCGCGCGGCCGTCAGCAGCCAAGCCCGGTGATGTGTGCCCTTCATCATGGATTTTTCCGGACAGCAGGAAAGCCCATCCATATCAATTGCGTCGATGCCGAGGGCCTGCATCACCAGTCGGGTGGACCTCTCCAAATGGGGAAGTCGACCCTGTACATAACAACCCCAGAAGTAACCGTACCGACTCATGATCCCCTCTCCATCGGCAGGCGGTAGCCGCTTACCGTCAGATTATATGATATACCCAATTATTCCATTTGTCAACCAAATCTCGGCTTTAATATGATACAAACGGCTGTTTCCCTATACGCTCTTCTCATTCTCAGAATTTAAGCCACCGAACGCCACAGCCACATTTCGACTTGTCGGCGTAATGTGGAATCGGTATCATGTCGGCAGAATAGGCGGAAGGCAAACATTTTCCGCCTGCGGAGGGTGTTCATTTGACGAGGTCAAGCTACGGTGATCCCAGAGTGGAGCGCAAATTACTTGCCATTCTACGAATTCTGGCTGCCGCCGACGCTCCCATTGGAGGCCGCAATATCTCTGCTGCGCTGCGGGAGCATGGCATAGATCTTTCTGAGCGCGCGGTCCGCTACCACCTGCGGTTGGCTGACGAAAGAGGCCTGACCCAGAATCTTGGAGAGCAGGGCCGGGTCATAACCGACAAGGGGCGGATGGAGATAGACAGCGCGCGCGCTTCCGAGAAACTTGGATTTATCATCTCGAAAATTGACAGCCTCTCCTACCGCACCACCTTTGACCTCGAAAAACAACAAGGGCGAATTGTCCTGAATGTCTCTCTCATCCCCCAGAAACAGTTCCCGGAAGCGCTCGGGATCATGAAGGAGGTCTTTCGCGCCGGCTACTGTATGAGCGAACTCGTTGCAGTCTACCAATCCGGCGAGCGGGTGGGAGAGGTTGCAGTCCCCGAGGGAATGATCGGATTCGGAACCGTCTGCACCGTTACCCTTAATGCGGTGCTTTTGCAGCAGGGCATTCCGGTGGAATCCAAGTATGGAGGGGTTCTCGAAGTCCGCGGCGGCGAGCCCTATCGCTTCACTGAGTTGGTGAGTTACTCCGGGTCCACGGTTGACCCCACGGAGATGTTCATCGTTGGCGGTCGGACCAGTGTCCGCGAAGCGAGTATCACTGGTAATGGAAGAATCCTTGCCAGTTTCCGTGAAGTACCGGCCGTGGTCGAAGGGGATCTCGATGATCTCTTTACCCGCTACAACTCGCTGGGACTGGGGGGCATCCTTGCGGTGGGACGCGCGGGTCAGCCTTTGCTGGAGGTCCCGGTGGGGCTTGACCGCATCGGACTTACGATCGTCGCCGGCCTGACTCCTGTGGCGGCCCTTGCCGAGGCCGACATTCCGGTTACAAACAAGGCTATGAGCGCCATTGTGGATTACGCGGATCTCATGCCGGTGTGGGACCTTTAGGATCAAGGCGAGTCGCCACCCCAAGCAACCCACAATTTGCCCCGCAGTTTGTCTAAGAAGGTTGATACTCTACACACTTGATCTTTGCCGAAGAACGGCCTTGGCCGAGGAGGTTCACGATGTCGCAGGTTGGAAAGCCGCGTGTTGCAGTAGTCTGTGGTGGTAAATCCGCGGAAGCGGAGGTTTCCCGGTCTTCGGGCGGCTGTGTTGCTGAAGCATTGAGTTCAACCTATGGCGATGTGGTCACTCTGGAACTGGGTAAGGATATTGCCCAGAGACTTGCTGAGGAAGAAGCGGATGTCGTTTTTCCGGTGCTGCACGGCCCGCCAGGGGAGGATGGTACGTTCCAGGGATGCCTGGAGATTTTGGAGATTCCGTATGTGGGCAGTGGTGTATTGGCAAGTGCGTGTGCAATGGATAAGATCGTCACGAAACATCTCCTTCGCGCGCAGGGGCTTCCTTTGGCGAAGGACGTAGTTGCCCACAGAAGCGAGGGCACTGCACAGGCGGCAAGACAAGTTCTCGACATACTGGGGAGCAATGTCGTAGTCAAGCCCTCCAGCCAGGGGTCTGCGGTAGGAGTCGTCTTTGTGGAGGAAGCGTCACAACTGGAAAAGGCGCTAGAGCAAGCCTTCAGTTATGACGCGCGGGTGTTGGTTGAAGAGCGGATCGAGGGTCATGAGATTACTGTCGCCATTCTTGAAAGGGACGGAATCGAAGCCTTGCCGGTGATTGAGGTTCGCACTCCGGCCGGCTCCTGGTATGACTATGAGCATCGCTATACACCAGGGTTAAGCGAGCATGTCATTCCCGCTCCGCTCCCTGCGGGACAGTATCGGCGCACTCAGGAGGTCGCCGGGTCGGCATTCGAAGCACTCGGCTGCCGGGATTTATCCAGAGTGGATTTCGTGGTACCGGAGGATGGGGATCCGATCGTAATAGAGATCAACACACTCCCCGGTATGACTCCGACGAGCCTCTATCCGGACGCGGCGCGGGCTGCCGGCATATCGTTCGAGGCCCTTGTTGCTCATCTAATTGAGCGAGCGTTGTCGAGGGCCGGCTGAACGCCTGGCAAGTTGGAATCGCTTAATCCGGATTGCGGCAGACGGCGAAGATTTCGGAGCAGAGGCGGGGTGCCAGCGGGGCAAGAGCAAAGAAGGCGGCAGGCAAATCGGAGGGCCAGGCTTCCATCTGGGCACTGGACAAGGGTTTGAGCATGATGCCCTCCATGGTGACGAGGTCAAGGCCGGCGGCGGCGATGTCCTCGGAGAGAGTATCCCAGGTATAGACCCGGCGGTGCCCGATGGCGAGATCGCTGTCATTCAACTCATTGAGCCCTGCAAGTAAACCCATATGCAACCCCACGCGGCGATGTAGAGACTCTGCGTTGGGAACGACAATGAATATCTCGCTGCCCGGGGCCATCCAGCCGCGGGCGCGGGCGAGCAGGCCACGCGGATCCAGAACGTGCTCAAGAACCCAAGTCATGACGACGACATCATAATCATGGCGGGGCCGGAACTCCTCGAAAAGGCATTGGTAGACGCGGCCTGCTTCCGGCAGCAGCGCTCTGGCTCGCTGCGCATAGCTGGCAGCAGCCTCCACCACATCAAGTTGGGGGAAGCGAGCGGCCAATTCCTCGGTCATGACTCCACTGGCGCAGCCCAGTTCGAGGGCGCGGTGGCCGCGGGCGCGGGCGGTGATGCACCGGGCGGCGTGTTTGATGAGTTCGTAGTTGAGTCC
>WVXJ01000024.1:0-565 GCA_011773575.1 Armatimonadota bacterium | reverse complement strand
AAACTTTAGACCGCGGTGCGCTGCCGTTCTTATTTCGAGGCTCTCGCTACACATCTAGTTGAGCGGGCGTTATCGAGAGTCAAATGAATCAGACCGCGAGAAGCAAGATTGGCCACATCATGATATGACCAAACATCTAAACGCCGCGGCCTCAACCATCAAGGTTGCTGTATTGGCCCGTGAATGCCAACTTCTTGCCATCTGGAGAGAAGACGGGATCTGCTCCCTCACCCCTCTGAATCAGTTGCTTCTCCAGTTTCCACATCAATGACAATCTGCTTAAGCTTATCAACTCTACCCCTTGCAACCGCCAGCTGCCTACTGTCCGACGACCATGAAAGGGAAGAAATGGACTCCTCGTCGCCAAGAAGTTTCTTAATAGCCTGTGTCTGCCGATCATAAACCCATAAGCCTTTCTCACGGTAGCTGTAGCCTTGAGCATCTTCGAGGCGATGATAACCATTGAATGCCAAGTATTTTCCGTTCGGCGAAATCTCTTTGAGACGACGCACGGTATAAGAGGGTGGCAGCTCAGAGAATGGACGATAGGGAAGGGCTGCAACAT
>WVXJ01000066.1 GCA_011773575.1 Armatimonadota bacterium | reverse complement strand
CAAGACCACCTTATGCGCCGGAGTTCCGTCACCAGATGGTGGAGCTGGTCAGAGCTGGGCGTAGCCCTGAGGATCTGGCCAAGGAGTTTGAACCCACGGCCCAGTCCATCCGCAACTGGGTGTGCCAGGCCGACCTTGATGAGGGGCGGCGCCAGGACGGACTGAAGACCGATGAGCGTGAAGAGCTCCGAAGGCTTCGTCGTGAGAACCGCCAGCTGCGGCTAGAGCGGGAGATTTTGGCAAAAGCCGCGGCCTGGTTCGCTCGGGAGACCGACTCGGTGCCCCCGAAGTCTTCGAGTTCGTGAGGGCGAATCAGGAGGTCTATCCGGTGGCCACGATGTGCCGCGTGCTGGGTGTCTCCTCCAGTGGGTACTATGCGTGGCAGGGGCGTGAGCCTTGTGCCCGTGCACGAAAGGACGAAACCTTGAGCGTACACATAGAGACCATCCACAAGCGTTCTCGTGGGACGTATGGCGTTCCTCGGGTTCATGCTGAGCTCAGGGATCAGGGAGTGTGTGTGGGCCGAAAGCGCGTAGCGCGGTTGATGCGTATGGCCGGTCTTGAGGGTGTGAGCCGGCGTAAAGCCACACGGACGACCCTTCGGGATCGCGATGCCCATCCTGTAGCAGACCTGGTCCAGCGGGATTTCTCTGCGGCCGGCCCCGACCGACTCTGGGTGGCTGATATCACCTATATCTCGACCTGGGCCGGATTCCTTTACCTGGCAGTGGTCATGGACGCGTTCAGCCGGCGGGTAGTGGGCTGGGCCATGGCCACCCATCTGAAGACCCAACTTGTCCTTGATGCCTTGGAGATGGCTCTTTTGCAACGACGGCCCATCGGAGTCGTCCATCACTCCGATCAGGGCACCCAATATACCTCTATCGCCTTCGGACGACGCTGCCAAGAGGCCGGTGTGCGCCCCTCGATGGGTTCGGCCGGTGATTGCTATGACAACGCCCTGTGCGAAAGCTTCTTTGCTACGCTTGAGTGCGAACTACTTGATCGTCACAGATTCCGTACCCAGGCCGAGGCCCGCATGGCCGTCTTCGAGTTCATTGAAGGTTGGTATAACCCATCCCGTCGACATTCAGGAGTTGACTACCTCTCACCCCTGAATTACGAAAGAAGGTATGAACGCTCACTTGTGAACGAAAGCCCTAACCTGTCCACTAAACTGGGGTAACCCCATTGTGCGTCTGCTTGTGGAACTCTCGACAGT
>WVXJ01000225.1:1470-1755 GCA_011773575.1 Armatimonadota bacterium | reverse complement strand
CAGGTCTGGCCCTTTCCGAAGGAGGAAGTGGAGGAAATCCTGGGAGGGGCGAAACGGGCGATAGGAGTGGAGCAGAACTACAGCGCGCAATTAGCTGGTCTGATTCGGCAGGAGACGGGGATTCAGCTCAAGGAGAATATCCTCAAATACGACGGGCGGCCCTTTTCGCCCAATTACATCCTGACTTGCTTGAAGGAGGAACGTTTCAATGCTCAAACCATCTGACTATACGGTCTACCAGAAACCGACTTGGTGCCCGGGCTCGCCGGGGTGCGGTAATTTCTT
>WVXJ01000225.1:0-1453 GCA_011773575.1 Armatimonadota bacterium | reverse complement strand
CAGGTCTTGATCTCATCCGGAATTGGCTGTGGCAGCAAGTTGCCTGACTACACAAAAATCAATGGGTTCATGGGAATACATGGCCGGCCTTTGGCCGTCGCTTCGGGATTCGAGCTTGCCAACGACGAACTGATTGTCATCGCCATCACCGGCGATGGCGATGGTTACTCCATTGGAGGAAACCACTTCATTCACGCTATGCGTCGCAATCCCAATATCACCCACATCGCCCAGAACAATCAGGTCTACGCCCTCACCAAGGGACAATACTCGCCGACTTCGGAGAAGGGGTACAAGACCAAAACGTCTCCTTATGGGGCAGTTGAACCTCCGGTCAATCCCCTGGCCCTGGCTCTAGCCTCAGATGCCAGCTTCGTCTCCCGTACGTTTGCAGGCAACAAGCAGCATATGGCGAGGATCTTCAAAGAAGCGATCAAACATCGAGGCTATGCCCTGGTTGATGTCCTCCAGCCCTGCATCATCTTCAACCGGCTAAATACCTACGATTGGTATAAGGCTCGGGTCTTTGATGTGGAAGAGGAAGGACATGATCGACGGGATCGATCCGCCGCCTGGGAACTGGCTCAGATGTGGGGCGATCGGATCCCCATGGGGGTGCTATACCAGGACGAGCGTCCCATCTACGAAGATCAAGAAGTGGCTCTCTCGAACGGACCTCTGGTGAAACGAGAGCTTGAAGCCTTGACCCCAGAGCAAGTGGAGAGGTTGAAAGCAAAGTTCCTCTAACTATTATTCGAGGTAAGGAGAAAAAAATGGGTAACATAATCCGATCGATCAATCAACTGACGGCTGAACAACTGTCAGTTGCCGGAGGCAAAGGTGGATCGCTGGCCCGGCTCTATCAAGCGGGCTTTCCGGTGCCGGATGGCTTTGTCATCCCGGCCTCAGCTTTTGTCAATGGGCACCTGAAACCAGAAGCGTGGGCTGAGGTGCAGGCACATCTGGCGCGCATGCGCACACGGAGTCACGATGTCGCTTTTGCTGTGCGCTCATCTGCGATGAGTGAAGATTCAGCTCAGGCTTCCTTTGCGGGCAAGTTCGAGACAGTGCTGAACGTATACACCGACGAGGAGGTGCGCAGAGCCATTCACACGGTATACGGCTCACGGCAAAGTGAGCGCGTGCAGGCCTACAGCCGGTTCAAAGGCATGGAGCCCACACATGAGGTCGCCGTCGTCATCCAGGAGCTGGTGCGCGCGGAGATTTCCGGTGTGCTGTTCACCGCCGACCCGGTCACTGGCCAGCGCGATCAGGCCATGATCAGCGCGGCCTGGGGCCTGGGTGAAGCCATCGTGGGCGGACTGGTGACGCCGGACACGCTCATCGTGGAAAAAGCGACCGGCCGCGTGCTCACACGTGAGACGGCTGACAAGCAGGTGATGACGGTGCTCCTTGGGAACGGCACGGGATTGCAGCCTGTCCCTGAGAAGAT
>WVXJ01000017.1:917-1196 GCA_011773575.1 Armatimonadota bacterium | reverse complement strand
AAGGATAGTTCGGACCTTCAATACCGAATTTTATTGATTCATGAGCGCTCATGTTAAAACCAACCCTTCGCATTCCGCTTAAGCTTGGGGTTTCTTGAACTCGTAGGTGATTCTGCCATCAGGTAGCTGCGATGGCGCAAGTTTCAGATGCATGCCAAGATGGATTTGGCTTTCGTCAAGATCTTTGCTGAGACGCGCGTATACTCTCACGCCTTCGTCACATTCTGCCAGGGCCAACACGTAGGGAAGATCGCTTTGGAAACCGGTTGGAGCGAAATA
>WVXJ01000017.1:679-809 GCA_011773575.1 Armatimonadota bacterium | reverse complement strand
GGATTGTCACGTTGCCGTAGAGCCCAACCCCGCCGATGTTGTGGACAAGGCCGACTTCAGCACCTTTCACTTGCGTTTTGCCGGCTCTGCCTTGCAGCTGATGAACAATCGTTCGGATCTGGGAGCCGCC
>WVXJ01000017.1:234-509 GCA_011773575.1 Armatimonadota bacterium | reverse complement strand
AGGCGAGCCATTTTGAATGCCTGTTTCCCGGCCTCGATTGCGCAGTCAAGCCCGGTTAGGTTACTTCGGCCGGTGGTGGACTGTGTGTCGCTGGCAGCACCTATGCCGGTCACCCAAACGGGCGTGTCCGTTATCTTCTTGGCTTTTTCTTCGCTGGCCAAGATTATGGAGGACGCTCCGTCCGCGTTTGCACAGCAGTCAAACATCTTCAAGGGGCTTGCGATGACTCGGGCGTTCAGGCATTCTTCCAAGGTTACGGCTCTTCGATACATGGC
>WVXJ01000017.1:0-125 GCA_011773575.1 Armatimonadota bacterium | reverse complement strand
ATTGTCCCGAACGGCGATTCCCACTGGATATCGGCGCCTCTTCCCATCCGTTCCTGGACTTCGGCGGAGGATATTTCGGACATCTTCTGGAAGCCTATCACGGCCACGACATCGTGGAGCCCCGA
>WVXJ01000032.1 GCA_011773575.1 Armatimonadota bacterium | reverse complement strand
CGCACCACCAAGGAGGCGATGACCGCCACCCTTTCCCGGATCAACGACTGCCCCTACTGCGGGGACATGCTGATAAGCCTCGTTCACGGCGGCGGCAAGCACGATGCTGCAGAGCAGATCTTATCCGAAAGGGAGGACCTGGTTGCCGATGACACCCTCCGGGAGCGCCTTGCCTGGGTCATTGCCGCGGTGACGCCCGGCTCCGAAGTGCCGCCGCAGGCCCCCTTCACATCCGCGGAGCTTCCCGAGGTCTTAGGCTCTCTGCTCGCCATGAGCCACATCAACCGGTTCAGCCACGTGGTGATGGACGGCTCCCCGGTGAATGCGCCCTTCGGCATCCAGCGGATAAAGTCCGCGGCCTTGAAGATGTTCGGCGCCGAACTGAAGGTCACGACGGAGCGGCCCATCGAGCCGGGACGGGCACTCGATCTGCTCCCCCCTGCACCTCTTCCCGATGACATGTCGTGGGCGGAGCCGAATCCGCGGGTCGCAGACGCCCTATCCCGCTGGGCGGCGGCCATAGAGCGCGAATCATCCCGCGTGGTATCGCCCGCCGTGCGGGAACTGGTGGACGGAAGCCTGTCGCGCTGGGAAGGCGAGCTGATGCCCATCAGCCGCAGCTGGGTGGAGGATGAGGTTGCCGGGCTCGAAGGGAGGGACCGCGATATTGCCAGGCTTGCCCTCGTGGCAGCCAAGGCGTCCTACCAGGTGGACGATGGGCTCGTCGAGGCGGTTTTGGGCGAGGACCGGGACGAGGCCCGGCTCATCCGTGTCCTGGCCTGGGCGGCCTTTTCGGCGGCACGGCGCATCTCCGGGCGCATAGCCCGGGACACCGGTAGACAGGTGGGCTCTTCCGCGCCCCGGTCCGGTTCTGCTGCATACTAGCCGGTTGGTCGCCGGTCAGGCAAACATATTCTTATCTTTTCGCCCGCGACGGGGCGTGTGCTACACTTGTTTCTATCCGTGCATACGGGTTTTCTTCCGGCTCGATAAGAGGCGCCGGGTGCTTTTTGCGCCTCCGGTTCCTGAATACTTGCGAGGAGGGTGACGATGAGGACACGCAGGCTGGGAAAAGACCTGACCGTTCCGGCCATCGGTCTGGGGTGCATGGGTATGTCGGATTTTTACTGCCCGGGCGATGAGGCCGAATCTATTGCCACGATCCACAGGGCGCTCGACCTGGGCATCAACTTCCTGGACACCGCCGACATGTATGGGCTGGGGCGCAACGAGGAACTGGTGGGGCGGGCCATTTCCGGCCGGAGGGACGATGTCATACTCGCCACGAAGTTCGGCAACGTGCGCGGGCCGGATGGCGCGTTCCTGGGCGTGAACGGCCGGCCCGAATACGTGCGAAAGGCCTGCGAGGCAAGCCTCTCCCGCCTGGGCGTGGATTGCATCGACCTCTACTACCAGCACCGGGTAGACCGAGAGACGCCCATAGAGGAGACGGTGGGTGCCATGGCGGAACTGGTGCGGGAAGGGAAGGTCCGTTATCTCGGCCTTTCTGAAGCTGCCCCGGGGACCATTCGCCGCGCCTGTGCGGTCCATCCCATCGCCGCCCTGCAGACCGAGTATTCCCTCTGGAGCCGGGAGCCGGAAGG
>WVXJ01000149.1:5186-17945 GCA_011773575.1 Armatimonadota bacterium | reverse complement strand
GGTAAACGCTCACCACAAGTGGCGGTCACCCGCGCAAGGGCATCATCATAGATGAGGGCAATTCTGGGCCGGCCCATGCTTTCAGATTTGCCACCTATTAGTCAATCTCCTGCCAACCGTCTGCTACTATTGTCCTGCTACGCCCGCAAGACTTACGTAACTAATAGGCGAGCCGCGCTTTGGGCTATGGACGGTATTTGAGGATGAAGGAAATTCCGTGTCCAGGATGTTGGGGAGGCATATCGCTGGGAGGGATCCCTCCTTCGCCCAAAATCCAACCGTGTTCTTCATCAATGAAGACGACTCTGTCCAGCCTCACACCCTTTATTCCTTCTGTTCCAGTTTCCACTTGTTCCCAGGTCTTGCCACCATCTCGTGTACGTAAAGCAACACCGCCGTACCCGACTGCCCAGCCGTAAGTAGGTGTGGGAAAAGAGCAGTCAATCAGGCCGAACTCGTTCTGTGTTCCATTTACCTTTGGGGTAACTACCTCCCACGTTTTCCCTCCATCAGTCGTATGGAGCAGGGGGCCTCCCATGGCAAGCCACCCTTCATTAGCATTGCTGAAAGAGAACCTATGTGGTAGAAAACTCCCCGAATGAGCCCACGGGGTGTCTGCAATTTGGAAGGTCTTTCCTCCGTCCTCTGTTCTGAGAATCATGGGAGGGCGGGATTCCCATCCTTGGCGCGTAGGATCTTTCATGAGGGGCCCAGCGCAAATAACCCAGCCATGAGTTTTGTCCAGGAAGAATATCCCGTCCAGACCGACATCCAGGCGATCGCTATATGGGTGACTAATCTCTTGCCAGGAGGCCCCACCATCTCGAGTATGCACCAGAGCCGAGGGTTGGCCCGGCTCCGGCTGCGCGCGTCCTCGTTTGATTCCCCACGCCTCGTCTTCTGAAACCACCGCGATATCTCGCAATCTGGTGCCTCTGGCCATGGTATGAATCCATGAATCTCCCCCGTCGGTGGTCCTCCAAATCAAAGTACCATCCAAACCACTGCGAATGGCCCAGCCGGTTTTCTCGTCGAGAAAGTCAATCTGAATTCCCTCAGGTACCTCAGTTGCCCATGAGGTCCCACCATCATTTGTGCTGAGCAACTTTCTGCCTACAACGGCAACCCATCCCTTGTCTTGGTCTACGAAAGCCATGTCAGAATAAGCCTCCGGCGATTCTCCGACACCGGGATCGCTGACGCGCACAGCCTCCCAGTGTCGGCATTATGAAAGTGAACCAACTGAGGAGTTACAACCCGACATGAATAGCGCAACCATGACTATTCCTGTGGAAGCAAGAAAGATGATTCTCTTACACATTCGCCTCACCAGACCACAAGTTTAGTGTCCGCGCTGGGCTTTCTTGGCCGGCCGATGGGCAATGGAAGGAACAAGCGAGTTGGTTGGCAAAGCCGGATGAAGCCACGGTGCTCTCCGGACTGCTGTGGTGGGTATATGATACACCATTTGGGGATTGAGGGGAGGATGAATCCAGGTGGCAGAAGCGGTTGCTTCTACCCAACGAGATAGAACCTTCGGCGGGGTCAGGAGACCCCGCCCTGCAAAAGACTGACGGCGGGCAAGCCCACTTCATGTTTCTTCCACGCCCTACCCTACCCCATACGAACCCGGTCACAGCCCGAACTGTGCCGAGTGGCCCAATGACCCAACTGCAGAGCAGAACGCAGCGGCATGTTTACCGAGCCCCCATGTGTCCGAATATCGCAGGTCGGCTGTGGGCGAAAATTGGGACCCGCGGCCTTGTCAAGATTCCGGACAATTCCCTGAAGCCGACGCCAGGAAACGCCGTTGACAACATTGTAATTTGCTTAAAGAATTCAAGCGAGGAGACAAAGATGAGCGCGTTTCGCAAAGTGCTTCTGACAGCAAGCGGCCTGATGACAGTTGGACTGATTTGCGCGGCCGCGGTAAGAGGCGATGTGCATTCGGCCTCATATACGGGATCGAAGTTGTGTCTGGCCTGTCACAAAGCAACCAACAAGCCGATCACTGAGACTTATCCGAAGACAAGCCATGCCCTCAACTTCTGGAAGGTGGGGGAAGAGAAGGAAGGGCAAAAGATACTTGCCGACTTCAGCAAGGATCCGGGCTTCACCCGGGCCGAGGTTGCCTATGTTCTCGGAGTCGGCAGAACCGAGCAGGCTTATCTGGACAAGAACTTCCAGTTGCTTCCTCTCTTTTGGGAGGTCGCCAGCGAGAGTTGGGTCAAGCGAATGCCCTCTGTTGACGGCGCCGCCCAGTGTCTTGCCTGTCACACCACCGGCTATGACCAGGCGAACAAGAAATGGGCAGAGTCTGGTGCGGGCTGTGAGTCCTGTCACGGGCCGGGCAGCGAACACTTGGCATCGAGCGACAAGAAAGGTTCAATCGTACGGCCGAACACCCTTGATCCGCATAGAGAGGCGATGATTTGCGGGCAGTGCCACAGTCTCGGCCAAGCCCGATCAAGTCCTTCTCCACGCTCTCCGGAGTATCGGCCCGGCGATGATCTGGCCGCCACCTTTGATGACGCCAAGCCGGGCGCGCACGCGCCCCATGAAATACCGCCCTGGACGCAATACTCCGAGTGGCTCCAGAGCAAACACGCCAGCGCGTCTCCTCCCGTTACCTGCACCAAGTGCCACGAGCCGCACGGGATCGGCGGCCTGCCTCACGAGTTGCTCAAGGAAGGCAATGCTCTCTGCCAGGATTGCCATACGACGCTGAGCGATGTACATAAGGACGTGGTGGATCAAGGAAAGACCACTTGCGCAAGTTGCCACATGCCGCAGGGGAGCCACTTCTTCAAGAAGCCGGCGGGAAGTGACTGATCCGGCTTCGGCTTGCAGGTACAGTCCACCTTGTTCTTGATTGGCTGAGGCGATATTCGCTGTNNAAACGTACAGCCTTGCGCTGACGCATTCGGAGGCCGGCTCGATTCTGTTGTACGATGCCGACAAAGAGAAACTCGTCTTCGAGCACGTAATCGGAGAGAAGGCTGACGAGTTGACGGGCATGGAACTTGAGCCGGATCAAGGCCTCGCCGGAGTTGCATTCAAGAACTGCAAGACCCTGGTTTCTGAAGACGCGGCGGCAGAGCGCGCGTATCTGCGAGAACTGGGGAGAAGCTGGGCTATGTCACAGAGAACATGGTGACGGTTCCGCTCATGTCACCTGAGATTGAGCCGATTGGTGTGATGCAGATCATCAATAAGCGCAGCGCGCAATTCGATGACTATGATGTCAAACTCATAGAGACCATCGCGGCTCAAATCGCGGTGGCGATCAAGACAGCCCACCTTCAACAACAAGCCCGCCTTGCGGCGATTATGCGTTTCATTGGGAACATCAGCCACGACGTGAAGAACATGATTACGCCGGCGAGTATCGGTGCCCAAACACTTGAGAAGATTGCCACCTCCTGTTACCGAGACTTCGACAAATGCCTGACAGAGCACCTCTCACAGGATGAGGCGGAAGGCCGGGAATAATCCCTCTTCCCCTTCTGCTGCGTCTCCCTCTCTCCAGACTTTGAAAGCCGGATCCCACAGCCCCTCCAAGACGGCTTGTCACTGTATGACAATGCCGACAAACGTTGCATTCCTGGCATTGACCCACTCGGGAAGATTGCTGACACTTAGTAAATCGGGTGAATCACGCTTAGATGGCAATGGCCGCTTTTAGAGGTCAGTTAGACTTGACTACACGTAGCCATGAATTGGAAATGCCGCTGACATATGCTGAACGAACAAGATGCAGCCCGTGGCCGAAAAGAGACCCGGGAATAACCTGCATCTTTGCCCACCCGCAGCCGCGCCGGTGGGAAGAATGCAAGAAATGGGGGCACCATGGCTGTTTTACAGAGTGTGGCGATCGAGGAACTCAGGTCAAAAGTGAGAGGCGCAGTACTCCTGCCCGCCGATCAAGGGTATGACGATGCCCGCAGGATCTGGAACGCGATGATCGACCGTAAACCGGGCGTGATTGTGATGTGCGCGGGTGTAGCGGACATCATACGCTCAGTCGCTTTCGCCCGCCATCAAGAGCTTGAGGTGTCAATTCACGGCGGCGGTCACAACATCGCGGGGAACGCGGTCTGTGACGACGGATTGATGATCAACCTTTCACCCATGAAGTCCGTGCGCGTGAATCCGGAGACACGCAGGGCTTACGTCGAACCCGGAGCCAAGCTGGGAGACCTTGACCACGAGTCTCAGGCTTTCGCTCTCGCCGCTGTGGTGGGGATCAACTCAACCACCGGCGTTGCCGGTCTCACTCTCGGCGGCGGCTTCGGCTGGCTGACCCGCCAGTACGGGATGACTGTGGACAACCTCATATCTGCGGAACTTATCACTGCTGAGGGCAAGTGGATGCGCGCCAGTGGGGCGGAGAATCCTGACCTTTTTTGGGCGATTCGCGGCGGTGGTGGGAACTTCGGCATTGTGACGATGTTCGAGTTTCAGCTCCACCCGCTAGGGCCTGAAGTGCTCTGTGGGTTGATAGTGTACCCGTTCAATGAGGCGAAGACGGTGCTCACCAAGTACCTAGAGTTCGTGGAGGATATCCCTGAAGAACTGAACGTCTGGGCCGTACTGCGAAAGGCGCCTCCACTGCCGTTTCTGCCCGAGGAAGTTCATGGCAAAGAAATCGTCGCCCTCGCTGTATTCCACTCTGGAGACATCGAGACTGGCCGTCGAGCGATTGCGCCGCTGCGCGGCTTCGGCGAGCCTCACGGCGAGCATCTCGGCCCACAACCTTACACGGCCTGGCAGAAGGCCTTCGACCCCCTGCTGGCTCCTGGCGCTCGGAACTACTGGAAGTCACACAACTTTGCTGAACTGAGCGGCGACGCTCTGGAATCGATCGTCCGGTACGCGGGCGACCTCCCCCACCATCAATGTGAGATCTTCATCGGTATGATCGACGGGCAGGCCAGTCGCGTCCCTCCCGAGGCCACCGCCTATAGTCATCGGGATGCGAAGTTCGTCATGAACTTCCATGGCCGATGGGAGAGCCCCAGCGATGACGAGCGCTGCATCACATGGGCTCGCGAGTTTTTCAATGCGATGACTCCCCACGCCGCGGGGTCAGTCTATGTGAATTTCATGACGCAGGACGAAACCGGCCGCGTGCCAGCTGCCTTTGGGACCAGCTATGAGCGGCTGGTTCAGGTGAAGAATAAATACGATCCCACCAACTTCTTCCACATGAATCAGAACATCAAGCCATCGGTCTGAATCCAACGCGATCAACCTGCCTCGCACTTGCCGACCGGTCAGGTGAGGGAATCGCAATATCGGCCTATGCTTGACAACGACATTCCGGAGCCGGGCTGAGCACTAGACGAGTCGCGGGCATCTGGATAGTCTCACTGTACGTCACAGACGGAGACAAGCCATCCACTCAGTTATCCCCATCCGGCCCCAAGACATTTCCTCATCCGACGCCTAATGCCCATGTTCCTCCGCCACCCCAGTAGTGCCGCAAGACACCCTGCTGCTATTTGAAAAGTAACTGATCTGATGTCTGATTATCTAACAATCGCCGATTGACTCAGGGATTATCGTTTGCTAAGAATAGCTGGATTCAGCTCTGGTATTCAAATTACCTAAGAGGAGGGGTATGATGGGCACCGGACATCGTTTCATTAGTTTCACGGCCCTTGCCATGCTGTTGTTTATCACGCTGTTCTTGATGCTGCCGGCAGACGCTGTTCCTGCGTTCTCTCGGCGAGCAGGCGGGGTGAGCTGCAACATGTGCCACTGGCATCAGAATGCGCTGAATGCAACCGGCAAGCAATACCTACAGTCGGGAGTTCGACTCCCAGGCGAGCAGGCCGACGTAACTGCTTCTGATTTCAAGGTCGGCGACTACGCAAGTCTTGTCCTGGCACCCAATCTGAGTGCTGTGGAACATGACGGAACAGTATTCTCTGCAGGTGACGCGGTGCTTTGGCTGGGCGGACCTGTGGACAATCTATTCTCAGCACTGGCTGAAGTCGAGTTCAAGATAGATGACGAAGAGGTGGAGGTGGAGGAGGTATATGTCCACTTTGTGAGCGATCTGGGGAACAATTACTTCTCGGCCCGGTTCGGCCAGTTTCAACCGTTCTTGTTCCTCTCCAATGTGTCAGGCCCTCCCAGAATCACCCTCAGCCGACCTGAGGTAATGTCCGGAAGGGCTACCAATGACAACACCTTTCGCCCTCGAAACCGCCTCAGGGGAATCGAACTGGGAGCCGTAGACGGGCCTCTCGCCGGGTATGTGGGCCTGGGAAATGGAACCGGACAGAATGCTTCTGACAACCACATGGACGTCTATGTTACCGTGGAGCGCGCCTTTGGCACACAGGGAAGTTCCATTGGAGCCTGGGCCTATTGGGGAGAGGCTGTACTCACCGGCGGCTTCCGTGATTCTTTTGAGCGATATGGTGTCATCGGGAACTATACCGCGCAGAAAACCAGGGCTGTCGGCGGGCTGCTGTTTGGAGATAATGAAGATCCGGGGGGGGCCGATCTTGACAATGATGGTTGGTTCCTTGAGATAGATCAGAGAGTGGGCGTAGACACAGTTGCGTATTTCAGATGGGATGAATTCAACCGCGATTTGGCAGCCGGAGGGGAACGGGAAACTGACGGCCCTACGCTGGGTATTTCGTGGACGCCAACGGAACTATCCCGATTCACTATCGAAGCCCAATCACTGGATACAGACGGCACAGATGTAGATTCGATTGTGGTTGAAATGCACCTGGCCATCTAATTAGACAGGCCTGATATTGTCGCACATGGGTCAGGTTGAAGGCGAAGGAAAAGCCGGGCATCCGTCTCGGGACGGTCCCGGCTTTTCTGTGACCTGGACAGTGAATCAAGAATCGCCCGTATCAGAGGCAGTTTGCTTGTATTGGTAGTCTGTAAGAACCCATTCAGCCCCCGGCTTACAGGTCAGCTCCGTTTTTTCCTGCTCCTCTCCTATCCCAATAAAGTTGCATGATTGGTGATTTGACCTTAACTTGCTTTCCTTTTCGACTTATGTTTGTCGTATAACCGTACAATTTTTCCCTTATTTTTGGCAGTCATACTCTTGTTTCCCATGTATAATGGGTGACAGTTTAGTCCCCGATAGGCCGCGAAACTCAGCTGAAGAGTGTGCATGGACGGGCTCGAAAGGCTGGGATCGCGCGCGCGTACGTACGCTCCGCACACATCGAGACTGCAATGAGTAGATACAGCTCAAACTGGCGAAGACGCTTATTTCTGCTTTCTATGGCTGTCTTACCACAGGTGGTTGCGCTGGGCAGCATGGCGGGACTGCTCTGGCTGGTGAGAATCAAGGAGATCGTTAGAGCCCCGGCAGTATTTCAAAAAGACTCCAATCAGGTCATCATGAGATTCGATTTGCCGGAGGAGGATCGCCCCAAGATCGAAGTAGGCAGCGTATTGCACGGGGCCATAGTCGGCCCTACGGGGAAGCCGGGTCCTGAGTTTCAGGCGACGGTAACGCGAGTAGAGCCGACACAAGCATCCTCGACCTCCATTGCCTGGCAAGTGACCGCACAGTTGCGGGTTTCGCCGGATATGGGTGAGGGGATTTCTCCGGAAATCCTTGAGGCGGCGGCTCCTGTAAGTGTCGCCATGTGGAGCCGGACGCGGCGAGCACTGTCAGTTGTGTTTAATCGCGAGGAAGTGACAGAGACGGGCAAAGGCTCCGCGGCAGGGAACATTGGACTCGGTGGTGTGCCGTGAGATCTTCTTCAACGACAACAGGGCGCAGACACTCTCTGCGTCGCTATCTCCGATTCCGCAGGTATGCAGTGCGTTATCTGGACATCCAGATAGCGATACTGGTGTGTGGTATTATCGCCGGTTTCGGCGGCATGTTGGGGCCGTATATCACCAAGCTCACATTTGATTTTGCCTATGCCAACCGAGATTGGAATTTGCTCCTGGCATTGGCCGTGGCGGGCCTTCTAATGCTGCTGCTTTCTCAGGTCGGCTCCAGCGTTCAGCAATATCTTCAACTCTACGCTTCCCAGAATCTGACATTCTCCATGCGATCCGACTTTCTGCGTCATATGTACAGCCTGCCGCTCTCCTTTTTTCAAAATCGCTCCACCGGCGAGATCTTATACCGACTGAATTCCGACATTCCAAGCACCGCCAGTTTCGTCGGCGGGATAACCTCCACCATAGTCAGTCCGTTCGTCTCCGCCGCGTATCCGCTCATAGCCATCATATGGCTCGACTGGCGATTCGCCTTGCTGGCGGGGGTAGCGGCGCCGATCTTCGCCGTTCATTCTCGCTACTTCGGGCGACGCCAGCGCGACCTGGCTCGCCTCAACGCGGCGGAGAGTCAACGCATCACCAGTGAAGCCACCGACCGCATCGCCCAAGTGAAGTTGGTCAAGTCTTTCGGGCGTGAGCCAAAGGAGATACGAGAGTACCTCTCCAATCAAATAAGACTCATTCGACTTGCTTTCCGAGGTTACTGGTTGAATCTATGGAGCGGCACTAGCAGCGTTGTTATCAGTTCTGTCGGCCAGGGTTTGCTGGGGCTCTATTTGGGTTACCGGGTGGTAAACGGAGATATGAAGGTCGGCACGCTGATTGCGCTTTCCATGTACCTGATGCAGCTGCTCGAGGCAACAAGTAGGCTGGCCGGTCTTTACCAAAACGTACTCCACGAACTGGTTCCGGTTGATCGCGTCCTTGAGGTTTTGGAACAGGAAGATCGTATCCGGGAGCCGGCGGATGCGGTCTCGCCCGGGCCGCTGCAAGGCGCTCTGGCATTGCGGGACGTCAGTTTCAGTTACGTACCTGGCAAGCCAGTCTTGGATGGAACCAACTTGGAGATAACGCCCGGTTCGTTTATTGCACTTATCGGCCCCAGTGGCACCGGCAAGACAACCGTACTCAATCTGCTGCTGCGCCTCTACGACCCTGACGGCGGAGAGGTTCTGATTGACAGAAGGCCTTTGCGAAGATTGAGACTCGCACCATTCCGGAGCCAGATCGGGATCGCTCTTCAAGAGACCTATCTTTTCAATGCAACGATTCGCGAGAACATCCTGTACGGCAGTCCGCTGGCCACAGAGGAGGAGATCTACAGGGCTGCGCGTTTGGCGGATGCTGACGAGTTCATCACCGAGTTGCCCGAAGGCTATGACACCAAAGTCGGTGAGGGCGGGTGTATGCTGTCCGCAGGGCAGCGTCAGCGAATCGGCATTGCCCGCGCCCTGATACGGAATCCCCGAGTGCTGATTCTAGATGAAGCTACTTCTTCCCTCAGCACAACCTCTGAAGGGAGTGTTTTGGAGGCAGTGCGACCGCGGAGCGGGGAGCGTACTCTGATCGTTGTCACCCACCGGCTGCCGGCAATTCGCGCGGCGGATCGTATTTTCGTGCTCGACGGCGGTCACGTGACTGAAGAAGGCACCCATGAAGAACTCATGGCACAAGGAGGCATTTACCGAACGCTTTGGGATAGACAATTTGGCAAGGAAGCAGCAGGCTTGCAGGTCTCATCCTGCTAACGTTGCGATCGCGGAATTAACCTTGAAGTAATCAGTTTCGGAAGTCATCTCTGTACTTGTGAGGAGACTGTGCCACATGGAGAAACCTTTCACTGAGAGCGCAGACAGCCCTACACAGAGCGAGGTGCACAATGCATTACAGCACAGCAAGAATCTCATCATTCCTCGCAGCACGATTCTACTTACAAATTGCGAAATGAAGGTTGCGCGCCTTGTCGCGCAAGGGAAGACCAATGCTGAGATCGCAGAAGAACTGTTTCTTTCGCTCAGCACTATCAAGTCCCATATTCGCAATGCCCTTGCTCGACTTGGCATCCGGAATCGCGTGGAGTTGGCGCTGTGGGTGACCGAGCATTCCCCCCTCCGACACAACATTTGTTGAGAAAGCGCCAACTTGCGCGGAAGAGCACCTGCCTCCGGCAGGGCTGTAAATATTGGAGGCTTTGAGAGGAGCGGCGGCCCGAAGTTTGAGGCGCAGGTCTGAGTGTATGCCTGTATGCTAGCCCGGTGTATTGTTACGCCTTCTCATACACAGCTTAATAAGCCGCCCGTCAGTTCTTCGGCTGGGAGTCAAGCTCAGGGAGGATTGAGGAGCGCTCATGGCGCAGACGTGCCCCCATGTATATGGCGAGTTCGATCAGGTGTTGCATCAGTTCACAGTCATAAGGGTCAGGCAAGTCAGCTCTTTGATTCACAAGAAATGCAGAGACGTAGCAGCCTCCCCCACAAAGATAGCGCGCCCAACACTCCTTGCAGACTGGCTTGCGGGTTACCAGAAGATCCTCGCGATAGAGCCGCTGCCCCTCCTCTGATACTCCTGTGAATACCGACCCCATCCGGGATTCCAATATCCCTATCATAGGGCCGCAGGGATAGATATCTCCGTTGGTGTCCACTCCGGCTATCCATTTGCCCGCGCCGCAGCGATATAGGCCCTTTTGGGGTGATAAGGCCCGCAACATGAACCGTCCGAAATAGTCCTGGTAGTGCCAAATCGGTTTCAGGTATCCCAGTAGAGTATCGTCATCTTGCTGGAGCAAGAACTCGACGAAATCGGAATACCCCTGCTTGATGGCGCCAATGGTCCGCTCATTGATGGCAAAGGATTCATTGTGACGCATGCGAATCGGCCTCATGCGTATACATCTGAATCCCATTTTGTGGAGGTGAAGGAAGATATCGGTTACATTCGGATGTTCCCCGGTGATTGTGGCGGCGCCCGTGTACCTGTCCGGCAAGTCCGGATTAGTCCACAAATCACTGAGAGCCGACGCGACTACTTCATAAGAACCTTTGCCATCAGGGAACCTGCGCATGGCATCGTTGATGTGCTGCGGACCGTCAATGCTGACTCTCCACCAAGAGTCTTTATCTGCCAAACAGCTGCGAATCTCGGGCTTGTCTGCAAGAGTGAGGTTTGTGGTATGCACCACTGTAGTGATGGATTTGTTCATGGCGGCGGCATATCGCTCAGCCTGCTGTTGCACTCGCTCAAGAGCATGCGGGGACAGCAGAGACTCCCCCGTGGCTCCGGTCCATACATTGAGCTTGTTTGCATCTTTTGCGAAGTGATTCGCGGCCCATTCGAAGGCGGCATCAATTACCTTCTCGGACATATCTGTTTCAACGTCACGCCCTCCCGCCTCTTGAGGGTGTGCATAACAGTATCGGCAGCGGAGTGTACAGCGGTAGGTAATGGCAAGATGCAGTTCTCGAGGATCCTCCGGAGTGAGAGCAGGCGGGTCGGTTGCGGCCACGTCAGGCTGGAAGAAGCCGCCGAGCAGCAAGGATTGCACCTCTCGGACAGTTTCATCTACCTCGGGCCCGCGGTTGGAAAGCCTTTCGAGTGCGGCCTCACGCGGTAACTTCGCAAAGGTCTGTAGAACCTCTGACGCAAGATCGTCCAACTGGAAACCGGCAGAAGTACCGACATCGAATGCGAAGTTGCGGCCGGCTACCGACATACGATGGAAAACTGCTCTATCTTGTCGCGCTTCCTCTCGCTCTTCCATAGTTGTCCCCTCTCAGTATTGTGTACCGTGCTGGCTTCCAATGGCACTCGAATCTCACCGTAAGGCTCCAGGTGACACCTGTATGTGTCAGGGAGATAGCCGCGTCTTGTCAAACGCGGCTGATCTCCTCATGTTTGGGCCACAACTGCCCTAACATTCCTAGCACTGGATGACGCCTGTGGTGTAGTAGCAGTGGGCGGCATTGTCAGTAATGGAACACGACACAGCTATCACTCCTCCGTCACCGCACTTCGCCCCTGCTGTTGCAGGCGCGTAACATTTGACGCCAACCGCGCCGGCGTCGCATGTCTGCCCTGTACTGCTGGGGCAGTAGGCTCCATAGCCGTCATGGCATATGACACCTACTGCGCCACTTCCGTAGCAGAGACCCAGGAGACTGGCTCCGCCCAGTGGATTGAGACCACTCATTCCCGCAACGTCCATCAGCGAACTGAGGTTCTTCAGCATCTCATTTCACCTCCCTCCCGCCCAAGATTTGGAGACTACGCAGCCGCCGGTACTGCCGGGGCGTCTGAGGCCGGATACCCCCAACTATTCGGCGACTCCCATCATCCATCAATCAGATCGCCTGAATGATTGAAATGCCAGCCAAATGATGCCCTCCTCTCACAAACCCATCCGGCCACATGCTGGAATGCGGCGAAAGCCTCTATTTGTAAGCCGGTCGTAAAATGCATGTTCCTGGTTGAAGGTTATAGCCGGCATGTTGATTGGACAATCGCTCTAAAGGATGATTTCTCTCTATCTGGGCTGCCTGTGTAGGGACAATACGCGGAGTTAACAACTCGGCCGATCAATTCTTATCCAGTGAAGTAGTGAGGTTTAGCCGTCAGGGCTCACGATGATCGAGTCTGAAAGTCGCCCGCCGATGCAGGTGCGGAGCCATCTTGCCAGGTTTGTTGGGTTGGAAACATCAGTGTCATGCCGGTCACAACAGATAAACGCGAAATCGTATTCAAGGTGAACTGAAGACAGAGAATCATTGCCTGTAGACGTTAGGGAGATAGCCGCGTCTTCTCAAACGCGGCTAATCTCCTCATGTTCGGGCCACAACTACCCCAACATTCCTAGCACTGGATGACGCCTGTGGTGTAGTAGCAGTGGGCGGCAAGATCACTACTAGAACACGACACAGCTGTCGTGAACTCGCGGCACTTCACTCCTGCTGTTGCAGGCGCGTAACACTTGGCGCC
>WVXJ01000149.1:4722-5147 GCA_011773575.1 Armatimonadota bacterium | reverse complement strand
AGCTCCGCCGAGTGGATTGAGACCACTCATTCCCGCCATGTCCATCAGCGAACTGAGGTTCTTCAGCATCTCGTTTCACCTCCCTCCTGCCCAAGATTCGAAGATTACGCCGCCGCCGTGACTGTCGGGCTGTCCGAAGCCGGCGGCCCATTGGCATTCGGCGCTTCTGACCACGGGCGCACCTTGGGCCGGGGCGCCCTGGGACAGTCTGGTTGGGGCGCGAAGACAGTGCCATAGGCCTTGAACGACTGGATGAAACAGCGTCCCCGGCCAACATGGCACTCCTCAAATTCCTCGCAGTTCTCACATGCCGTTCCTGCAAAAAGGCTCTGATCAGGGAGCAGGAAAGCATCGACACGGTCTGAATTCCAAATCTCTTTCAGTGATTGGTGGGAAAGATCTCCCACCACAGAGGGGCCCTCAGA
>WVXJ01000149.1:1755-4697 GCA_011773575.1 Armatimonadota bacterium | reverse complement strand
CGTTCTGCAAATGGGAGCGTCGCGAGACGTTCAACACGAATATTTCTATCGTCGTACTTCTCCTTCAATTCCTCCGCCATCTGTGATGCTTCTTCGTACTGTTCAGAGGTAAGGAAGAGATCTTCACGGGGCACATAGCCGGAGCGGACATATTCGCTGAAATTGATCGAATATACTCCCATGGAGACTAACTTCTCCACCAGAGGGCGGATTTGATGAAGGTTGTATGGAGTGAGCACCGCGTTTACGAGAGTGCTAAAGCCGGCCGCCAGCGCGTGCTCAATCGTGCCTAGGGTTTTTGGCAGCAGTCCGGGCGATTGAGTCAGGAAGGCATGGGTTTGCTCGTCAAGAGTATCAATACTGACCTGCAGCCTTCTCAAACCTACATCTGAGAGGCGGCCGATCATCTCCTCTGACAAACCACATTTCGTGGATACAGCAACATGGATATCGCGGGCGATCATTGCCTCGATGATCTCTACGATTTGGGGATGGGTGAACGGATCTCCACCTTCGATGACGATGCCCCCGATGTGAAGGCTGGCGGCCTCATCAAGGATCTCAATCACTCTGCTCAATGGAAGCGGTGGGCCTCCCTTACCGTGCCGCTGACGCTCGGCGAAACAGTAGATGCAGTCAGCCACACAAGAATTAGTGATCATCCAGACAAGCGATAACGGCGCGAATGTGCGCTTGCGAGTGATACTGACTTCGGAAAACGGAATGATGAAGGACCTTGGATCATAACGAGAGTGCTTCTCTTCGGGGATACCGTCGGTGGGAATCAAACGCCCTTCGTCATCGTTCATGAATCGACCCAGCGCAATACGGGCGTCCTTCTCGGAGACTTTTGCCACCCAGGTGAAGTCTTTTATCACTTGGCCAACCGTACGCTTCCCGTCGAACAGTGCGATCATGACCGCGGTGGAGGGATCGAGACGCACATGATCCCACACGGTGGCATCATCGCCGACCCGCCAAAAGGAAACGAAGTGATCTTCCCGCCGCATGCGAAAATCCTCTCGCAGCACCAGGCGGGCATCATCATCAAGCACCGGTACTTCGGTTTCGACGACTTCTCCCACAGGTTGAAAGTGTTTCATCTGTCGGGCCTCTGAATGATTGAAATTCCGGCCGCGCTCTGGAATGCGGTGCGAGCCTATACGTGCAGGCCGGTCCTGGAATATATGCTTACTCTGGAGGCTATAACTGCAATGCTGATTGGACAATTGGCCGAAAGGATGATTATGCAGCGGCTGCGGAGTTCTCAAGATAGACTGATCTCGTAATCTCGAAGTGAGAGTTCTAATAATCTATCTTGAGAGAAGTGGCGAAGTGAGGAATCGGAGGCAGGAGGCAGCAGCGGTGGTGCGCTCAGCGGCGCTGAGGGTGGGCCCTGAGCTGGCGAAAATGTCTGGGAAATTGCCGGATTGACAAGAAATCGATATAATAGTAAGAGGGCGCAAGCAACTGTAGCAAACGTGAGAGCGTGAAGTTATAGGGCCGACCTGAGCAGTGTCAGTTCATGCAGCGGCCGATAACAGATAGAAGGCAACTGCGCCGGTTCGCGGTTATACGCGGTATTGATGTGAGAATGAGGAAGGAGGTCTTAATATAAAGTGAAGTGTACTGTGATCCTGGTCTTCTTGTGTATGCTCGTGTTGACGGCGAGCGCGACTTTTGGGGCAACCATTACGGTTCCCGGCGATTATGCGACCATTGGAGAGGCGGTGGCGGCCGCCTCCGACGGTGACATCATCAATGTTTCACCCGGCACCTACACGGAGAACATCGTCGTGGACAAGCCGGTGTCCATTCGCGGAGTGAAGGGAGCGAATGTGACAGCAGTGACGGGTGCTGTGTTGAGCACCGATCCCGTCATCCAGATTAAGAGCAGTGATGTGACCGTCTCCGGGTTCACCATCTCCGGAGGCACAAGGAGATGGGCTGCCGGCGTCTGGATAGACGGGTACGACTACGCAGATGCAAATGGCTTCACCGCGGGCCTCTCGAATGTCACTGTGAGTCACTGTGTCCTTGAGAACAACACTATCGGCATAGGCATCGCTTTGACAGACGGCTCCAGGATCGTCAACAACACCATCCGAAGCAACCTGGACTACGCTAGCTTCGGAGCCTGCTGTTTTACCGGCGGTATCATGGTCTGCCACTGCAGGTACTTATCCAGCACCCTCAACACCCAGATTATCAATAACGAGATACACCACAACGACGGCTGCGGGATTGTGTTCAACAGTTTCTATTGGACTACTCCCTGGAATGTCAGTGGAACCAAGATCTTCGGGAACAATTTCTATCTGAACGGCAACAGTGACGCCGGTGTGCTCGAATGGGCATCCGATATTTCGCTGTGTCCGGTGGTGGGGTCAATAACCATAGCCGGCAATAAGATCCTGGCACGAACAGCCCATGGTTATGACATAGACGGTATTTGGATGTGGTCTGCTCCTGACGCGAAGGTAGTCGGGAATCCGGTGCGAGCGGAGTTGGGCCCGAACCTGCCAATGCCGACACCATAGCGCGATTTTTCAGCAAGTATAGTTATAGTTATAGAACGGGCCGCGGAAATGCCGCGGCCCGTTTTCGCATGTTTCTGCTTGGCTCCGGCGATATTCGCTGTACCTTCACACCTGACTGAAGACCGCTCAGAGGCAACGCCGGGATCGTGCGGGAACCACTCGGGTGCTCCGGATTTGCTAGAATTGGGCGCGGGTGCGGTTGGCTGGAGACTGAAGGCAATTCTTAGGTGGACGGGGTTCATGGAGACGGCGGGGTATTGGGTGGCATTGTTGGCGGTGGTGGTGTTTCCGCCGGTTCTTTTGGTGTGGCTGGTTATTCATCCCTTTACTCACAGGTGGCGAAGGCTGCCGGCGGCAGCGACCTATTCGGTTGTGATTGCGATTCTGGTTTTGCTGATGGCG
>WVXJ01000149.1:1223-1583 GCA_011773575.1 Armatimonadota bacterium | reverse complement strand
CGATATTGCCGAGAAGTACCGCGCTTTTTTCCTCGGTTTTCTAAGTACTGACGTATATGTTACGGGTAATGCCGCCTACGTTTCCCTGCTTTCATATTTGCTTTCCGCGCGTCTCGCCAGCCCTAGTTCAAGTTACTCTATGTAGCCGAGAGCGCGCAGTCGTTTCTCGGTTTCGGGGTCGAGGGGCTTATATTTTTGCATTGCCTGCGGCTCTTCCGCTTGTGTGAGGTCCACCATGTGGGCCCGCATTTTGACTGCTATCTTTGGATGTTCTGCGATCAGGTTCCTGGTTTCCGCCGGATCTTCCTTCAGGTTGTACAATTCATCTTGGTCAGGATCGGGCTTGTCAATCAGTTTCCA
>WVXJ01000149.1:0-1205 GCA_011773575.1 Armatimonadota bacterium | reverse complement strand
TGCTCACGGGCATCGGCCTCCAGCAGGCTCTTTCCTCTGGCGCCCGGTGTAGGCGGCAGGCCGGCAAGTTCTATGAGAGTCGGGTGAACATCCAGCAGTTCCACCGCAGTAGATACCCTTTCGCCTGAGCGAGCCTCGCTTGCCGGCAGCTTCAAGATGAGCGGAACCCTTATGATTTCATCGTAGAGTGTTTTGGCGTGTTCTACGCTGCCGTGTTCCCAGAGTTCTTCTCCGTGGTCGGCCAGCAGCAGTACGACGGTATCATCGTAGAGATCCATTTGTCGCAAGCGCTCGATAATACGACCGATATTCCAGTCCACGAAAGCGATCTCTCCATCGTAAGATCCTGTTACGAAAGCCTTGTCTTCTTCGGTGAATTCGTAGCCTATCTTTATCAGCCTTTTCAGGTCGCGGCCGTGAGCTCTCAAGATTATCTTGCGGGAGGGACGGTAATCCTGGGGCACAAACTCCGCATGAAACCTCCCCTGCGGCGCATATGGAGAGTGGGTATCCATGTAATGCATGTAGAGGAAGAACGGGCGGCGCGAGTTCTTCTCCAGCCATTTGAGAACTTCGTCGGTCAGCGGTACTGCCGGGAGATCATGTTCGCAGAAGAAATTGGCAAAGCCCTGATGGAGTCCATAATCAGAATGCACGATAACATTCGTGCTGAAGGCTGCGGTTAGATAGCCTGCACGCACCAAGCGCTCGGCCAAGGTGGTAGTCTCTTCTCTGAGGCTGAAGAATCCCAGTTTCTTCTTTGTCGCCTCCAAAGGGAACAGCGACGTAAACAGTGAGGGGACCGAGAGGAAGGTGGAATGGGATTGTGCGAAGGCATTCTCGAAGACGATGCTGTCTTCCGCGAGTCTATCCAAATTGGGCGAGGTGGGGCGGGGATATCCATATGTGCCCAGATGATCCGGCCGCAGCGCGTCAACGAGGATCACTACTATATTGGGCTTGCCGCTGAGTGTCGCCTGACGGTCTCGCTTTGCTTTTATATTGAAGAGCAGGATTGCTCCAATGACAACCATTACAAGCGTAAGAATCAGTCTCCGAAGAATCATATCATGCAAGTTCCTTCTCAGTATTTGCGCGCTTCACCTCGAATCCCCGGTTTGCTTTGACCTTTCTCATTATAGCTCATATCACTTGATGTAGCCGAGCGAGCGCAATCTCTCCAGAGTCTTGGGATCGAGTTCTTC
>WVXJ01000129.1:6439-10918 GCA_011773575.1 Armatimonadota bacterium | reverse complement strand
AAAAAGCGGAGTGGGCCGATAAGCCGGGTTCTGTCGTGGGAGATCATCTATCTGGGCGCGTGATTGCTCACGCGCTCTAGCGGTCTACCCGGGGCCACGCCGGGCCAGCGTTTAGGTCCCCTATTCGGCCTTGCTCCAGGCGGGGTTTGCCCAGCCGCACTGTCACCAGCACGCTGGTGCGCTCTTACCGCACCATTTCACCGTTACCCTACATAGCCTTGGCGAAGTAGGGCTGTGTCGTTTCTGTGGCACTTTCCGTCGGGTCACCCCGCCTCGCTGTTAGCGAGCGCCCTGCCCTGTGGAGCCCGGACTTTCCTCCCTCGTCTTCGCCATCAGCATAAGCGGGCTTGCCCGCCGAAGCCTTGGCGTAGGCGGGAGCGATCCCCTGGCCCACTCCAAACTCTATTTTATCATATCAAGAGTACGCCGGTTGCGCTTCCTTGACCTTGATTGTCTGGAAGCCTATAATTCGGCCGAATGAGGCAAGTATGAAGGGCACCTACGGATTCTTCCTGGTATTGGTACTCGTTTTAGTAAGCGGGCTCATCGCTTATCTGGGGGATGTTCTGGGCCGGCGGTTGGGCCGCAGGAGGATCACGCTTTTCGGGCTGAGGCCCAGATATACGGCGATAGCCTTCTCCGTGCTCGCGGGCATGATGATTACCCTGATTACTCTAATCGCGGCGGCGGCCTTGTCGGAGAAGGTGAGGGTGGGCCTGACCCAGGTTGATGAGATGCGCAGCCAGATGAGCGCATTGGGGTCCAAACTGGAAGAGAGCCTGAGCACCCTTGCCGCCGCGGAAGAACGCACCAAGAAGATAGAAGATGCCAGGGAAGCCGCTCTGCTAGATCTTGCGGATACCAAGCGCAAGATGGATGAGGTTTCCGTCAAACTGGAGGAGGCGGACGCCAAGCTGAAGTCCGTCAACGAGGAATTGGAGAATGTGACCGCACGGCTGAGCCAGTCACAGGAGCGTCTCCAGAAGGTGCAGGAACAACTGACCGCGGCCCGAGCGGAACTCAAGAGAGGAGAGAGGCTGGCCCTTGGGCAGGGACGGCGATTGCTGGAGATGGAGGGCCAACGTGATGAACTGGCCAGCCAGAGAGACGCCTTGACTAAAGAAGTGCGGGGGCTGAAGAAGCAGGCGAAGTTACTGCGGCAAGAGCGTGATGGGTTGAAAACAGAAGTAGCCAGATTGAATGCCAGACTGGACGCGCTGGTCGGAGCGACCACGCCCATACTCACAGAAGAGGTCATCTTCGAGGTGGGGGAGGAGTTGGGTCGGAAGAGGATAGAAGCGAACCAGCCGATTACTGCATTGCGAAGGCAACTGCAGCAATTCGTCCACAGTCTGGAGACAAGGGCGCGGCAAGCCGGAGCGGCAGAAGATGAGAACGGCCGCGTCGTCATTCCCACCCGGATACTGACCCAGCCGGGCAATGGGCAAATCCGCATATATGAAGATTCAGAGGTGATGGAGATGCTCGCCCGCCAGATTCACGCACCGAGCGGCAGTGTAATCGTACGCGCCTTCTGTCTATTGAACGTTCCCCGCGGCCTTCCGGTCCCGGTGAATCTCACTCTTACGCCGAATCACCTGTTGTTCAAGCAGGGTGAGCAACTGGGCTCTACGACTTTGAATCCGCGAAAATCCGAAGGCGAACTGCTGGCGGAAATAGTGGGGTGGTTAAGGGAGGATATTTCCACCCGTGCCCGCCAGAAGGAGATCTTGCCGGATCTGCCGTCACCGGGTGAGAAGGCTCTACTATTCGGAACCAGCCGCTATTCTGTGGGCCGTATCAGCCCGGATAAGATCTTCGGCATCATAAGGGAGATAAAACGTCGCCGTTCGTCGGTGGAGATTGTTGCCCGCGCTGCCAAGGACACTTGGACTGTGGGGCCTCTCGAGTTGGAACTGGCAATAGAGAGGAGATGACCGTCAACCATCATCGGTCCGCGTTAAGCGCATGAAAGAGCCGTCCACGCCTATAGCAGCCATAGATCCAGGCCGTGACAAGTGCGGCCTGGCAGTGATCGATGCCGAACAGGGAGTCCTCTATCAGGCCGTGGTGGCGACCGACGGACTACCTGATCTGCTCTTGCCCTTGGTGAGAGAAAAGGGTATATCCCGGCTGGTTCTCGGGGACCGCACCGGGACGGAAGAACTGGTCCGCCGCCTGCGCGCGGCGGGCATCAAGATGGAGATCATTCTGGTGGATGAGCATCGCTCCACGGAAGAAGGCCGACGCCGCTTTTTCGCCGAGAATCCGCCCGTGGGTTGGAAGCGTTTCTTGCCCCGCAGCCTGCTGTTTCCCGACCGCCCCTATGATGACTATGTCGCCATCATACTCGCCGAGCGCCATCTGAGTTCACAAACAGGCGGGACTATTCCACAACGCACGCCGAAGCAGCCGTGAGGTTGGAGATCCGAGGAAGGCCGGTCTCCTGGAAGGTCGCCTGCACCTCCTCTGTGGTGAGGAACTTGACGAACTCCTTGGCTCGCTCGGGATTTGGGCTTTCCTTCAATACGCCGATCTTTACTTCTATGGGCGAATGACTTCCCGCCGAGACTTCCTCTATGATCTTCACCTTCTCCTTGGAAGCCTTTTCCGGGGCAGATTGCAGGGGACAGGTTTCGTAAGCGAGTGTGGCGTCTACTTTGGCTGTGGCGGTGAAAGTCACAGCATCCAGGGCGTGCTCAGGGTTGATGACCTTGCCCTTTATCTTCTCCCACAAGCCGAGACTCTCCAGTGACTCTTTGCCATAGAGGCCGACGGAGTTCATTGAGGGCTCCGCAATGGCAACCGTACGCACGGATGGTTTGGTCAAATCCTGCAGACTCTTCACTTCCCCCGGATTGTCACGGGGCACAATCAGCACGAGGGTATAGGTCCCGATATCGGTGATTGAATCGGTATCTATCAAGCCGTCATCATCAAGGTCCAGCATCTCCACCTTGCCCGGAGAAACCACCAGATCCGGCCGATCCCCGTCTTTTATCTTTCTTACCAGAACTACAGCATTATCGAAGTAAGGCTGTATTTGAGGCCCCGGATGAGTCTCATTGAACATCGAGATGGCATGGTCAAAAGGCTCTCTCATGCCACATGGGATGTAGATATATACTTTTTCTTCTTGCGCAGACGATGTCTGTGTTCCGGTTTGCTGGGCGCCCTGGCAGCCGAACAGGACAACTGTCATTACGCTCATTGCTGTGAGCAGTATCAAGCCCCTAATAAAGCCTCCAATCAACCGATGACGGGAAATCACTTTTTGCCTCCTCCTGTGGGATTGCCCTCTCCGTAACAAGCGCTCAGGTGTACGCTGACCAAGACGGACAATGGCTAGGCCTCTGACCACCACAGCGGTCGGCTTCGCCGACCTAGCCATATGTTCCATATTAACGGGAATCAATGACAAAACCGTGAACAGACAAAGACCAAACTCGCCGCCGGATATGGCTGGTCACCGAGGCCGGATTTCGCTATCATTCAGGCGAATGTCTCCGCTTAAAATAATCTTATATGGCAACCGGGGGAGCATACACGCCCGCCGCATAAACCGGTAAGGAGCTACGCAAGAAGAGGGACGGATATGAATCCCGCTGAACTGAAATGGAATGAAAAAGGCCTGCTGGCGGTCATTTTCCAGGAGGTGAACACCGGAGAAGTGTTAACTCTCGCCTACATGAACCGGGAAGCGTTGCAGAAGAGCCTGGAGACGGGATTCGTGCACGTCTTTCGCCGCAGCCACGGGCGGGTAATGATGAAGGGGGAGACCTCCGGCCGCCGCCAGAGAATCCGCGAAATCCTCTTGGATTGTGATGCCGATGCCCTGGTGATGAAGATAGAGCAAATCAAAGAGGCCGCCTGCCACGAGGGCTTTCGTTCCTGTTTCTATCGCCGCTTGAAAGACGGCGAATGGGAAGTCATCGGTGAACGGCTCTTCGATCCCAAAGCCGTATATGACAAAACGAGTTGAGCCTTAGAGCTATGACCCTCAACTCGCAACTTACAACTCTGAACCGGTAGTCGGGGAACCATGCTCTCCATCTGTATTGTCTCCTGGAACACGCGCGATCTATTGAGAGAATGTCTGCGCGCGGTCGCTCAACATCATCCTCTGGAAGAGTATGAAATCATCGTAGTGGACAACGCCTCACCGGATGCCAGTGCGCAGATGGTCAAGGAGGAGTTTCCGCACGTCAGATTACTCGCCAATTCCGAGAACCTCTTCTATGCCCGGGCGAACAACCAGGCCCTCGAAGCCGCCCGCGGCGATCTGATCATGCTTCTCAATCCTGATACTCAGGTGAAGGATGGATGCCTGACACGACTGGCGGAGTTACTGCGGGGCCGCCCGGAGGCTGGCGCGGTGGCGCCGCGCCTTACCTTCCCTGATGGCTCCACTCAGTCTTCGTGTCGGTCATTTCCAACCCCGCGCGCCCTCTTGATGGATATGCTCGGAATGGCGCGTCT
>WVXJ01000129.1:5595-6402 GCA_011773575.1 Armatimonadota bacterium | reverse complement strand
GCGCAGCGCACTGGAGGAGGTTGGTGGATTTGATGAGGGCTTTCCGATGTTCTTCAATGATGTTGATCTTTGCCTGCGCCTCAAACAGGCAGGCTGGAAGATATTCTTCCTGCCCGAAGCCGAGGCACTCCATCACCATGGAGCCTCCACCGCCCAGCGCAGGCGGGAGATGATAGCCCAATCCCATGATTCCCTTTTGCGTTTCTACCGCAAGCATTATCGGGGCCGCGTGGGAGGGCCGGGCTATTGGGCGGTAACGCTATTGGCGCGCGCAGCAAAGCACCTGCGTTGTATGACAGCCTCAAAATAGAAAGTCGAGAGATGCAACTCAACAACCAGAACTCAAACGCCCCAAGCCGTAGATTCATCATCGCCATTGACGGGCCCGCAGCCGCCGGGAAGACCACCTTGGCAAGACTGCTCTCGCAGCGGCTCGGCTATGTTCACCTGGATACGGGGGCCATGTATCGCGCGGTCGGCTGGAAGGCGAATAAGATTGGAATTCCGCTGAATGATCCGGAAAGAGTGACCGAGATCGCCCGCACCATCAAGATCCGCTTCACCACCGAGGCCGCGGGAAACCGCATCATAGTTGACAGCGAAGACGTGACCGGCAAAATACGCTCCTCCAGGGCGGGAGAATGGGCTTCCCGGGTTTCCGCTATCTCCGGAGTGAGAAGAGCATTGGTGGCCCAACAGCGCAAGATGGGCGCGAATGGCGGAGTGGTGGTCGAGGGAAGAGATATTCAAACCGTCGTCTTCCCACAGGCGGATGTGAAGATATTCCTCACCGCCTCTGTCGAAGAG
>WVXJ01000129.1:4431-5573 GCA_011773575.1 Armatimonadota bacterium | reverse complement strand
GGAGGCACTACTCAGGAAGATATTGAGCGAGAAATGCGAAAACGGGATGAGCGCGATTCCACCCGCACCGATTCCCCCCTGCGCGCGGCCCCCGATGCCGTAACCATCGACACCGAAAACAAGAGCATAGAAGAAGTCCTCGACGAAGCCTACCAACTCGTCCGCCGAGTGCAAGAAGCCGAAAAAGGAGAATGAAACCGCCTTATCCGCGGCTAATTCGTGAATCACTTATGCTTATCTGGGGTTAATTATCGAATCCATCAACCGCTTTGCNNGCCACTTTCAACGCTCTTTCCAGTTCGCTCTTCGCCGCATCCTGTTTGCCTTGGCCCAGATAAAGGCGGGCCAGCCGCACATAAGCATCGGCAAACTCCGGCTCCAATTCGATTACCCGCCGCAATTCCTCCTCTGCCAGCCGCTCATCTTTTGCCTCCAGATAAGCGAGGGCGAGATTATAGTGCGCGTTTGCATCCTTCGGCGAGTTGGCGAGCCGGCTGCGGTAATCCTCGATCATCCTGCTTACCGCCGGAGAAATCACCATCAACCGCGCCCCACACGCAGAGCAGAAGTTCATTGCCTCTTCGCATTCCGCTCCACAACTCGGACATTTCCCGCCTTGCACCGAATCCGCCATTGCCCCCTCCTCACAGCAACGATTCGCCTTTGACTCAGCCTTTACCTGTTGGCCGAAATCGAGTAAATCAACAAAGATAACTGCAAACGCGGATTCAATAGCCGTAAGCTTGCTGCTCTGCGAAGTGGGCTTCGCCACGAAAGGCGAGTTGGCCTGCGTTCTTCAGTTGGAGGGCAAGGGCGTTTGCCCCGAGCGAAGCTGAGGAGCCGGCTTCGCTCGGTAGGTTGCAAAGCATGCCTTAGTCTCCCTGGATTATCCTGCAATTGCTGAACTCGGCCCAGCTGTCGATCCCGCGGGTTGTTTCTACGCGGGCAGCGCAGATAGAGAGAATTCGTCCTTTAGAACGATTGCCGAATCAGCATACCGGTTATAGCCTCTAGAGGAAGCATGTATTCGGGACGGGCCTACAAGTGCTGGCTTCCGCCGCGTTCCAGTACGCGGCCGGAACAGGCTTGTGGGAGAAGGGATTGAAGGCGAAGTACGAGTGCTTGATTATTGATGATGTTCG
>WVXJ01000129.1:0-4266 GCA_011773575.1 Armatimonadota bacterium | reverse complement strand
CATTCTTTCAGGCCATGCAGCGGATGGGGATTATCGAGCAGGTGTCGCGAGACGCAGCGTCGACACACCCGGTATGTGCCGCGCATCGACCGGTAACCACAAAGTACGCGCCTGCCAGCGCGCCGGTATCAACAACCGTCCGACTCCCCATGGATGCCAACCTTTTCGCCGGCTTAACGGCGGAGATTGATGAACTCGGTGTTTTCGGAGTGAATTTCCTGGGTGGTCGCCAAGCGCTTGAGTTTCTTTCTAGCAGGGGCAACGCCTTGAGAAGTGTTCGTGCCGCTATCAGCTTGCGGTTGGCGCCGGACAATCTGGATGAGGATGCTCAGCAGAAGCTATCTGCGATTGGGGAGACGCGTGGACGTCCCCCCTTCGTAATCCTGGAGAAGGACGGGGCAACTGAAACCATCGTCCCCACAGCGAGGAAACTGAAAGAGCTGAGCGTGCCTTTCTGTATCACGCAACAGGTTGTTGCTTCCGATGATTTAGGTTGCTTAACAAAGATGACCAGTGAAGTACTGTCCGCGGGGGCATCCTTTACGCTGTTCCTGCTCAATCAGAATGGTGTGGCTGCCGATCACTCCTCAACCCTCGCGGCCATCGAAGAGAAAGTCGCGCTCTTGCAACAAATTCAAGATGCCTACGACCCCAACCGGGTGCAAGTGCGAGGTGTACATACACCCCTGCCGCGCTCAGTCATTCCCGGAGGAGCTTCTCTGTCGGAGCTTTTCTCACAGTACTTCGGCGGCTGCAGTGTGGGACTTGTTGCGGGTAGTCTGTCAAGTGAAAAACGCCCAATCGGTATCGGGATTCTCCCTCCAGAGAAGTGGGAGACGCTTGGCCCAGCGTTAGCACCGAACTGTTGCCAGGCCGGCCTTACGTACCTGGCAGTGGATAGCGACGGAACGGTTTATCCGTGCGAGGAAGCTGTTGGGCTTCCCGAATTAGCCATGGGAAGCTTAACCACAAAATCTCTGGCCGACATCTGGGCAAGCGAACGGTGGGAGTTCTTTCGCGGCGGATGGGATCTTCATGAGCTGTCCGGATGCTATGGGTGCGAGTTATACGTTCTCTGTGCTTGTCGGCGTTGTCGAGTGTATCCTTTGAAGTCGTTGGGAGACCGCTTCATGCCCATGCCCATTTGTCTGAAATGCGCTGACGAGCTCAAACCGGCCAATCCAAACTGACCAGTCTGCTTGGGGGAAAACGTAGATGCAGCTCTCCAGTGCCATGATTCAACAACCGAAAGGATGAGATGAGAATGGAGATTGCGTTATGTCATCCGGCACCTGATGCTTTCCGATATGGCAGCACTCTTGGCTGTGGATTGGGATATCTTGACTTGAGTTGGGCGCTGATTCAACCTCAGCCGGAAGTGTTCGATTTCAGTTACTACGATCCTATCGTAGAAGATGCCGCCAAGTCAGGTCTCGAACTCATCGGCATGGTATCCAGCCAGCGCGGTATAAAGTACTTCCCCGCTCGCGATTGGTGGATTTGGAACAACCATCGCGGCATGATGCCCGATCCAGCCGCGTGGAGTCGATTCCTTGCAACCGTCGTTGAGCGCTACCGAGAAGTGATTCGATATTGGGAGATCTGGTCAGAGCCCAATTGCCCTGTCTGCAATCCAATGAGCTACTACGATCATCGCCTCTACCGCGAGGTATTGGTCTTGGGAAGTAAGGCCATCCGTGACGCGGATAGTTCCGCTCGGATCATCTCGGGCGGTCTCTGGTTGGATGCCTTGCGACCCAGTTACCTGAATGCATTACTTGCGGACGGCGCTGCCGAATACTTTGATGTATTCAGCTGGCACTTACTTCTGATGCCGCTCCGGCGTGAGAGTATTCCATTTCCGTTGTGGAAGCCTACTTTGGATCGCTGGATGGATTATTTCCGCGCGCGGCTTCCGAAAGATTGTCCGATCTGGATAACCGAATTTGGAATTCCTACTAGACTTGGCGACTCAGAGACTTTGCATACTCGCAGCCGCGGCGAAATCGTTGGGTTGACTGAAGAAGAACAAGCCGATTGGTTCTCTCAGTTTGCAGAAGTCGCCGACGGGGAGTGGGGCATCGGCGCTTTGATATGGCTCATGCTGAGCGACCAAGACGATCCAACCCGTTACTATACGTCAGCCATGGGTATGCTCAGAGCCGACGGCTCTGAAAAACCCATTGCCGCGCGAATAGCCGAGTTCCAGAGAGAAAAGGCCGTGCAGCGGGCCGCTAACAGAGGAGGTGGCTGACAGTGGTAGTTGCCCGCTTTTGCCCGACGCCCAGTGGAGAGCTGCATCATGGCAATCTCTACATGGCGATCCTGAACCAGGAGTTTGCTCGTCGCTATGGGGGCCGTTTTGAAGTCCAGATTGACGATCTTTTCGATCGTTTCCCACCGTCTGAGCTAATCGAGAGTATCATTGAGGATTTGGAATGGATGGAGATCTGCCCGCGGGAGCGGGTATTGATGCACAGCCGCAACGAGGCTGCCTATCTGCGCATGTTGGATGACCTGGAGGCTAAGGGAAAAGCGAAGATCAGACGCCAACAGGCGGGCTGCTGCCTAGCACAGGTGGAGATCAAGCAAAACGGCGAGTCGATTCCGGTTGCTGCTGTTCGCGCTTCAAGCTGTTGCCCCGGCGAGGTAGGGTACATCCCGTTCAGTTCAGACCCAAGGCACCTGGTGGCTCCCAATTGGATATCCATCATACACGAGGTTGGCAACTGGCGACATGATACCTTATGGGCCTCCGATTCTCAAGACGAGATTCCTTGGATCGAGTTCGATCTTCCTTCCGGCAGCCGTCCCGACACTATCTGGGTGAAATACTGGCTGCCGGCGCCGCAGGAGACGGAGCTCCTTGTCCGACGCTCCAATGGTTCTTGGCTGAGCGCCGCCTTCGCTTCTCGTGGGCCGCAGCGTGTGGGAGAAAAGCGCTGGGCGGGCTATTTTCCTCCAATAGACGATACGGCGGAAGTGATGAGACTCTCACCAACCGCCACTGCAGGCGGCGTTGATTGCATGCGGGTCTGTTTCAGGGGTATGCAGCAAACAGAGTCTTATGAACTCTCCGCGCCTGAGAATGGCGAAATCATCTTCTACCATGACCTCCTACTGGGAGGACAGAGAATAGGGCGCACCCAACCGCTGGAGATAGGATTGTGTCAATTCGCGCGTTCAGCAAGTGATGTCATCCTGGGGACCACCCATGTCATCCGGGGAGATGAACTGGAACGTGAATTGACTCTCTACGTTCAATGCCTGCACGTGCTTGAATATCCACTGCCCGTTCTCTGTCACATACCACATCTGGTTGACGAACATGGAGACAAGTTATCCAAGAGTCTGAACAATGCCCCGCGTATCGCTAAAGACTTCAGAGCAAAAGGGTTTACCCCAACCCAAGCCCGCCGGTGGGTAATCGAGAACGCCTATAGCACTGTCAAGAAGCCCACCCCGCTGCACGACTTCGAGGCACAACTGGAACTTCTCGCTTCAACACTGACGAGCCGTCCGGTGCGGGTTCAAAGCGCAGGGCGGGGTGGCCAGGCCGGCGGGCCGCTGCGGCGGACCGCTTCACGGGCTTAGCTGTTCCAACCCCTGCCGCCTACTTCCCCCAAACACGCAGCCGTGACCGAGAATAGGGCTTGCGAAAACCGGCGCTCGCCGGTAGAATTAATGAGAACCCGCATCTTCTTCGCTCCTCGGTAGCTCAGTTGGCAGAGCGGGTGGCTGTTAACCACTAGGTCGCAGGTTCGAGTCCTGCCCGAGGAGCCATATACCACTCACTTCGTTCGGGTATATGGTGCAGCCATTTCAATAATTCAATGAGTGGTATATGCTCTAAATCTGAGCGTTAGCAAATGGTTTAGGGCAATAAAAGGAACCATGAATAACTTCTACTATGTCTATGTCCTTCTAAGCCTAAGAGATAATAACTTCTACATTGGTTTTACTGATGACCTGGAGCGAAGGCTAAAAGAACATGGACAAGGCAAGAATATCTCAACTTCTAAGAGGTTGCCTGTGCAGTTTGGTCTATTTTGAAGGACTTCTCTCAAAGAAAGATGCAATGCGAAGAGAACGTTACTTTAAGACAACAAAGGGAAAGACTACTCTAAAACAGGTATTAAAGGAGAGTCTGCTATCCATTACGCCTAAAAGTGGTTAACACTGGATTTCTGACGGCTTGCAGCCTGGGGCCTGGACAGATTGTGGCAGGCTGCAGCACTCTCTGACGAGGCAGAAAGAGAAGGGCTT
>WVXJ01000094.1:24448-37451 GCA_011773575.1 Armatimonadota bacterium | reverse complement strand
CTCACTGCAGTGGTAGCGCTGCTCTTCACCACTCTCGGAGGGCTGGGCGCGGTGATCATGGTGGCGACTATCGTTTTCCCCATCCTGCTGAGTCTGGGGCTGGCTCCGATGATGGTGGGAGGGCTTTTCTTGCTGGGGATGAGCCTTGGCGGTATCTTCAATTTGACGAATTGGCAGCTCTATCTCGAACTTGGATTGGACACGGCCACCATCCTGCGTTTTGCGATTCCCGCCGCAGGAATCTTCGCGCTAGTAACCATAACCTTTGCCTTGATAGAAGTGCGCCGGGGCCGGCGGAGTTTCTGGGCCGCGGCCGCTTCGACCGAAACGAAACCTCCCGTGGGTGTGCTTGCACTGATCACCCCGCTTGTGCCACTGCTCTTGGTGCTCGCTTTTGCCGTGCGCAAGCAGATCCTGCATGATCCGGAGGCCTTCGAGTTTCCCATTACCGCGGCGATGGTAGTGGGCATCTGTTGGGGGTTGGCGACAACCTGGCGGCCCGGCTCCGGCGGCGCCAAATTGTTGTCACGCGCGATTTACGAAGGCCTAGGCAATGTCGCGCCCGCAGTGGCCTTGATGCTTGGCATCGGAATGTTGGTGAATGCGGTAATGCATCCTACTGTCCTTGGCAGTCTCCAGCCGCTGCTGCAGGCGGTCCTGCCGCGCTCGCCGCTCACCTATGTTGTGGGGTTCGCCATATTCGCTCCACTTGCCCTTTATCGAGGGCCTCTGAACCTGTATGGCATGGGTTTTGGCATCGGCAAGATGATGGCCGCGGTGTTGCCGGCTTCATCTGTAATGGCCGCGCTTCTCTCTGTAGGTCAGATACAGGGAGTATGTGATCCCACCAATACCCATAATGTCTGGATCGCCAATCACCTGGGCCTGGAGGTGAACCAAATCCTTAGACGCACTCTTCCCTATGTGTGGGTCGGTGCTATACTTGCCTTGATTATCGGCGGGATCATGTTCATGCATTAGGCTGGCATCGAAGAGGTAATTCACCTGAATTGGAAGAAGAGGAGGAAGTGAGATGGCTCGTCCGCGCATAATCCGTTGGGTCGTAATAATCGTAGTCCTCTGGCTGCTCTTGTGGGCTGCGCCGAGGCTGACACATCTATTCACGGACTGGCTCTGGTTCGGTGAAGTCGGCTATCGAGGGATCTTCTGGCGGGGCCTGTCGGCCAAGATCTACATGGGTCTTATCTTTGGAGGCTTCTTCTTCGCGGTCGTCTACGGGAATGCCTTGCTCGCTCTTCGAATGGCTCCTCGCGCGGCCTGGTATGAGTATGAGAGCCAATCCCGTCTGCAGGTTGCTTATGAGGTGGAGAAGTTCCTGGAGCGCTGGCTGGGGCGTGTCGCGCTGGCGGTAATCCTGCTCTTGGCCTATGGAGTGGCGGTAAATGCCTCCCGGCGGTGGCTCGCCGCACTTGTGGCCTTCAATTCGACACCTTTCGGGAAAGCGGATCCTGTTTTCGACCGAGATCTCTCCTTCTATATCTTTCAATTGCCGCTCATCGAGATGGCGCAAAACCACGTCGCCGGCGCCTTGACGGCGGCCATCATTCTCTCCGCCGCCATTCATTATCTGGGCAAGGCCATCCGCACCGTCCGCGGGGTGCCGGCTTTTGCTCCTCATGTGAAGGTCCATCTGTCGATTCTCGTCGCCGCATGGCTGTTATCAAAAGGCTGGGATTACTGGCTCCAGGCCTTGAACCTCCTCTACTCTGAGCGGGGAGTTGTCTTCGGAGCGTCATACACCGATGTCAATGCCCGTCTTTTCGCCTGTTATGTGCTGTTGGCAATAACGATCCTGGGCGCGCTGGTGGTGCTGGCAAATCTGCGTCTCCGAGGACTTGTTCTNNNNCCCGCCGCGGTCCAGCGTTTCCGCGTCGAGCCGAGCGAACAGACCCGGGAGGCCCAATACATTGCCCGGAACATTGAGGCCACCCGCTTCGGCTTTGGGCTGCAGGAAGTAAGAGACCTCGCCTTCCCTCCTCTCAAAGCCTATGACTCGCAAAACCTGGAAGAAGAACGAATCACCATCCAGAATGTGCGGCTGTGGGATCATCGGCCTTTGCGGGAGGCGTATAAGCGCAAACAGGAACTTCACACTTACTACCATTTCGAGAATGTTGATATTGACCGCTATACGATAAACGGCGAGTATCGCCAGGTCATGCTTTCGCCGCGGGAGATCGACTTGGGAAGCCTCCCCCAAAGCGGTTGGCAAAATGAGCACATCAAATACACCCACGGTTATGGTGTTGTACTCTCTCCGGTCAATGAAGCCTCCCGCGCGGGAGAACCGCGCCTCTTGGTACGTGACATCCCGCCAGTTAGTGACCGCCTTCCTCAGGTGACACAACCGGAAATCTACTTCGGAGAGATCGCCAATTCGCAGCAGTATTCCCTGGTACGTACGACCCTTCCGGAGATTGATTATCCCATCGAAGGCGATATAACCGCCAAAGCGAATTATACGGGGACGGGCGGAGTACCGATCGGCCCCATGTTGAACCGGCTGGCGCTGAGCATGCGCTTCGGTCACATTGATTTGATCTTTTCAGAGAACATCACAGAGGAAACGAAGATCATCTTTCGTCGTTCCATTCGCGAGCGTTTGAACGCGATTGCCCCGTTCCTGGCCTATGATTATGACCCTTACATGGTCATTTCTGAAAGCGGAAAACTCTACTGGATTCAAGATGCATACACGGTTTCCGGCCGCCTCCCCTACTCCGAGCCTCACCGGGCCTTTCCGGGACGCGCCTACGGGAGGATCAACTATATCCGCAACTCTGTGAAGATAGTGATTGACCCCTATAGTGGCACAACCAGTTTCTTCGTCGCGGATGAAGAGGATCCGATCCTCAAGACTCTCAGCAAGATATTCCCCGGCACTTTCCACCCATTGGAGGACCTCCCCGAGAATCTGCGAAAGCACATTCGGTATCCGGAGGAACTCTTTCATCTGCAGGCGCGAGTTCTCTCTACCTATCACATGTTGGAACCCGATGAGTTCTACAGCAAATCGGACAAGTGGCAGATCGCCAGGGAAGCAGCAGGCAAACAGGCCTCCCTCAGAGACGTGTATGGCGGCAGACCGTCGGTATCGGAGGGAGAAAGCATGCAGGCCTACTATGCGGTTATGCGGCTACCTGGAGAGACGAAGCCGGAGTTCATTCTCATGATTCCTTTCTCTCCTCTCCGCAAAGATAACATGCGGGCGTGGATGGCAGCGCGCAGTGATCCTGATCATTACGGAGAACTGCTTACCTATGAGTTCTCACGCGCGGAGCAGGTATTCGGGCCTATCCAGTTCGAGGCCTTGATTGACTCGGACACGGAAATGAGCAAACTCTTCAGTTGGTGGGGTGAGCGAGGGTCGCAGGTGGTGAGAGGTAATCTTCTGGTGATTCCTCTGGGTGAGTCGATATTGTATGTTGAACCCATCTTCCTAAAAGCCGAGACCGCAGCCATTCCGCAGTTGAAACTTGTAGTGGTAGGCAGACAGGAAGGAGAGACTTTGCGAGTCTTCTTCGCTCCAACACTGAGGAGGGCCCTGGCGATTGCAGTGGGAGCGGCGCCACGGCTCACCGCTGAGGCGCTGGAGGAAGGCGTGGAATTCGCAAAACCCACTCCGCCGGAGGCGGCCAAGCCCACCCCGGCCGAAGCGGCAGCGGCACCAAGACCGCCAACTGCCGCAAAATCCGCAGAAGAGCTGCGTGTTGCAGCAGCGCGCGCCCGCGAACACTATCGCCGCGCCCAACAGCGCCTGCGCGCAGGCGACCTCACCGGATTTGAGCGGGAACTGGAAAAGATGGAAGCCGTCCTGGAGGAAATGGCTCGCGAGTAGCAACAAAGTACGAGAGTCGAGAGTCTAAGATACACAAGAGTGACCGCATGTCTGTGGCGGCGGAAGAAACCAGCAATTCAGGGCGCACCATTGTAGTAGGAATTGACCCCGGCCTGCGGGCGACAGGGTTTGCTGTATTGGAAGTAGTTAATGGAGAACTCAAGTTGCATCATCTTGGAGAAGTCAAATCCTCCGCCAAACGGCCTCTTCAGGAACGTCTGGAAAGCATTTTCGCGGAACTGGAAGCAATCCTCGGGCAGTGGAAGCCCCGCATGATGGCACTGGAGAAACTCTACTCCGCATATTCTTTCCCATATACCGCGGTAGTGATGGGCCATGTCCGAGGAGTGCTCTGCCTTGCCGCTCAGCGAGCAGGAATGGAAGTGACAGAGGTCGCCCCGACAGAAGCGAAAAAGGCGCTTACCGGTTATGGCCGTGCCTCTAAACAGCAAGTGAGCGTGGCAATAGGGCGGCTCCTCGGACTGAAGGAACCACCGGACTCGGAACACATCGCCGATGCGCTGGCTCTTGCCGTGGTGGGCGCGCTGCGGCTGGATTCTTCGGCGCCCTCACAGGCCAAGAAGTGAAAGGTTCAGACGGAAGTGATTTGCTATCTTGAAGGACGGCTGCTGCGCAAGGGAGATGACAGTGTGCTCGTTCTCGCCGGCGGGGTGGGATATGAGGTGCTGGTGCTCCCCATCAGCCAGCAGTATCTGCACTCTTTGCGGGCGGGCAAAGACGGAGATGAAATCAGGCTGTTCATCTCCTATCATCACAGTCAGCATCAATCTCGCCCCCTGCTTATCGGGTTTGAAAATGAATTGGAGCGTGAGTTCTTCGAGAAACTGATAAGTGTAGAAGACATGGGGCCCACGGCGGCGGCAAAAGCGATGACCAAGCCGGTCGCCATAATTGCCCGTGCGATTGAGGAACGAGATGTCCCCATGCTCACTCGCTTGGACGGAATCGGCAAGAGAAAGGCGGAGAAGATCATTGCCACCTTGAACGGCAAGGTTGGAAAATTCGCCCTCATGTCAGAAGAGGAAGGCGCCCCTCCTTCAACGGAAGAAGACCGGGAGGCGATTGTGCGGGAAGCCCTCAACGCGCTGGTGGATCAACTTGGCTATCGCTCCGTGGAGGCAAGAAAAGTGGTGGAAGAGGCGATGAAGCGGAATCCCGCGATCTCTTCCGCGGAGGAGCTCTTCGAGGAGATCTTCCGGGGCCAAAAGACAGGCTGATTGAGAGCCGTGGATTCTCTCCCGCTCAGTCTTATGGAAATCTGAACAGGAAAGTTGTATGAGCCAGAAGAAGAGCGCGGCAGATGCGCTGCTGAAAGGCGCCAGTGAAGAGGAACGCGAGGACCGCTGGAACCTGCGGCCGCGCCGGTTGAAAGAGTGTATCGGCCAGCAGCAGGTGGTGGAATCCCTTCACATCGCCATCGCCGCGGCCAAGAAACGCGGGGAGCCGCTGGATCATATCCTCTTCTTCGGCGCGCCCGGCCTGGGCAAAACCACCTTCGCCCGCATCATCGCCAATGAGATGGGAACCGCTTTCAAGGGGTCTTCCGGACCTGCCCTGGAGCGGGGCGGAGATTTGGTCGCAGTCCTCACCAACCTGGAGGAAGGTGACATCCTCTTCATTGATGAAATCCACCGCCTCTCCAAAACGGTCGAGGAATTCCTGTATCCGGCGATGGAGGATTTTCGCGTTGACATCATCTTCGATAAAGGCGCCCACGCACGCGTGTATCGCCCCTCCATCTCCCGTTTCACCCTGATTGGAGCGACCACCCGCGCGGGCCTGGTCTCCTCTCCTCTTCGCCAGCGTTTCGGCCTTTTCAAGGAACTCACCTTTTACAGTGAAGAAGATTTGCTCAAGGCCGTAAAGAGATCCGCCTCCATACTTGAGGTCCCTGTGGAAGAGTCAGGGGCGCGGGAGATCGCCCGCCGCAGCCGGGGGACGATTCGCATTGCCAACCGACTTTTGCGACGGGTGCGAGACTATGCACAGGTGAAGGGAGATGGACAGATTACCCGCGAACTCGCCGACCAGGCGCTGAGACTGGAGGGGGTGGATGATATAGGGCTCACCGACCTTGACCGCAGGCTCTTGAGGACAATCGTCGAGAACTACGCCGGCGGTCCGGTGGGCATAGAAGCCCTTTCCGCCACTCTCCAGGAGGAGGCTCGCACCCTGGAGGACATGGTGGAGCCGTTCCTGCTCGCTCTCGGATTCTTGGTGCGTACCACTGCGGGTCGAAAAGTCACTGAACGCGCCCTGCAGCACTTGGGCATTGAGCCAACCACCGACGCCCAGGCGAAACTGCTCTGACCTATTGTTGAGCGAAATCATAAGAGGATTATCTGCAATGAAACTGAAAGTCTGGATTCCGGTTCTGATACTCCAGATGTTGGCGGCATTCCCCGCCGCGGCGGCGCCCGCCACAACCGAGGTGGGCCCCTACACCGTATGCCTTGAATCAGTGGGGCATGTGCTGGACTTGACCAAGCCGGCCGGGACTCAGATGAGCGCTTTCATAAGCCTCTCCATCCAAGGGGAAACTGAAGCCTTGGAGCACCTCCTGGAAATGGCTCAAGAACCTGAGGCAACTGATGACCGGGAGAACAGTCTCGTATTTCAACAGATTCGTCTTCCTGCTCGGTTCACCCCCAACGGCTCCCTACCAACAACGATACCGATAGAGGTATGGTTCTCGGACATGGCTCCGGCAGCGGAGAGCCTGAAGTCCTTCTCCGCCTCTCTGGTGTGTTATGAGAAGAAAGAAAGCCTCCGGCTGGATTTCATCTGCGTGGCCGAGGAGGAATTCTGCGGCCAATCTTTGGAGGGTCTTGTTATAACTCCCACCTTTGTGGGGCAGAAAGAAGACGCGGAGGAGAAGCCTTATCAGGTAGAGGTGGAAATAAGATCCTCTAAGCAAGAGCCCGATGCGGCAACACAGTGGAGAAATGAACAGGTGGAACTTATTGACGCTGACGGGCAGCCGAAAGCGGCCCTTTCCATCTCTCGCACATATCAGTATGATGAAAATGGGAAGATAGCCGCCAGGACCATCACGGCGACATTCGCAACCCCGTCACACCCACCGCGCGGTGTGCGCTACCGAGTGGAAAGAATACTTGGAGTACAGACCCTTCCCTATCAGTTTGAGGATTTGCCCCTGCCCTAGCGGCAGCCTCGTCTGACTCCGTTTGTCCGACAAAGAATTATGTTCCCGGATTGAGGTATGTAATGAGCAAGCAAGAAGTTGAAAGCAAATCAAGCGCACCTGCCCCACAGGGAGACACCGTTTCTCTGCTGCAGGAAAGAGCGCGGCAGATTCGGCGGGATATCATCATGATGTTGGCCGAGGCCGGATCCGGCCATCCAGGGGGCTCGCTTTCCGCGGCGGACATCGTCGCTTGTCTTTATTTCCATATCATGCGCCATGACCCCGCCCGGCCGGATTGGCCGGAGCGAGATCGTTTTGTCCTTTCCAAAGGGCACGCCTGTCCGGTACTATATGCGGCTCTCGCGGAAGCCGGTTACTTCCCCAAAGAGCAACTCATGAGCCTGCGCAAGCTCGGCAGCCCGCTGCAGGGGCATCCCGATATGTGCAAAGTCCCCGGGGTGGAGATGACCACCGGCTCACTGGGCCAGGGACTGGCCACCGGTGTCGGGATGGCGCTGGCGGCGAAACTGGACAAGAGCCCGCGGCGAATCTTCGTCATGATTGGTGACGGGGAAAGCCAGGAAGGTCAAATCTGGGAGGCTTCCATGGCCGCCGCCCATTATAAGCTGGACAATCTAACCGCCATCTTGGATTTCAACGGCCTCCAGATTGACGGCCCCAATGCAGAAGTGATGGCCGTCCAACCGGTGGCCGACAAATGGAAAGCCTTTGGGTGGAACGTAGTTGAAATAGACGGTCACGACATCCCGCAGATTCTCCACGCGCTTTCACCCGACCGCAAGGCGGCCGGCAAACCCACCATGATCATCGCCCATACCGTCAAAGGCAAGGGAGTCTCCTTCATGGAGGGTGTCGTGGACTTCCACGGCAAAGCCCCAAATAAGGAGCAAGCGGAAAAGGCCCTGGCAGAGTTGGGCACCTGACACGCAGTCGAAGTGCTAATGTGTGGCGAAGATATCTCTTGCCAGAGATTGTCAAGATAAGGGAAAGCGCGCCCGGAGGGATTCGAACCCCCGACACCCAGATCCGAAGTCTGGTGCTCTATCCAGGCTGAGCTACAGGCGCGATTTGCGGTAACAGGAGAGAATAGAAAGCCGGGAAAACATCCCTACCTGTTACTGGTCAGTTGCGCATAGATTATATCAGAAGGCCAGACTTGAAACCATCAGGAATTAAAAATGAAAAGCTCCGCAAAGTGAATTTGCCTTTGCGGGGCAGATGTTATCGCAGATTCTCAGGGCAAGAGAGAAGTGCCCCCATTTGCGGTAAGGTGACCATTTACCACACACTCCAGGCGGGGTGAGTACCATCCTGCGACGGGCTTATGCTGTCGTGCTGATACCACCTAGCATGCCCATCCAGGAAGCCATAGTTGGCTCCGCCAGAATGGAGGTCAAAGAAAAAGCCCGGTGGGTCCTTCCATCCCCCCCCGTATCGAATCGCCCACCTAAAGTGGAAGATGTCGACCAACTTCTTCAAGAGAACTCCCTGCGGGCAGCTCTTTGTCGCTTTTTGGCCAACATCGCTACTTCCGGGCACGCCAAATGGCACTCGACCCACTCCTGGGACCTCTCTGTAATCTCGCCACTTGAGGATCCAGGTTATTTTCGTGCAGGGCTCAAGGCACGTGACAATGACCGTCCATGCGGTCCATACCAGATCGCCGTCTATGGTAGTCGGGTCTGCAGGAATACGAATGTCGATCACTATACCGGTCTTCTCGCCTTGCTCCTCTAGAACATACTTCCGCCCGACCATATTATCGAGGGCACTGCAGCTTGCGCAGGCGAGCAAGATGGTTCTGGAAGGATAGCGTGCTTCATAGAGCGGGAGAGCGTTCGTGTCCCCGTTGATCACGTAATTTACAGGCCCTTTGCACGCCGGGCAGTGCCAGACCCGTTTATCCGGTACATATGGATCGACCGATTCGGTTGCATCAAGAAGATCCCCGTCCGTTGGTGATAGGAGGAGGGGTAATTGCTCATCCCAATCATCAGTGTACATCAGAAAAGCCATGGTTAACTGCTTTACATTAGAAAGACACACGGTCTGCCTTGCCTTTGCTTTGGCCTTCGAGAAGACCGGGAATAGTATCGCCGCCAAAATCGCGATAATCCCTATTACCGCTAGCAATTCGATAAGCGTAAACCCTCCTTTTCTCATCCTTCTCATCTCTTTCCTCCCTTGATAGTTAGTAGGTACTACCCTGCACTAACACTGCAAACGACAATGCGCTCTCGTGCCTTGACACAACGCAGCATCACTTCCAAGGCGACAAAAGATGAGACTTACGGGAGGTATTTTGCGGTATCTATCTATATATCCTTTCGCTTTGTTGCCTTTTGTTCATTTCTTCGGACAAAGTGGGCCCTGCAAATGGCTACATGTGAGGGCCCTGGGAGGCATCAGAGTGAGTGAAGTCAGGCTACTCGGCATCTTGGCCGAGCTCTGACACGATGGGCCACCCTGCCGTCGCCAATGACAGGCGTGTGGGCGATGAAAAGTTCTTGGGAGAGGTCATAATGGGGTGGCTGGCGAGATTCGAATGGCTAGGTGCCGCAATGAGCGGCACCACCACGGCGGTCGCCTACGGCGACCTAGCCGCCCGCAGTCACAGTCTGGTGCTCTATCCAGGCTGAGCTACAGGCGCCTTACAGGGCAAACTCGTTCACCGAGGCAGCCATGTGGGTTGGTGACCATCGTCTGCCCACCCCCAGATCGTTATGGCTGTATCCGTGGCCGAGGACCCGATGTATTACACATAGTCACACAGAGCTCTTGTCCGGATTGTATCAACAAGAGCAAAGCCCTCCAAGTCATGTCCGTTTGTCAGTTGCAGGCGATGATGTCCATCCCCGTCCCCGGGAGATGCTAGTTCTCGGGCTTTTGCTATTGCCCTGGTGAAGGTTTGACAGAGTATTGCTGCCAGAACCAAGATAATGCTCATTACTACAAGTAATTCCAAAAGTGTAGCGCCCTCTTTCCTCATCTCCGGCAACCTCTCATTCCAAGACCATTGCCGAGGCGAATGGCGAATTGGGGTGGCTGGCGGGAGTCGAACCCGCAGCCACTGGATCCACAGTCCAGCGCTCTACCTTTGAGCTACAGCCACCATACCGGTAAATATACGGATTTGCCGCTTCTCTATTCTATCACTCAACCGGCTTTCGTCAATCTTGTAGGGTAAGTTTCCAAACGGAACCTTCCGACGGCTTTTCTGTCTAAGTTTATTGTGATAAAAGTAGGAACGGCCCGATTTCGGATTCACTGACTACGGAGGTAACACAATGAAAGATAATCGAGACACCGTCACGATGAGCAGACTGAAAGAGGTTGCTCTGGCCCGTCATCCCCGGCGTGCGGTCATCTACCTGCTGCTGGGGCTTTTGCTGGTCGGAGGCCTCGGCTTTGGTTTGGGGTCAAGATGGCACCCCGGCGTAGAGCCTGCTCAGGCGGCGCAAACAGTCTCTCCCGCGGTCCAGTCCTTGGAAGCCGCTTTTGTCGGGGTGGCGAAGGAGGTAACGCCGGCGGTGGTGCATATTCGGGTGGAAACCCAGCCCAAACCCAGCGAAGAAGAGGATTTCTTTGCGCCCTTCCGGCCCTTCATGCCTCAGGTGCCTCGCCGTCGCCCCATGCCCAGGCAAGGAACCGGCTCAGGGGTAATCATTGATTCGGCCGGCTATGTCTTGACCAATGTGCACGTGGTTTCCGAGGCCGCCCGCATTACCGTGGTGACCGCAGGCGAACAAGAGTACAAGGGAGAGGTCGTCGGAACCGATCCTGAGACCGACCTTGCCATTGTCAATATTGACTCAGATGAGCCTCTTGCATCAGCGCGCCTTGGCAATGCAGATAATTCAGAAGTCGGCTCTTTCGTAATGGCAATCGGAAGCCCCTTCGGGCTGGAGGCCACCGTCACCACCGGAGTAATAAGCGCAAAGGGCCGAACTCTTCGACGTCGAGAGAGCCCCTATTCTCCATTTAGGGATTTGCTCCAGACCGATGCTTCAATCAATCAGGGCAACAGCGGAGGCCCCCTCGTCAACCTGAAGGGCGAAGTCATTGGTATCAACCAGGCTATCATGAGCCCGGGACCAGGCACGGGTAATGTCGGCATTGGGTTCGCCATTCCCATCAATTCGCAAACCCAAGCCATCATCGCCGCCCTGAAGCGAGGAGAATCGTTTGTACGCGGCCGGCTGGGAGTCTACTTGAGAGACATGGAGCGAGGTCTGGCTGAGATATATGGGGTAAAGCAGGGAGCGTTCGTGGAACAGGTCATTCCTGACACCCCGGCCTCTGAGGCCGGAATTCAAGAAGAGGATATCATCATCGGCTATGACGGCCAGCCCATCGAAACCAGCGACCAGTTGGTGTCCGCTGTGCAGCGCACTCGCCCAGGCACAGAGGTGACGATTAGACTCATCCGCGATAACAAAGAGAAGAGAGTGGTAGTGGCAATTGGGAAAAAGACGAAGGAAGTCACTGCAGCCAAGACCGGTCCTGAAGAGCCCACAAAAGGCCGCTTGGGTCTTTGGGTGAGTGAACTTACCCCCGAGACGGCTTCGTCTCTGGGTGTTGAGCCTGATACTAAGGGCGTAGTCGTTAAGAATATGGACCCGGTCGGTGATGCCGCCCGCGCAGGCATCAGACCGGGAGACATAATAGTAAAGGTAAACCTCACTCCGGTGCGCAACCTCAAGGATTATACCCGTGCGGTAGCGAAACTGAAGGTGGGCCGACCGGCGACCGTTCGCTATCATCGAGGAGACCAAATCCGCACCGCGGTGATAGAGGAGGTAACGGAATAAGTCCGCAGAGGAACGCTCTGCCGCGGCTAGCGGAAATTCGGCCTCGGTTCTGTCGCCCATGCAGTGATAAAGGGCGGCGAGTCGGGGCTTGTTTGTGAATAAACATCGAGGGTCTGAGTATTCTCTCATCAAGGGATGATGAATCAGATGAATCAAATCCGCCATATCATGGCTAAGGTGCTGGAAAGCGGGCCCGCCAAGGAGAGATGTTCGACCTGCCATCGGCTGGTACTGCATGCGCCGGATATCGCCAGTCGCGCCCGCCCCGGGCAGTTTGTTCACTGTGTTCCAGGCTTTATGAAGGAAGATATCCCCTTACTTCGCCGCCCTTTGAGTATCTCTGGAGTCAGCGCCAATTCCCCTTCAACCACGCCCGACAACCTGGAATTCATCCTCCGGCTGATGGGAACGGGCACACGGCTGCTGGCGCGGCACAAACCGGGACAACTGATTGATTGTCTGGGCCCTCTGGGAAATGGCTTCACTCTGGTTGAGGACAAGACCGCTCTCCTGATCGCCGGCGGAATGGGAGTTGCCCCTTTGCGGTGGCTGGCAATGGAACTCGCCGCCAAAGGCGGCCGGGTCTATCTTCTCGCGGGGGCAAAATCGAACGAGGAGTTCCCCTGCAAGGTCGAACTGCAGGATGGTAGAGCGAGGATTCCTGAGTTGGAGGCTGTCGGGGTGGATACCGAATTCGTCAGCGAGGAAGACGGCCTCTTGGCAACCGATTTGCTCAAAAGGCGATTGCCGGAACTGGCCGCCACAGGACGACCCATCCAGGCCTATGCAGTGGGGCCCAGAGCGATGTTGAAAGCTCTTGCCGCCATAATGCCAAAGGATGTGTCATGTGAGGTATCTCTGGAGGAACGCATGGCCTGTGGAGTGGGCGCGTGTCGTTCCTGTGTGGTTGCACTTAGACATCCCGATCCGCCGGGATATGTCTATCGGAGAGTGTGTAAAGATGGACCGGTCTTCGACCTGTTCGATATAGTATGGGCAAAGGAGAGCGACATTGACTGAGAAGAGCCCGTCTGTGTCGGTTCAAATTGCTTCCCTTCGGCTGAAGAATCCGGTGATGGCCGCCTCCGGGCCCTTCGGCTATGGTGAAGAATGGGCCGGTTTGGCTCCCTGGGGCGAACTGGG
>WVXJ01000094.1:8121-24426 GCA_011773575.1 Armatimonadota bacterium | reverse complement strand
CTGTAGAAACTCCCGCCGGAATGCTCAATTCCATCGGTCTGGAGAATGTGGGCCTCGAAGATTTCCTGTCTGAGAAACTTCCGTCTGCGCGCGAATACGGCACCCACATCATCGCCAGCATAGGTGGTAAATCAGTCGAAGAGTTTGCTGAGATCGCCTCTCGCTTTGAGGGTGTGGAGGGAGTCTCCGCTTTGGAAGTGAACATCTCGTGTCCCAATGTGCACGCCGGCGGCATGGCCTTCGGGGTCAATCCTGATACTGCGGCTGAGGTGACGGCGGCAGTCAAGCACAGTACCAGCCTGCCTGTGATTCCCAAACTCACTCCAAACGTCACCGATATCGCCGCAATTGCACAGGCCTGCCAGCAGGCCGGAGCGGATGCCATTTGCCTCATAAACACCTTCTCCGGTATGGCGATTGACATCCACAGGCGACGCCCTTTGCTGGGCGCCAATTTCGGCGGGCTTTCCGGCGCCGCTATCCGCCCCGCTGCGCTGCTGCGGGCTTATCAGGTCGCTCAAGCGGTAAAGGTCCCCGTTATCGGAATGGGTGGAATCATGAAGGCGGAAGACGCGCTCGAATTCATCATCGCCGGAGCCAGCGCAGTCCAGGTGGGAACCGCGCTCTTCGTTGACCCGCTTGCTGCCCATAAAGTCAAAGATGGAATCGCTTCGTTTCTGCAGGAAGAGGGCCTCTCCTCGATCAGTGAACTCATCGGCTCACTGGTTCTGAATCCTGTATAATTGCCGCGCGTATGAATCAGATTACTTTTCTTGGAACCGGTGGAGCACGCATACTCGTGTTCAAGCAACTACTCGCTTCCGGAGGAATGTGGGTCGAAATGGGCTCAACCAGGCTCCATATTGACCCCGGCCCGGGCGCTCTTGTACAGGCCGTCAAGCGAAAACTAGAACCCGCCAAATTGGACGCCATCCTGCTTTCCCACGCTCATCTCGATCACACTGCAGACATCAACTCCATGATAGAGGCGATGACCAATGGGGGCTTTCATCCCCGCGGTGAGGTCATCGGCCCCCGTCAGGCTTTTGAAGAAGATCCGGTTGTGCTGCATTACCTGCGCGGCTATATGAATGGGATTGCCCATTGGGAGGAAGGCGGCACTCAGGAAATCGGGGAGGTTAAGATTCATACTCCGGTTCGCCACCAGCACCCCACCGAAACCTATGGGATGATCTTTGAGAGGGCCGGGACACGCTGGGCCTATATCGCAGATACAAACTATTTTCCCGAACTCGCCGAACACTATCAGGCACCAACAATAGTCATCAATACAGTTCTGTTGGAGCCGCGGGAAGAGATCGCTCATCTCTCCATCCCGGAGGCGAAGCGTCTGATTGAGGAGATCAAGCCTGAAACAGCGATTCTCACCCATTTCGGTATGACGGTGTTGAAGGCTCATCCCTGGGAGATCGCCCAGCGGCTCTCTGATGAGACCGGAGTAAATGTCATCGCCGCCAGAGATGGAATGAGATTCGAGATACCATAGTCCCGCACTAGCTGTTAACCGAAAATATGCAAAACAAGAAACCCTTTTCTCTAGTTTCAGATTCTCCGCAAATGACCCGCCGGCTTGGCGCGGCTGTTGCGGAGGCGCTGGCTGTGGGTGATCTCATCGGTCTGGAGGGAGACCTGGGTGCGGGAAAGACGGTCTTCACACAGGGGATTGCAGAAGGCATCGGGTCAAATGAGCCGGCCACCAGCCCGAGTTTCGTCCTCATACATATCTACACAGGGCGAATAACTCTGGCGCATATTGATCTTTATCGCCTCTCTTCCATCCAAGCCGAAGAACTGGGGCTGGATGACTATCTGACAGATGCCGCCGGCGTGGTAGAATGGGTGGAGCGGCTCTCCGGTCTCGAGCCCGATTTGTGGATAAAGTTCTCTTTTCTCTCCTCTGAGCCGGAGAGAAGACGGCTGGAGTTCTCATCTCTCTCAGAGCGCGGAGAGACCCTTCTTGCGGCAGTTGCTCGTACGGTCTCGAATGATTAGAATCCGCAGACACACAGACCGAATCATAACAGGAGTACTTGGAACTTGATTGATAAGATTGAGATTCTCATCCTAACGCTTCCGATATTCCTCTTGTCCATCTCCTTCCACGAGTACATGCACGCCTGGGCCGCCGACAAGCTCGGCGACCCAACCGCGAGGACAGCGGGACGGCTGACCATTAATCCCCGCTCCCATCTTGACCCTGTGGGCCTTGTCATGTTCATTCTGGCGGTGCTGTTCGCGGGATTCTTCATCGGCTGGGCAAAGCCGGTGCCGGTCAACCGTCATTATTTCCGCCAACCGAGAAGGGATTTTGCTCTCGTCTCCATAGCCGGCCCCATGGCCAACTTAATCCAGGCTTATGTATGGTACGCCCTTCTTTATCTTGTTCTGCTTGTAACCGGCCCCTTTCCCTCCCTGGGAATGGCAATTGTGCTGAACTTCCTGAGGCTGGGTGTGATCGTCAATATCATCCTGCTCTGTTTCAACCTGATTCCCGTGCCTCCCCTGGACGGCTCCAGAGTCCTCGCCTGGCTGCTGCCGGCGCGCCATGCTCAAGTGTTGGACAGGATAGAGCCCTTTGGATTCTTTATTATCCTGATGCTGCTCTGGACCGGGATACTAGGAAGAATCTACGTTCCCATGATGCAGTTGGTCTTGTGGATGTTCCCGAAGATTGGAGGCTGACGGGAATCCATGCTTGGAGGTTGGAGGAAGAATGGCTGTTCCGCGCAAGCGAAACAATCGCCGCAAGACTGAGGCTACACCCAAGCCCGAGAGCTGCAATTCTCAGCTCCAGGGTGTCCCCTTGGACGAGGTTTTCTGTGCCGACAGCCGCCGCATGGAGATGATCCCTGATGAGTGTGTCAGCCTAGTCATTTGTTCACCCCCTTATAATGTCAGCAAATCCTATGAAAGCCATGATGATGATTTGCCCTTGCCTGAATATCTCTCTCTGCTGGATGGAGTATGGAAGGAATGCCAGCGGGTGCTGCGGCCGGGTGGAAGAATCTGTGTAAATGTGGCGGGCTGCTGGCGCCAGCCTTACCTGCCGCTTCACCACTTGATCGGGCGTCAGTTATCTGAACTCGGTTTCCTCATGCGCGGGGAGATCATCTGGAACAAAGGCTCCAGTGTCGGAGTCTCAACCGCCTGGGGCTCATTCGCCAGCGCCAGCAATCCGGTGCTGAGGGATGTTCACGAATATATCCTCATCTTCTCAAAAGGCGATTTCCGCCTCCCGGGGCACAACAAGAAGGACACCGAAGATTCCGCAAGCGACAAGTACATTTCCAATGCCGATTTCGTGGAATGGACGAAATCCATCTGGAACTTCCAGTCGGAGAGTTCTTCCCGCGTCGGGCATCCCGCGCCATTTCCGGTTGACCTTCCCAGCCGACTAATCCTGCTATACTCTTATCCAGGTGATGTCGTGCTCGACCCCTTTATGGGCTCAGGCACCACTTGTGTTGCGGCGAAGAATCTGGAGAGGCATTATATCGGGTTGGACATTGACTCCGGTTATGTCGAACTCGCCCGCCGTCGGCTTGCCGAGGAACAGCCGACCTAGAGGAAGTGCCGTAAATGAGTCTTCCAATGGATCAAGTCGGAGAAATAGTCCGAACCGCCCTTGCCGAGGACATCGGCAGTGGTGACATCACCACCGCGGCGATTGTGGATTCCGCTCAACAGGGCCGTGCCGTCATCGTCGCCAAGGAGGAAGGCATCATCGCCGGTCTGCCTGTCGTCCGTGAAGCCTTCCTCGCTCTCGATTCGACAATCAGATTCAATGCCGAAATAGATGACGGCAACCGCGTCACTCCGAATACCCGGGTCGCCACCATCGCCGGCCCCGTGGCGCCGATTTTGACCGCGGAACGAACCGCGCTCAATTTCCTCATGCGAATCAGCGGAATCGCTACTCTTACCGCCAGATTCGTCGAAGCGATTGCGGGAACCCGTGCTAAGATCTTGGATACTCGAAAGACCGCGCCCGGACTCCGCCTCCTGGATAAGTACGCGGTAAGAATGGGCGGCGGGCAAAACCACCGCTTCGGGCTCTATGATGCCATCCTCATAAAGGAGAATCACATTAGCGCGGCGGGAAGCATTACCGCGGCAGTGGAGCGGATGAAGAGCGACGCTGATCCTGCGCGGAAGATCGAGGTGGAGGCGCGCAGCCTGGAAGAGGTGAAGGAGGCGCTGGCTGCGGGAGCGGAGATGATTCTGCTGGACAACATGGAGCTGGCGGCAATGGCGGAAAGTGTGAAACTTACCTCCGGCCGCGCCATCTGTGAAGCCTCTGGAGGAGTAACTCTGGAGAACGTTCGCGCGGTAGCGGAGACGGGAGTGGACTTCATTTCTATCGGCCTCCTCACCCACTCCGCTGCAGCACTCGATTTCTCTCTTGAACTCCTCTAACACATTCCACTATAGAACTTGCAGGCGAAGGCCATGGGCTTTGGCGATCAGGTTGAATGGTATGAAGAACTGCCTTCCACAATGGAGACCACCGCCGCGCGGGGCCGGGAAGGAGCGCCTGAAGGCCTCCTAGTAGTGGCTGAGCGCCAGACCGCGGGCCGCGGCCGCTTGGGCCGCCATTGGGAGTCACCTGAAGGTGGAATCTGGCTCAGCCTTCTCCTGAAACCGGAACCGGCTTTTCAGTCTTTCGGATTAATCGGAATCTGTTTCGCCATTGCCGCAGCCGAGTCTGCCTCACACGTGGCTGATTTGCAGGTGGGGGTCAAGTGGCCCAATGATATCATGGTAGGAGACCGCAAATTGGGCGGACTTCTCGCCGAGAGTCATGTTGAAGGAGATAAGGTCAGGTTCATTGTTATCGGCCTGGGGATGAATGTGAACATTCCCGCCGAAGGCTTTCCCGCCCCACTGAGAGATTCGGCTACCTCCCTGCTCATCGAGAAAGGAACTCCATTCTCCTGCAAAGCGCTCATAAGCGACTTCTTGGAGCGTTCCGAGCCGCTCTATCGCCAACTTCTCGCAGGCAACAAAGACAAGATGTTCGAAGAATGGAACAGGTTGGATACCGGCCCAGGGAAAAGGATAAAGGCTGTGCGAAACGGAGAAGTCATTGACGGTCAAGTTTCGGGCATAGACCCGGAAGGAGCCTTGTTGGTGGAGTGTCCCGACGGACTGAAGGCTGTTTCTTCAGGTGAGGTGGAGTGGCTGTGAGCACTCGGGTTTGCGATACGAGCGAGGGACTCGTTTACATTCGCCAGGGCCGGCTGGGGGACTTGAAGGCATTGGTCGCTCTTGAGAAGGCTGTTTTCGGCCGCCACGCACTGGATCCCTCCACCCTTTTCTGGCTGCTTCTGCGGCATTGGCCGGGACTGCTCATCGCGGAGCAATCCGGCGTGCTTGTGGGATATATCCTCACTCGCGTGTCATTCCTGTCCCGTTGGACCAGAAGAGGAGGTATAACCTCCATCGCCGTCAGTCCCGCATATCTGCGCCAAGGGATAGGCCGTCGTCTTATGGAGGTTGCGTTGGAGTTTCTTATCCGCGCTCGGGTGAAGGCAATTGATCTCGAGGTGAGTGTCGATAACACCGCCGCTCTGTCACTCTATCTGAGCCTGGGCTTTGCCGACGAGAAACCGCTTCCGAATTACTATGGCCCCAATGAACACGGCTTGAGGATGACCCTGTATACATCCGACGATTCATCTGCCAGCAGGGAAGGCCCGGATTAAGGTCGAAAAGGTTCAGACGGCCCTGCGGAACCCGCATCTTATGGAGGGGTGTGAAATGACTGACTGCATCTTCTGCAAAGTCGCCAGTGGAGAAATTGACAGCAAAAAAGTCTATGAGGACTCTGATATTGTTGCATTTCATGACATAAACAAGAAAGCACCAGTCCATATCTTGATAATCCCTCGTGAGCATATACCTAGTTTGTTGGATATGGATACAGAAAAGCAGGCCTTGTTGGGACAAATGAACAGTATTGCCATACGATTGGCCAAAGAACATGGAGTAGCGGAGAGCGGTTTTCGCCTGGTTCTGAACTGCAATCAGGATGCCGGGCAGTCCATTGACCACGTTCATCTCCACCTTCTCGGGGGGCGACCAATGGGGTGGCCTCCAGGCTGATTTGACAGGCAGAGCGGATTTGCCCTATAATTCGTTTCTCCGTGTTATTTTGAAAGGTAACATTATAGATGCCAGGTGTGGAATTACGAGAAAACGAATCACTTGAGAGCCTGCTGCGCAGGTTCAAGCGGCGACTCCAGATGCACCGTGTGCTGGAAGAGGCGAGAAGACACGAACGCTACGAAAAGCCCAGTGAGAAGCGTCGGCGCGAGTTGGCCAGTGCCATCAGAAGGCGCAACCGTACCGCCCGCCGATCCAACCAATTCTAGGTCTGCATTTCTGAATCCAAGGCCGAAAGATCCCCCAGTTGAATCAGGTGGCTTTCGGCTCATTTTCTTCAAGAGCCTTTGAATCCGGCCTGAAATCAGGAGATAACTTGGAAGAAACGCCCGCGGCGGCTCAGGTAACTCTGGTTTTGGCCGACAACGACGAGGCCCTCAGCCTGCTGGGAAGCCGGGATGAGAACCTGCGGGCCATAGAAAAACAGTTTGCCGCCCGCATTCTCGCCAGAGGCAACGAACTTCAGATAAAAGGCCCCCCCGAACAGGTTGAGCAGGTGAGCGCACTGCTGGGAGAACTGCTGCGGCTGGTTCGTCGAGGCCACCCCATTAGTCGGGCGGAGGTGGAATATGCCGCCCGGATGGTAAGCCAAAAAGGTCAGCCTGCAGCAGAGGCTGTTTTCAGTGAGGCCGTACTCGTCTCCGACCGGGGCAAACCGGTAAGGCCCCGTACCCGCACCCAGCAGCAGTATGTGGAAGCGATTTCCAAGTCCGATCTCATCCTTGCCATCGGCCCTGCCGGCACAGGCAAAACTTATCTCGCCATGGCGTGTGCCGTAGCCGCTCTCCGCCAGAAGCGAGTCAGCCGCCTCATCTTGACGCGGCCCGCTATAGAAGCCGGCGAACGGTTGGGATTCCTCCCCGGTGACCTCCAGGCCAAGGTTGACCCCTATCTGCGGCCGCTTTTCGACGCCCTTTACGACATGATGGATGCACAAAAGGTCCAGCGTTCTATGGAGATGGGTGTTATCGAGGTCGCTCCTCTGGCCTTCATGAGGGGAAGGACCCTGAATGATGCCTTCATCATCCTGGATGAAGCGCAGAATACCACGAAAGAACAAATGAAGATGTTCCTCACCCGCTTGGGCTTCGGCTCCAAGGCCGTGGTGACCGGTGACATCACTCAGACCGATTTGCCCAGTGGCCAGACATCGGGGCTTAATCATGTTCGTTCTATCCTGAGAGGCATTCCGGGTATCACCTTCACCTATTTCTCCGACGAAGATGTTGTCAGGCACGAACTCGTACAGGCCATCATTCAGGCCTATGAACGAGAAGGGGCAGACCAATGAGAGAGTCCGGGGAAGATAGGCTGGCTTCTGGAACCCAACGATTGCGTACCTGGCGATTGATCCTGGGAGGGGCCGTCTGGGTACTTCTCTGCCTGATTCTGCTGGCCTACAATCACTATCCCGGACGGCTTGCGCTTCAGGTTGGCGAGAAAAGCCCGCGCGATGTGCGCTCCTTTCGCACCGTCAAGTACATTGACCCGGATGAAACCCAGCGGCTCAAAGAAGAAGCCGCGGAACGACAAGAGCCGGTTTACAGCCGTGTGCCCACTGCGCTAACTGACGCCAAGAATGATCTTCACAGGGCCTTTGACCTGCTGGAAACCTCCTCCCAAGACCTCTCTGCTGCGGCCCTGAAAGAAGCCTTTCCCGAGGTAAGCCAGAGTTCTCTATCTTGGTTTCTGTCGGCTGACCAAGACACAAGACAGAGCGTGCGTGAAGGCGCGGTTGGCCTGCTCGAGAAAGCCATGGAGAGACCGATACGCGACATCTCTGAAACTCTCGCTCAAGCGCGCAAAGAACTCCGAGAGGCGGCCTCACGAGAATTTCGCTCTCGAAGCGCCGTCGAACTCGTAGGGGGCGCTTTGAGTGGAGCGGTGCGACCGAACCGCCGTCTCGATGCGGAGGCCACCGCTAGTCGCAGGCAAGAGGCGATGGCCGAAGTAAAGGGGGTGGAGCGACCTCTTCAGGCGGGAGACATCGTAGTCCTGAAGGGAGAGCGGGTGACCCACCATCATCTCGCCATGCTTCGCGCTCTGGGCCTCACCAGCCCCTGGGCCGCGGGCGGCTGGTCGAAAAGCGCCTCTCTCGTTTTGCTGGTCTTATTAGGCGTTGCCTTTCTGGGAATCTCCGCCCGGCAGTTTGCGCCCACCACCTATCAGAATATCGGACATCTGGTCTTGCTCGGACTGGTCATCTGTGTGACTATCTTCGCCTTCAATCTCTTCTTGCTTCCGCTGCCCAATCTCAGTATGTTCTTCCTTCCCGCCTCGACTCTCATCATTGCAGTCCTTCTTTCCCCGCATCTGGCCTTTGCCGCCGCCGTGGTGCAGAGCCTGCTTGTGGGCCTGGCCGCGGGAGGTTCGCTCACGCTTACCCTGCCGACCCTGGGCTCCTGTATGGTCGCTCTCGCCGCCGCCAATCACATCTGGCCTCCCTCCCGGCTGGTAAGAGCGAGTGCCCAGTTGGCCATCGCCAACTTCTTCCTATCCGCAGCGGCAGGGGTGTTGGCAGATGTCTCGTGGGGGGAATTAGCTCGAAATGCAGGCATGGCCTTCGGCTATGGAGCCTGCGCGCCCCTGCTTGCACTAGGGGCTATTTTTCTGTTGCAGAGGCCGTTTGACATTACCAGCCATGTCCGCCTATTGGAACTCTCCAACCCGAAAGAACCGCTGCTTCAACGGCTCCAAGCGGAGGCGCCCGGAACCTATTACTCCAGCATGATCGTCGCCAACCTCGCAGAGGCCGCCGCACAAAGCATAGGGGCCGATTCATTGCTGGTGCGGGTTGGAGCGGTTCATCACGACATCGGTAAACTTAGGCGTCCCGGCCTTTTTGTTGAAAACCAGTTTCTCTTGGGTACTGAGAACGCACATGCCCGCCTTTCACCTTATCTGTCCGCGCTGGTCATACTCGCCCATGTGCGTGATGGAGTCGAATTGGCGCGCCGCTATGGTCTTCCTCGCGTCATTCAGGACATTATCGAAGAACATCATGGCACCACTCTGGTCTCCTATTTCTATCATCAAGCGCGCTCCCGCCAATCCGGACCCGCTCCTCAGGAGGGACAGTATCGCTATGAAGGCCGCCGGCCCAGAAGCAAAGAATCGGCCATCATAATGCTTGCCGACGCTGTCCAGGCGGCAGCCAAATCGCTCTCCCATCCCAACTCGGAAAAAATGGAATCTTTGGTGGAGGCAATCGTCAATGAGCGTCAGCGGGACGGGCAATTGCAGGATTCCGAGCTGACCTTCCGGGATCTCTCCATGCTCAAAGAGAGCTTCACACGCAGCCTGCAAGGGCTTCACCTCCACACCCGGATGGAATATCCCAGTTTCATGAGAATCTTGGGTGAAGATGCGAGTGCTAATACGGAACTCCCAGAGAAGACCTCTGAACGAAGCCGCTCTCAAACGCGTAGCCCGGAACGCCATGCGGGCTGAGGGCTGCTCAGAGAACAGTGAAATAAGCCTCCTGCTTTGTGGTGATAAGCGCATTCGCGCTCTCAACCGCATCTGGCGTAGGAAAGATGTGGTGACAGATGTCCTTTCTTTCCCCCAGACAGAAGAGAAGGGGGAGATTGCCGCTCCCCGCCGAGCATCCGAGGTACCCGTCATCTTGGGCGATATTGTTATTTCCGTCCAAACCGCCGCCAAACAGGCAAAGGCCGCGGGCATATTACTACAGAAGGAATTGAACTTTCTCCTCATTCATGGCATACTGCATCTTTTGGGATGGGATGACGCTTCGCCCACACAGAGAAGGCGAATGCTGGCTCGTCAGGAGGAGATCCTGGAAGGGAAATGAAAGCCCGCTCTTTATTCGCTAGTTTCCGCTTCGCCATGCAAGGGCTGGTACATGCTTTAGGCTCCCATCCCCACATGCGCCACCTCCTCATCATTTCCGCGCTGTTGCTGCTGCTCAGCCAACTCCTGGGAGTCGGAACTGTGGGCCTTATGACCCTAGTCTTCGGTATCGGCATCGTAATGATTGTTGAACTTGTGAATGTCTCCCTGGAGGCCACAGTGGACCTTGCATGCGATTCTTATCATCCACTGGCGAAAGTGGCGAAGGATGTTGCCGGCGCAGCCGTGATGATAGCGATTACTCTGCTGGTCTTCATCTGCGCTCTGGTGTTTCTCGAGTCTCCTCGGGTCACCTACTTTCTCGGACTAAGCGCCGCCCAGCCAAGCCCAAAACCACTTCATGTCGCCCTGGTTGGGGCGGCTCTCATCGCCATCTTCGTGGTACTCGGAAAGGTATGGGGAAAGAAGGGAACCTTGTGGCGAGGAGGTGCCATCAGCGGACACGCGGCTTTGGCGGGATACTTCGTAACTACAATCTCGTATAAGGCCGGCAGTCCCCTCATCTTCGGCCTCGCGCTGGGACTGGCCTTTCTGGTTGCACAGAGCCGCCTGGAGGCCGGTATCCATACTCTGCGTGAAGTCCTCCTGGGTGCGATGGTGGGTCTGGGGGTATCCGCAGTGATGCTTAGTTTCCTCGCCGGAAGCCCATAGCCGACTATGTTTCTCAACGATTTGTCTGTTCTTGCGACTTTGCTGTTGCTGATAGGTACCTCCGGCTTCTTCTCGGCTTCGGAGATAGGCCTGATGGGCCTTTCCCGCTACCGCGCTCAACAATGGACCTCCTCCCCCACTCCCGCGGGCCGCGCGCTGAGTTGGCTTCTCTCCCATCCCGCAACCATGCTCGGCGCCATTCTCGTAACAATTACCACCTGCAACTACATCGCGGAGGCGATAGCCACCTCCTGGGTGATCGAACGGTTGGGCAGAGACTTCATTTGGCTGCCGATTGTAGGCATGGCGGCCATCGTCATCGTCTTTGCTGAAATAGTGCCCATCCTTTATGCCTCCGCAAATGCAGACCGCATTGCCCGCGCCGTCGCCGTACCGGTGCGGCTTGTCTCCATGTTCCTTGCAATCCCGGTATGGATCATCTCCGCGCTAGGGAACCTGATGGGGGGCGAACGATGGCCTCGCGGCGGAATCGTCACTGCGGAGGAACTGAAGGCAATAGTGAGCACTGAAAGCGAGCAAGCCGCCCTGGAAGAGGAAGAGAAGGAGATGCTGCACTCCATCTTCGAGTTTGCGGACATGGTCGCCAGAGATGTTATGACACCGCGACAGAACATAGTCGCCGTGCCCGCCGGAGCAACCATTCAGCAAGCTGCAACAACGGCCAGCCAGAAGCGTCTCTCCAGATTGCCGGTATTTCGTGAGAACCTTGATCACATCATTGGAATCGTATTTGTTAAAGACCTGCTCCTCCCCCTGAAAGAAGGAAAGGGGGACTTGGCGGTGACGGAGATGATGAGGGGTCACTTCCCGGTTACAGAGACGAAAAAGGTAAGCGAACTACTCGTCGAGTTCCGCCGCCGCAAGCAGATGCTGGCCATCGTTGTGGACGGACAAGGACACACCATCGGTCTGGTTACCATGGAGGATCTGTTGGAGGAGATCGTCGGCGATATCTTCGACGAATACGACCTCGCCACTCCTGCGGTGGAGAGATTCGGAAATGCGGTCGTGGTTGACGGGCGGATGAGCATTGACGAGGCGAGTAAACTCTTGGGCCGGCCTCTCCCCGAAGGTCGCTATGCGACTGTCGCCGGGTTGTTCCTTAACCGTCTCGGCACCACACCTCGTGAGAGAGAGCGGCTGGAAGTGGACGGCTTCTCTCTGACGGCGACACGGATGGATGGAGATCGCATTGCCAGGGTGCGCATCTCTCCTGCAAACAGAGCCGAAAAAAGGACGGACGGAGACACCAAGGAAGATGGTTGATTTGTCAACCACATATTATGAGATATTGGCTATCATCTTCTGCCTGCTTGTGCTGGCTCTCGTTTCTATGGCCGAGGCGGCCATGGTCAGCCTCAACAAGGTCCGTCTGCGCACTCTTGCCGAGGTCGGCGATTCGCGCGCTCAGTTGGTTGACCGTCTAACCGATGATCGCCACTCCTTGCTCGCTTCTCTCATCATTACACTCAATATCTGTCTGCTCGCTATCTCCGCTTTTTCCACCGACCTCTTCTTGCACTATGCGGGTGAGGAATGGCTGCCTCTGCTCAGCCTGGGGATGATCTTCATCCTTCTCTCTCTTTTTGAAGTGACGCCGAAAGCTCTCGGTCTGCGCCACGCGGAGAGGATTGCCCTCTTCCTTGCCCGCCCCACGGCGGTACTCATATGGATGCTCGCACCATTCATCTGGGTATTCACTCGTGCGGGCAGGGCGATCATCAGCGCTATCATCGTTCCTGTCCTGGGCGGGAAAGTCCGCGGCACCTTTCAGCCTTTGACCGATGAAGAGATAAAGCAGCTCGTCGCCGCCGGCCATCAAGAAGGAGCACTCGGAGAGGAAGAGCGGGAGATGTTGCATTCCGCCATCGAGTTTGCCGACAAGGTTGCCCGGGAGGTCATGGTTCCGCGCACAGACATGGTCTGTGTGTCGGAGACAACTACCGCCTCCGAGGCTGTTGACATCGGCATCAAGAGCGGTTTTTCCCGCATCCCTGTTTATAGCAGCGACCTGGATCACATTGTCGGCATCCTCTACATGCAGGACCTGCTTGCCAGACTGATAGCGGGTGAGCACCAGGCAACAGTCTCCGACCTGATGCGTCCGCCATACTTCGTGCCGGAAAGCAAGAAGATAGATGAACTTCTGCGTGATATGCAGGGCCGCAGAATCCATATGGCGATCATCATAGACGAATATGGAGGTGTCTCCGGGCTGGCAACCATAGAAGATGTATTGGAGGAGATTGTCGGAGAGATCCGCGATGAATACGATATCGCCGAAAAAGAGCCTCTCCGTATGTTGGACGGCAACACCGCCATCGCCCAGGCTCGCGTCAGCCCCGATGATGTCGCAGAGCGTTTTTCCGTCACCTTGCCGGAAGGAGAATTCGACACCCTCGGCGGCTTCTTAATCGACCGGTTGGGTCGGCTGCCCGAAGTGGGAGATAAGATAAAATACGGCCCGCTGTTGTTTGAGATAGAGAGTATTCGCGAACAGCGCATCGAAAGAATCCGCATCACCCGTTGAGAGGACGAAGGCGCAGATGAAGAAAGCGAATAATCCTGCAATGGAGCATCTGCTGCGGCTGGCACATGAGGCTTCGAAGAAGGCCCATGCTCCTTACTCCAACTTTCCCGTGGGGGCGGCCCTGGCGGACGAAAAAGGCGAGATATTTCTGGGCGCGAATGTGGAAAATGTATCTCTCGGGCTGACTATCTGTGCAGAGCGGTCGGCCGTAGCCTGTGCCATTGCCGGTGGAGCGAGTAAATTGAAAGCGATAGCGATCTATTCGCCTGAAGCCAATGAGCCTCTCCATCCCTGCGGCGCCTGCTTGCAGGTGCTGGCCGAGTTCGCCGAAGATATGGACATCTATTCCGGCAGCGCGGATGGCAAAACCCTGCACACCACCCTGAAGGAACTGCTCCCCAGAGCCTTCCGGCGATAACCCTTGCTCGGGGTGCGGAAGGCCTCACTTCTTCTTACCTCCCCTGCGCTTGCCTGTCTGCTGTAGGCTCGCTATAATCTTGTATTCATCGGCCTTTCTGACCCCAGGAGTAATATGATGCCAAAAGCATTGCTCGATAAGGTCACTGTTGCTATTGGCGGCGCCACAGGCTATGGCGGTGTTGAGTTGATTCGCCTTCTCTCCCGCCATCCGGGCGTGCGCGTCACCTATCTCGCCTCTGCCTCCTCAGCCGGAAAGCGCCTGGAGGAGGTGTATCCACACCTGGCCGAATACGGCTCCCCGGAGACTCTCGATTCGAGGCTGCAAGCGCTCGAACCGAAAGCCATGGCGGAGGCGGCCCAGGTAGTTATGTTCGCGCTGCCGGCGGGCAAATCCGCGGCCATTGTGCCGGCTTTGTTGAAGGCTGATGTCAAGGTGATTGACGGAGGCCCTGATTTTCGCCTGCATGATCCAGCCGCGTATCCACGCTGGTATAAGTTCGACCACCCTGCGCCGGAATTGCTGAAGGAAGCGGTGTATGGACTTCCCGAACTCCATGGCGAGAAAATCAGCACCGCCTCACTCGTTGCCGCGCCGGGATGCTATCCCACGGGCGCGCTTCTCGCCATTGCGCCGGTGCTGAAGAGCGGGCTGATCAAGCCGCAGATTATTGTGGATTCAAAATCGGGCATCTCCGGCGCGGGCCGCACCGCGCTCTCGCTGCCTTACCACTTCACCGAGGCGACTGAGGATGTCAGCGCCTATGGCCTTCCCGCTCACCGCCATCTGCCGGAGATGCAGCAGGAGGCCTCCCTTCTCCACAGTGGCGGTAAGTCTGAAACTGCAATCACATTTACTCCCCATCTCATGCCAATGGTGAGGGGAATCTTCACAACCGCTTATGCCGACCTCGCTGAACCGGCAACCGACAACTCTGAACTCTCAACTCTGAACTCTCAACTCACAGACTGCATGAAACAATTCTACGCGGGCTCTCCGTTCGTCCATGTAAGCGAGCAATTGCCTCATACGAAATGGACGGCCGGCACCAACCACGCCTTTCTCTCCGCACGCGTGTCCGCGGATGGTTCCAAAGCGATTCTGTTCTCTGTGATTGACAACCTGGTCAAGGGTCTGGCGGGCCAGATGGTGCAGTGCCTTAATCTCATGTGTGGATTCTCGGAGACCGCGGGGTTGGAGGGCCGAGCGGTCTATCCATAGACTGAGTGATGCCGATTTTATCGCAGAGGACGCGGAGAGCGCAGAGAAACTGTGGGAACTCGGCGGGGGTTGGAACCCCCGCCCTACAACTGCGGGATTGCAAAATAGAGAAGTGTATCAGTAAATAAAGCGTAGGGCAGGAGCTTGCCTCCTGCCACAAGCGCGTGAGATGATGCGTAACCCTTTTCATAATATTCAAGGAGGCGTTTGCGCTCCGGCGGGTTTTCAGGCCGCGGGGGTGGCGTGTGGCCTCAAGTCGGCCTCCGGCCCCGGGGGCGGCAGGGACCTGGCGGTTCTGCTGAGCACTGGCCCTGCGACCTGCGCGGGTGTATTCACTACGAACCGCGTAAAAGCATGGCCGGTGTTGTTATGCCAGAAGCACATCGCCCGCGGCAAGGCGCGCGCGGTGGTGGTGAACACCGGAAGCGCCAACTGTATGACCGGAGAGCAGGGCCGCAAAGATGCTCAGGTGATGGCCGACTTGACCGCCAAACTCCTGGGCTTGAGATCGAAAGAGGTGCTGGTCTGTTCAACCGGATTGATAGGCCCCAGGCTGCCGATGGGCAAGATTCAGCGCGGCATCAAGAAAGCTGTTCGCACCCTTTCTGCAAAAGGCGGCCAAGATGCCGCCCTGGCCATCATGACCACTGATAATTATGCAAGGCAGGCCGCGGTGGAGTTTCGTTTGGGAGGAAAGAGGGTTCGCATCGGCGGTATGGCAAAAGGCGCGGGGATGATCTCCCCGAATATGGCGACTATGCTCGCCTTCATAACGACCGATGCCGCTTTGCCGGCCTCTGCGCTCAAGACTTGCCTGAAGCGGGCGGTCAAGGATTCTTTCAACTCCATCACCGTGGATGGCGAGATGAGCACAAATGATACTGTCTTGCTGTTTGCCAATGGCGCGGCCGGCATTTCGCTCAAGGGGAAGGATTTGCAGGTCTTTCAGGAAGGCCTCAATCTCGTGGCCGGCCGTCTGGCGAAGATGATTGTGGAGGACGGCGAAGGGGCCACCAAGTTCATCTCGGTCAATGTGAAAGGAGCGCCGAGCAATGCTCAGGCGCAGCGCATTGCGCGTGCGATTGCGGATTCTCAACTGGTGAAGTGCGCCATCCACGGCGAAGACCCGAACTGGGGACGCATCCTTTCCGCCGCCGGCGCGTCGGGAGTGAAGTTCGATCCCGGGAAAGCCGACCTGCAGTTGGCCGGAGTCCGGATGATCCGCCGGGGAGAACCTGTCAGTTTCTCTCCCGACAAGGCACATAAAGCCCTGTCAGCCCGTGAGGTGGAAATTGTCCTCCACCTCCATTCCGGAGCGGGATGTGCTACTATCTTTACCTGTGATTTGAGTGAAGAATATGTCACTTTCAACGCCGAATATCATACCTGAAGACAGCGGCCTGCC
>WVXJ01000094.1:0-8109 GCA_011773575.1 Armatimonadota bacterium | reverse complement strand
TGGGGATTAATTCTCGGTGGCTCTTTCCCTTTGATGTTGGCAGCCTCCATACTTGTCTTCCAGTGGGAACAGGGACGGGGCCTTAGGTGGCTGCTGTTCTCGTTGATTGTGTTCATCCTGGGAGCAGGAGCCGGTCTGACTTGCCTGCCTATCATGATTAGGATGCACGAAAGGTCCTGGCCGCTGTGGAAGCTCCGTCAGGAATTCACACGAAACCACTTTTTCAGTGCTCCAACCTTTTCACCGGCCTTCCGGCGCATGGTTCAGCAGTTCAATTTGAAGCAGGCCGAGAAAGGTCTTCCTCAAACACCAGCAATGAAAGACAACCTGTTGGGAGTTTTACCCTTGATATTAGCCGTATGTATAGGATATGCAGCGCGAATATGGATCGACTGGCCGAGAGGTTTTGCCTTTCCCGCCCTTGCCTTCTGTGGTGTAATGTTGACATGGGCTTTCTTGCCACTCTTCTTGTGGGTACGCAGTCTTGAGGACTAGAAAAAACCTTGCGCAGACCAACTTCGAAGAAAACTGAGATGGAGTCTTTGCAGCAGAGGGCGCAAACTCTGACTGAGGCTTTGCCCTATCTGCGCCGTTTCCGCGGCTCTACTATTGTCATCAAATATGGCGGTGCGGCCATGGTTGATGCGGACCTGCGCGCGGATGTGATCTCCGATATCGTGCTTTTGACCCTGGTGGGCGTACAGCCGGTTTTGGTTCACGGCGGCGGCCCTGAGATTTCGGAGATGATGAATCGCCTGGGCAAGAAAGCCTCTTTCGTAGAAGGCCTGCGCGTTACCGATGCGGAGACCGCGGAAATCGCGGAGATGGTGCTGGTGGGAAAGACTAACCAGGCCATCGTAACCGAGGCCTGTCACCAGGGCGCAAGAGCAATCGGCCTCTCCGGCAAAGACGCTGATTTGATGGTGGCTAAGAAGGCCGGGAGCCGCCAGACGAAGACCCACTCGAAGAAGGCGATTGATCTGGGGCATGTTGGTGAAGTGGAAAAGGTCAACCCGGAAGTCTTGGAGACCCTTGCCGCGTCCGGCTATCTGCCCGTAATCGCTCCTATCGGAGTCGGCCCCAAAGGAGAGACCTTCAATATCAATGCGGATCATGCCGCCGCCAGTATCGCGGTTGCGCTGAAAGCGGAGAAACTGATTCTTCTCACCGATGCACCCGGAGTATTGGCTGACCGCAGCGATCCCTCCAGCCTTGTTTCCGAACTCTCCGCCTCCAAGGCAAAGCGAATGATATCTACAAAGCAGATTGACGCGGGGATGATTCCCAAAGTCCGCGCTTGTCTGGAGGCACGCTCCGGCGGGGTGGAAGGCTGCCATATCATTGACGGCCGCCTATCTCATGCGCTGCTAATGGAACTCTTCACCGATGTCGGCATCGGCACAATGGTGCGGTAAACGGACTGAAAACACCCCCCGGCACATCACAAGTCCTCGTACGGATGAACGAAAATGCCAGTCTATGAGTATGTTTGCAAAGAGTGTAAGCGGAGATTTTCGTGGCTCAAGGGCGTGGTGGCCGATGAAGGAAAGCCGGTTTGCCCTCGCTGCGGGTCAGAGAGGTATCGAAAGGTAATATCCCGCGTATCTCGGGCTCGATCCGAAGAAGATATGCTGGACAACATGGCCGATGAAGATTTCGGCGACCTCGACGATCCTCGCCAGGCAAAACGATTCGCCAAGCGCATGAGCAAGGAATTTGGCGATGAACTGGGAGAGGATTTTGAGGACGAAATTGATGCCGCAATTGAGGAAGAAAGCGAACCTGATAATTCCCCCGAGGAGTATTAAATGAATCTTAAACAAGCGGAAAAAACTGAAGCCACATGTCTTCTCAATCTTTACAAGCCCGTCCGCTTTCCGATGGTAGTGGAGAAGGCGCAAGGTTGTCTCATATGGGACAGTGACGGCAACGAACACCTCGACCTCGTCAGCGGAGGCCGCGCGGTGACGGTGCTGGGCCACTCCCACCCGAAAGTCGTGGAGGCGGTTTGTGACCAGGTCAAGAAACTGATTCACACCTCCAATGATTTTTACACTGAGCCACAACTGCGCCTGGCGCAGATGCTCTACGATCTTTCCGGCGGCATGAGGTCTTTCCTTTGTAATTCCGGCAGTGAGGCGAACGAGGCGGCGATAAAACTCGCTCGCAAGCACGCCTTTCTACACCATGGCGCGCATAAACACGAAATCGTTTCCACGCTGAAATCTTTTCACGGCCGCACCTTTGCCGCCCTCTCTGCCACAGGTCAGGCGAAATTCCATAAGGGGTTCGAGCCGCTCATGCCAGGCTTCGCACATGTCCCTTTCAATGATTTGCCGGCCCTCGAGAAGGCAGTCGGAGAGCCCACTTGTGCGGTAATCCTTGAGCCGATTCAGGGAGAGGGCGGAGTCTATCCCGCTGCCCAGTCCTATCTCGAGGGAGCACAGGAAATCTGTCGCCGCCATGACGCGCTGCTGATCCTGGACGAAGTGCAGACCGGCATGGGCAGAACAGGGAAGTTCTTCGCTTACGAGCATTATGGCATCCAGCCCGATATTGTGACTTTGGCAAAAGGGCTGGCCGGAGGTGTGCCTATTGGGGCGATGCTGGCGCGCGAGCCGGCCGCCTCTTCCTTCACTCCCTCCGACCATGCCACCACATTCGGCGGCTCCGCCTTGAACTCCGCCGCCGCAGTGGCCGCCATCACCGCTTTGAAAGAAGAGGGCTTGATTGACAATGCCCGTAAGATGGGCGAGTATTTCCTGGACAAACTGCGCTCTTTGCAGGAGAAACAGCCGCTGATAAAGGAAGTGCGCGGCAAAGGGCTCATGATCGGCATTGACCTGGCCAAGCCGCTTGCAGCCGCGGTCAAGGCGGGCTGCCACAAGCGGGGGGTGCTGATAATCTCCGCGAGTGATTCGATACTCAGGCTCATTCCGGCAACGGTGATAAGCGCTTCGCAAATCGATCAGGGTGTAGAAGTGATCGGGAGTGTGCTTCAAGAAGCAGCAGGCTCCTAGAGAGGCGGAGACATAGAGGACACCGCTTTTTTCATTATCTGCGGGCTGGCTCTGGCGGCGATCTCCTTCATGCTTTACTTGCGTTTGGGTGCCGCCGGAGCACCAAAGAAGACGATATTGGCTCTGCTGGCCGAGATATGGGTCGCCTTTGTCTTGGTGGGTGTAATCTTGGCTTCACTGTCAGGTCTGCTGGGCCCGAGTGAGGCAAGAGGCGCGGAGGAAGAGTTTCTTGCTTTTGCGGCCCGCATAGGCCGGCTTGATCTCAGGGCGCAGGCCCTGTTTCTGGTGGGGCTGTGCATGTCGATTGTGCTTTTCGCGCGGGCGGTTGTATCTCTCCGAAAGGTGATGAGGGATTATCCGCTGCAGTGATTCAGGGATCAGAGGGAATGTGCTATGAAGCAGAGTGATCCAAATATTGACCTGCTCGGCCGGGACTTTCTGTCTGTTGCGAATCTTGCAGGCGACGAGATAGAGGCCGTCCTTGAACTGGGTCTGGCCTTCAAGCAGGGCAAGCTTGAGCCTGCCGCGCAGCGCCAAATCGCAGTCGGGCAAACCCTCGCGCTCGTCTTCGATAAGGCCTCTCTGCGAACGCGCGTCTCTTTTGAGGTGGCGATACGGAACCTTGGCGGCCACGCCATCTACCTGGCTCCAGGTGATATACGCATGGGTGAGAGAGAACCGGTGAAAGACGTCGCCCGCACCCTTTCCCGAATGGTGCAGGCCGTCACCGCCAGGATCTCTTCAGATGCAGTAATGGAGGAACTCGCGCAGTGGGCTTCCATTCCGATAGTAAATGCCCAGACGGACCGCGAGCACCCCTGCCAGGCGCTGGCCGATATGTTGACCGTGAAAGAGCACAAGCCCGCGCTTGAGGGTCTGAAACTGGGTTACATCGGGGATGGCTTCAATGTCTGCCAGTCTCTGATGCTCATCTGTGCTTTGCTGGGAATAGACATTGCCGTGGCAAGCCCTCCCGGCTATGAGCCACAGCCTGAGATTCTCGAAAAGGCGCGCGCCCTCGCTCACCAGAGTGGAGTGGAAGTGGTCAATGATCCTGACATTGCCGCGCGCGGGGCAGATGTACTGTGTGCCGATGTTTGGACCAGCGCGGGGCTGGAGGCGGAGGCTGCAAAGAGACGACAAGATTTCGCCGGATTTCAACTGGACGGAAAACGCTTGAGCATAGCGAAGAAAGACGCTATTGTGCTGCACTGCCTGCCGGCCCATCGAGGAGAAGAGATAACAGACGAGGTCATCGAGGGGCCGCAGTCAGTGGTCTTCGATGAGGCGGAAAACCGCCTTTGGGCGCAGCAGGCTCTGTTGGCACTGATTTTGGGCCCACCTGGAGAACGCACCGCGAAGAGAGGCAAGTAAGATGAAGAAAAGCAGACCAAAACGCAGCCGCAAGGCCGTACTGGCCTATTCCGGAGGGCTGGATACTTCTGTAGCGATACGCTGGATGCAGCAGAATTATGGCTGTGATGTTATCGCCGTTGCAGTAGATGTGGGCGAAGAAGGGGATTACGCGGGCATTCGCCGCAAGGCCCTGAAGATAGGTGCAGTGAAGTCTGTGGTGGTGGATGCGAAGAAGGAATTCGCCCGTGACTTCATCCTTCCCGCTCTCAAGGCCAACGCCATCTACGAGGGCCGCTATCCACTGGCCACAGCCCTGGCGAGGCCGCTTATTGCCAAGGTCACCGGCGACATCGCCCTCAAAGAAGGTGCCCACATGCTGGCCCACGGCGCCACCGGCAAGGGGAATGACCAGGTGAGATTCGAGATAACCTGGGGAGCACTCTTTCCAAAAATGAAGATCATCGCCCCCATCCGGGAATGGGGCATGACCCGCGAGCAAGAAATTGAATATGCCAAGAAGAACGGCATCCCCGTGCCGGTGACAAAGCGCTCACCCTACTCGTTTGACGTGAACCTGTGGGGAAAAAGCGCGGAAGCGGGGCCGCTTGAGGATCCGTGGGCTGAACCGCTGGAAGAGGTGTACGATTGGACCACCGCGCCCGAGAAAGCGCCCGCCAAACCGGCCTATGTTGAAATCGGTTTCGAGCAGGGAGAGCCGGTCTCCCTCGACGGCCGTAAGATGGAGCCGGTGAAACTGATAAGCAACCTTAACGCACTTGCCGGCGAACATGGCATAGGCCGAGTGGACATGATAGAGAACCGTCTGGTGGGAATAAAATCCCGCGAGGTTTACGAATGTCCCGCGGCCACCGTTCTTCTGTCGGCACATCGCGATTTAGAGGGGCTGTGTCTGGAGCGCGAGTTGGCCCATCACAAGACCCTTCTGGAGTCGAAGTACTCCGAACTGGTCTATTATGGGCTCTGGTACAGCCCTCTCAGAGAGGCGCTCCAGGCCTTCATTGATGACAGCCAGAAGCGTATCTCCGGCAAGGTGAGAATGAAGTTATTCCGCGGGAATTGTGCTGCTGTTGGCAGGCAGTCACCCAATTCGCTCTATCGTTTGGACCTTGCCACCTATGATGTGGGAGATCGCTTCGACCAGCAGGCCGCGAAGGGATTTATCGAACTCTTCGGGATGTCGGCGCGGGTGGCGGCCGCATCGGAACAGAGCAAACGCCGCAAAAGTGGCAAATGATATTGGTGTCAAAGAGAATCTGACATGAAACTCTGGGGAGACAGGTTCGGGAAAGAGTCGTCGGAGGAGGCATTTCAATTCAGCGCCTCTCTGCCCTTTGATCGCAGGCTGTGGAAACATGATATCCGCGGCTCGGTTGCGCACGCCGGAATGCTGGGCAAGTGCGGCATTATCCCACAAGCGGAAGCGGAGCAGATCATCGCCGGCCTGAAGCAGATTGAGACTGATATTCAGACCGCTCTCGACCGCAATGAAGATCCCTTTGATCCTCAATCCGAGGACATTCACACCGAGATCGAGCGTAAGTTGACAGAGAAGATCGGAGAAGTTGCGGGTCGCTTGCATACCGCGCGCAGCCGCAATGATCAGGTGGCCCTCGATTTGCGTCTCTATCTGCGCGATGCGTGTGACGAAATAGGAAAGTCTCTGATCAGGCTGCAGGAAGCCCTGATAGCACAGGCGGAAAGCCACCTGAAGACGGAGACGATCCTGCCCGGTTATACACACCGCCAGCACGCTCAGCCGGTGCTGTTGTCACATCATCTACTCGCCTATTTCTGGAAGTTCCAGCGTGATCGCGACCGCGTCTGCGACTGCCGCCGCCGCATCAATGTCTCTCCACTCGGAGCGGCCGCTCTCGCCGGCACCTCCTACCCTATTGACCCTGCGCTAACCGCGGCGGAATTGGAATTCCCGTGCGCCTTTGACAACAGTATGGACGCGGTTTCAGACCGCGATTTCGCGGTCGAGTTCCTCGCCGTTGCAGCAACCTGCATGTCGCATTTGTCTTCACTCGCCGGTGAACTGGTTCTCTGGTCATCGGCCGAGTTTGGCTTCGTCATCCTGGATGATGCCTGGTGCACGGGATCATCCATCATGCCCCAGAAACGCAACCCCGATATCGCAGAATTGGTGAACGGGAAAGCCGGAAGAGTATTGGGCCATCTGGTGGGATTGGTTTCACTGCTCAAGGGCCTTCCGCTCACCTATAATCGTGACCTCCAGGAAGACAAAGAGGCCGTCTTCGATTCTCACAACACGCTATGCGGCTCTCTGGGAGTGATGGCGGGGATGCTGCAGAACGCCGCCTTCCAATCCGGACAGATGTTGGAGGCGGTCAAGGCAAGCCCCTTCCTCGCCGCAACCGAAGTGGCAGACTATCTGGCAAAGAAGAGAGTTCCATTTCGCCAGGCCCACAGCCTGACCGCGAAGATCGTCCGCTCCTGTGAGGAGAAGAAGAAGAGTTTGGCTGACCTCAGCCTGGAGGAATGGAAGAAGTTCTCTCCGCTCTTTGATGCCGATATTGAGGAGCTTCTGGAGGTCGGCGCTGTGGTCAAGGCGAAAGCCTCGCCCGGTGGAACCGCCCCGCAAGAGGTCACCAAGGCAATCATGAAAGCAAAACAGGTCATGCAGGCTCCCCGGGAGGGTTGAGACCTGAGCCGTTGATTTCCCTTATTTGCTCTTTGTCGTAATACATATTGCAGGTGAACAATGGCTGCTGAACCGATGAAACCCGGAGCAAGAGCAAAAGCAGCGCTCCTCTCCATTATCTCCAACACCTGTCTGGTAATTGCGAAACTGGTTACCGCCTTTGCCACCGGATCGGTCAGCATCCTTTCCGAAGCGCTCCACTCGGGGATGGATCTGATCGCCGCTTTCATGGCCTTTTTCTCCGTCAAAGCAGCAGACAAGCCCGCTGACCGCGCCCATCCATTCGGTCATGGAAAATTCGAATCCATCTCCGGCGCGGCGGAGGGGATCCTTATCCTCGTTGCGGCAGGCCTCATCATACACTCTTCTGTCCTGCGTATTATCTCCGACACTCACAGGCTGGAGTTCCCTCTGGCCGGCGCTTTGGTGATGGCTGTATCGGTGATCGTGAACATCATCGTTTCCGGCCGGCTGATGCGCATTGCCAAGGAGACCAATTCCATTGCCCTGGAGGCCGACGCCTGGCATTTGCGCACCGATGTTTATACCTCGGCAGGAGTGTTTGCGGGTATGGCCTTCTTGGCGGTCGCGGAGAGATTCGCCTGGGGGTGGGCATTGCACATTGACGGCATACTCGCCATCGGCATAGCCCTCGTGATTCTGCGCGCGGGCTGGGACATCACCTGTCAGTCTTACCATCATCTGGTTGACCGCGGCCTGCCCGAAAAGGAACATCAGGAACTTGTCAATCTTCTCCGAAAACACTATTCTCGGTTTGTGAACTTCCACTCTCTGCGCACCCGGCTGGCGGGTAATCAGCGGCATATCGATTTTCATCTGCTTGTCCCGCCTGAGATGTCACTCGAGCAAGCGCACGATCTATGCAATCATCTCGAAGATGAAATTCACGCCCTTCTGCCTCGCAGCGAGGTGCTGATTCACGTCGAGCCCGCCTCCGAAGAAGACAGTAGTGAAACGCCCATTTCTTCATAGCCTCAAAGGAGCCCGCTGGGTTTGTCGGGGAGACAAGGCTGTCGGCCTGCCGGC
>WVXJ01000108.1:7745-7888 GCA_011773575.1 Armatimonadota bacterium | reverse complement strand
GCCAACATACTTCACAATGCCACCCCGCGTTCTCTCATCATCCTCGACGAAATCGGCCGCGGCACATCCACCTTTGACGGACTCTCCATCGCCTGGGCGGTGGCGGAATATATCCATAACGAAATACCCGGCGCCAAGACTCT
>WVXJ01000108.1:2219-7517 GCA_011773575.1 Armatimonadota bacterium | reverse complement strand
CCTCCCTCGACATTGATTCTCTCACCCCCCTCGAAGCACTCACCAAACTCGCCGAAATCCAATCCCGCCTCCAGGCGGAGAGACAGAAACCTACCAACCGCGACTGAGTGGTGATCTTCTGTAGGGCGGGGGTGTTTACCCCGAGCGAAGCCGAGGGGCCGGTTCATCCTGAGCCGAGCCGAAGGGCCCCCGCCGAATAACTCTGCGTTCTTTGCGCCCCTTGCGGTTTGCTCTTCCGCCCCCTGCCCCCTGACACCTGGCCCCTGACACCTGACACCCTCCTCCCTTCTCCTCCCATCCCGCGTGTGATATAAATAGGCGGAGGGGAATCAACATGACCCAAGAATCTCGCCCCACTTCGCCCGACCCGGAAAACGATGCCCCCCTCCGCCTTGACCTGCCGGCGGTGACTTCTCAACTGGAATCTTTCCTCCACCGCGAAATCACCGGCCGCGGTTTTGAGAATGCAATCATGGGCCTTTCAGGCGGGGTGGATTCTGCAGTGTCCGCCGCCCTTTGCGCCCGCGCTCTGGGGGCTGAACATGTAATCGCCCTGTGCCTGCCCTACAAGACCTCCAGCCCGGACAGCCTCGCCCATGCCCGGATGTTGATTGACCAACTCGGAGTCCGCGCAGACACCATAGACATCTCCCCTGTGGTTGACGCCTATCTCGCCAATGTGCCTGAGGCCGACGCCCGCCGCCGCGGCAATGTCATGGCCCGCGCCCGCATGATCGTTCTTTTCGACCAGAGCGAGAAATACAAAGCCCTCCCCGTCGGCACCGGCAACAAAACCGAGCGCCTATTCGGCTATTTCACTCTCCACGGAGATGATTCACCGCCCATCAACCCCCTCGGCGATCTTTTCAAGACCCAGGTGAGAGCACTCGCCCGCCACCTCGGCATTCCGGATGAAATCATTGACAAACATCCCTCTGCCGACCTTGTCATAGGCCAGACCGATGAAGCGGATTTGGGCATCTCCTATGCCAAGGCCGACCTTATCCTTCACCATCTTCTTGAGGGATGCTCCGTCGAGCAACTCGCCGAACATGGTTTCAACATGAAGGAACTCCAGACCGTAAAGCGAAGACTAGACTCCACCAACTGGAAACGTTCCCTTCCCACCATTGCCATGCTGTGAATCGGCAGCCTGCGCTGACTGGAGTCACGGGAGGACATTATGAACAAAACGGCTCGTGAGATCCTCGGTCTGATCATCTCTATCATCTTCTGCTTCGCAGCCGCTCGAATCGGCGCGGCCTTCACAACAACCGAAATCGGCGGCTGGTACGCAGCCCTCGAGAAGCCCTCCTGGAACCCGCCCAATTGGGTCTTTGCGCCGGTCTGGGCTTTTCTCTATCTCACCATGGCCATCGCCGCCTGGCTTGTATGGCGTCGCCGCGGCTTCACTGCCGCAGCCCTCCCGCTTACAGTCTTCTTCATACAACTCGTCTTCAATGTCCTCTGGTCCATCCTCTTCTTCGGATTGCACAGTCCCGGCTGGGCCTTTGCAGACATCTTGCTGCTCTGGTGCGCCATTCTCGCCACCACAGTCTTGTTCTGGCGCATAGTTCCCGCGGCCGGCTGGCTCTTATTGCCTTATCTCCTCTGGGTATCCTTTGCCGCTTCACTTAATCTTGCCATCTGGAAAATGAACGCCTGAATACTCTCTACGCCCCCGCTCCCCTGCGCAAGGGGAACGCTCCCTCCATATATGGCAATTAAGATAGACACTACACCTTTTCAGGAGATTTACAATGACTAACTCTGAAGAGCAGACGCAGGCCAATTCGGCTCCGCCGGCGCGGCCGCGCAAGCGCATTTTCATACCCATACTCATTGGCGTGGGGATCATTATCATCATCCTCGCCGTCATAGCATTTCTTGGTAAGCGCGCACCCACAATCACTTTCCCCGCCGATCTCGCGAAACTCGCTCCCGCCGACAGTGTGGCTTACCTCTGCTTTGACGCCCGACCCATTCTTGCACGGCAAAAGGAATTCGCCCCCACCATCGATGCCTGGGAAGAATCCGCCGCCATCGCTCAGGCGCGCGAGGGACTGGAAGAAGAACTGCGCGCTACAGGCATAAGCCTCCAAGAGGACATACTGCCCTGGCTGGGTCCTGTTTACGCCATTGCCATGACCGAAATGCCTGAGTTCGACGTTCCTTTCATGCCTCCCATGTCTTCCCCTGGTATGGGATATATGGTCCCGCCGATGTCGACCGCGCCGACTATCAAGCGTATCCCCACTTTCCTTGCCATCCTCACCGCCCGGGACATGAAGAAAGCGCGGGATTCTCTCGCCTCTATCGCCGAAAAGGCCGGAATGCAAGCCACAAAGGAATCCTATCAAGACGTCGAACTGCTGCGCCTCAGCAGTAAGAATATGCCGCACGAACTCATCTATGCAACTACGGAAAGCCTCGTGCTCATCAGCAACCAGCCCGAACAGGTGAAGGCCGCCCTCGACAGAAGTAATGGCGCAGGAGATTCCTTGACAGATGCCGAGGCCTACCAACAGGTAATCCCCAAACTCGCGCATCCGACTCAAGATCAAGTAGTTACGTACTATCTCGACCTTGCCGCATTTGCCAAAGGAATGGAAAAGATGCTCCCCGGCGGCGCCTTCATGCCCTTCACCTTGCAGCCCTACGAATACATTGATTCCTTTGCCGGCGGCGTAATCGTTTCACCCGATAAGATAGAGATGGAATCGGTCTCCTGGGGCCGCAAGCAGGCCGATGATCCCATGCGAAAGATCATCTCCGCTCTGCCGCCTGTGGGCGGAAGGGCGTTTCAATTCCTCCCCAAAGAAAGCGTTGTTGCCCTCGCCATTCCAAGTCCGGCGGCATACTGGCAGATATTCGAACAACTCTTCAAAGCTTCATCAAAGGATCTCCCAGTTGACCCCATTGCCGAGATGGAGAAAGGCCTCAAACAGGCAAGCGGCCTAGATTTCAAAGAGGATATCATCGGCTGGATGAGCGGCGAATTCGCCTTGAGTATCTTCGATGTCCGCCTTAGTCCGGACCAGGCGACACCGGGTACATTGCCCCTCGACTTCGCCCTCATCATAGAAGACAAAGACGAGGCCACCCTGCAAGCAAAACTCGCCACTCTGCGCAGCGCGGTGCAATCCTTGATCAAGAAACAAGGCTTCCCGATGCCTGTCTCCTGGCAGAAAAAACGGTCCGGAGAAGCCACATATCATATCCTCGTCATGCCGGGGTTCCCGGTCAGCCTTTGTCTGGGACAAGTAGGGAAGATCGCCGTCCTCACCTCCAGCCCCAGCGCGCTGGAGAAAGTGCTCGCTGCAGCTCGCCAGACGAGTGATTCTATCGTCGAAAATCCAACCTTCAAGCGGCTAAAAGAAACTCTCCCCAGCGATCCCATGTCTTTGGTATTCGCCGAACCCAGCCGCATCGTCGCGGAAGTCGAGGGCGAGCCTGGCGCCAATGTGGTGGCCTCCTTCAAGTCCCTGGCCGCGGCGGAGGCCTTGATTCCGGATGGTTCGCGCTCCCTGACCTATATAGAAGTTGATCTCGCCGAATTCATCAAAGCCTTGGATTCGACCATCTCACAAGGCCGGGGTAAATCCAGACAGGCCAACTGTTTGAGCGATGTAAGACAAATCACTACGGCGATGATGATGTTCGCGGCCGATCATGATGACCGGCTTCCGGAGGCGAGCCGCTGGACTGAGGAGATTCAGCCTTACCTCACAAGCCAGAGAGCGCTCTGCTGTCTCAACGATTCCTCTGGCGCAAAATCTAGTTACGGAATGAACGCTGCCCTCAGCGGCAAGAAGTTGAGTGATATGCCCAATCCGGAGTCAACTGTCCTCGTCTTTGAAGCCGCCCATCCAGGCCCCAACCCAAGGGGTGACAGCGGTGCCGTTGCCGTTCCGCCCCGCCACGAAGGCGGCAACAACTTCGGCTTTGTCGACGGCCATGTGATGGTGTTGAAGGAAACGCCCACCTTCTAGTGCCCAGAATAGACTGCCGGCCTTTGTAGGGCGCGGGCGCTGTCCCCCGCCGAATGTCCTCCGTTGGACAGGAGTTTGATTTCCCTGAGCATCGCCGAAGGGTTTCCTGCGCTTCTTGTCACTCTCAACACTTCCTCCCTGTGCTATAATGCCCCCGAGGTCGCTGCATGTCACAGCAGGAATTACCTTCTCTGCATCATTCCTCCAAGGCCGAGAAAAACGTTCCTTCTCTTCCCAAGGCTGCGGAGGATATACTCGGTTGTCTGAACGAACGCCAGCGGGAGGCCGTCCTTCATGGTGACGGGCCGTTGCTCGTCTTTGCCGGCGCGGGAAGTGGCAAGACCCGGGTTCTTACCCACCGCGCCGCCTATCTGGTTCGCTGCCGCAATATCCCTCCCGCCAACATCCTCTGCGTCACCTTCACCAACAAAGCCGCCAATGAGATGAAAGAGCGCATTGCCGGCCTCTTGGGGTACATGCGGCGGGATATGTGGATCGGCACTTTCCACGCCATTTGCTCCCGGCTGCTGCGCTATTACGCGGAAAAAGCCAACCTTACACCGAATTACTCCATCTTCGGCGAATCCGAGCAAACCACTCTCGTCAAGGACTGTATCAAAGAACTCGGATTCAGCCCCGACATTCTCCAGCCCGCCCGCGTCCTCGACAAAATCAGCCACGCCAAGAACGAACTCATTGACCCCCGCCGTTTCCAGCAGACCGCCGGCAATCTCTTCGAACAGCAAACCTCTGAAGTTTATTACCTATACCAGCGAAAACTCGGCGAAAACCAGGCCCTCGACTTCGATGATCTCATTATGCGATGTGTCCAACTCCTGGAGGCAAACCCGGACATCCTGGAAACCCTACAAGACAGATTCCGCTACCTCCTGGTGGATGAATACCAGGACATCAACTTCGCTCAATACCGGCTCATCTCTCTGCTCGCGCAGAAATACCGCAACCTCTGTGTCGTGGGCGATGATGACCAGTCCATCTATGGCTGGCGGGGCGCCGATTCCCGCATCATTCTGAAATTCGACCAGGACTTCGCCGATGCCAAGGTCATCAAACTGGAGCAGAACTACCGCTCCACCGGCAATATCCTCTCCGCCGCCTGGGAGGTGATCCGCCACAATGCCGCCCGTCGGGAGAAGAAACTGTGGACCGAGGCCCAGGCCGGTGAACTCATCTTCTGCCAAGAAACTTCGGATGAAACCCAAGAGGCGGTATTCGTCGCCTCCTGCATAGAAGAACTTCAAGCCAGAGAAAACCTCGCTCTCTCCGAATTCGCGGTTCTCTATCG
>WVXJ01000108.1:377-2102 GCA_011773575.1 Armatimonadota bacterium | reverse complement strand
ACCGTCGCCGCCTTGGAGAACATTGCCCTCCAGCGCAGAAAGGATCTGCTGGAAGTGGTTTTGACCCCTGAGGAAACAGAGGAATTGCCAACACGCGCGCAGCGGGCGATAAAACAATTCGCCGACCTCTTCGATTCCCTCCGCAAGGAAGTCACCGACGACACCTCTGTCACCGACCTCACCCGCCACATCATCGCGAAGAGCGGATACGAAGCAGCTCTGAAAGAAGATGGCAGCCTCCAGGCCCGCACCCGCCTGGAGAACATCGAAGAACTCCTCACCGCCACCCAGGAGTTCGAAAGCCAGACCGAAGAGTCCACTCTTCGAGGATTCCTGGAGAATGTCGCCCTCCTTACCGAAGTTGACACCTTGGAGGAGGGCGCTGAGGCCGTCCCCCTCATGACCCTTCACTCCGCCAAAGGCTTGGAGTTTCCCGTTGTCTTCGTTGTAGGTGTTGAGGAAGGCCTCTTTCCATTGTCACGCGCGGCTTTCTCGCCCGATTCCATGGAACTGGAAGAGGAGCGCCGCCTCTGCTATGTGGGAATGACCCGCGCCAAACAGCGATTGTTTCTCACCTGGGCAAGGATGCGCACCATCTTCGGCTACACCTCACCCAACAAGGCCTCCCGCTTCCTGGAGGCCATCCCCGAACATCTCCTCGAGGGCATCGAAGAAGAATCTGCCGACGATACTACTTGGGCCGCCTCCGCCAAAGAGACTGAGGCCCTTGCCGAGCCCAGAGACCCCTCCGAATACCACAGCGGAGACCGTGTCCGTCATCCCAAATTCGGCGAAGGCATCGTCGTATCCGCGGATACCGATGGCGACGGCCAACAAATCCGCGTNNCAAATCCGCGTTTCCATCGCCTTCCCCGGATTCGGAGTCAAGAAACTCTCCCTCGAATACGCACCCCTGGAAAGGCTCTAGATACCTTCACCACAGAGCCGAGAAGATTCAACAGCCGTGGTTTTCAAGGTGCATAGGATTTTGGGGGCGGGCTTCGCGAAGCCCGCCGAAGAAGTGTGGCGGACAAAGTCGGGACGCGGATAATCCGGCAACCGCAGGCAATATCTGCTGTAGGGCGGGGGTGCCGGCCCCCGCCGCAGTTTATCCCTCCACCAACCGGCAGGTAAAACAACCCTTCGCAGTGAACTTACCTCAACAATGACCAATCCGATATCTCAATTACGCTTGGCCATAATCGGCGCGGGTCCCGCCGGCTGTGCCGCCGCCATCGCCGCCTCTCGCCTGGGAGCCGAGGTCCACCTGATTGAACGCTATGGCTTCCCCGGAGGCATGGCCGCGGCAGGCCTGGTTCACCCCTGGATGACTTACTATGCGGGTGAAAGGCCCATCATCGGCGGGATATTTGCCGAGATAGTCGGGAAACTGAAAGCCCGCAATGCCTTCAAAGATAGCCAACACTTCGGCCAGCGCCATCATTGCTTCGACCCGGAGGTACTCAAACAGGTCCTGCTGGAGATGTTGCTGGAGGCGGCTGTCTCCCTTTCACTACACACATTCCTGGTGAGCGTGGAAGCCGAACAGGAGAAGATTCATTCCCTGCTGGTGGTGAGCAAGTCCGGCGCGGAGGAAATTTACCCCCAAGTAGTCATTGATGCCACCGGTGATGGAGATGTCGCCGCCTGGGCCGGAGTTCCTTATGAAAAAGGCCGGCCCCAAGACGGCCTCATGCAGCCCACGACTCTCCACTTTCGTATGGC
>WVXJ01000108.1:0-311 GCA_011773575.1 Armatimonadota bacterium | reverse complement strand
CTGCAGAAACGAATCCCCGGCTTCGAAGAGGCCTATCTCTTACAGACCGCGCCGCAAATCGGAGTGCGGGAAACGCGCCGCATCTTGGGCGAATACCTCCTCACCGCGGAAGATGTCCTGGGGGCTCGTAAATTCCAGGACGGCATCGCTCTCGGTTCATACCCCATTGATGTTCACAGCCCCACCGGTGAAGGGACCCTCATCAAACATCTTCCGCCGGGTGAGTTCTACTCCATACCTTACCGCTGCCTGGTGCCACAGGAAATAGAAGGTCTGCTGGTGGCGGGAAGGCCCATCTCCGCCACCCATGA
>WVXJ01000114.1:1353-7669 GCA_011773575.1 Armatimonadota bacterium | reverse complement strand
ATGGCGGACGTGTCCAAAGGGTAGTACCGTTGCTCTGCCGGCTGGGGTGACGGCGGCTTCCAGTCTAGAGCCGGAGCAAAGGGGGGAAGACAAGTGTATATGACAACGGAGATGGTTGCGACCGAACTCAGCGCCCGTGCAGTCGAAGTTGGTTTTGCGGAATTCGATGAGTTGGATCTCTATGACATCTGTTATGGTGCTTGTTCGTGTTGCTGTGGAAGTGGGGTAGGCGGCTTCTGTGCATAATGTGATTACATCCGCGCTCCCGCCTCTGAATTGGTGAGGTTGTAAAGCCGCTATGCAACTTTTGACAACGAAATAGTAATGGTTTTGGGAGCGCGGATGGCGGACGTGTCCAAAGGGTAGTACTGTTACCCCGCCGGCCGGGATGACAGCGATTTCCAGTCTAGAGCCGGAGTGAAGGAGGCAAGGCAAATGTATGTAACAACCGAGATGACAGCGACCGAACTCAGCGCTCGTGCAGCCGAAGTTGGTCTTGCAGAATTCGAAGAGTTGGATCTCTATGACATCTGCTACGGTGGTTGTGGGTGCTGTTGCAGCAACTCGACAGGGGGCTACTCGTGTTAGTGATGTGACCAAATCCGCGCTCCCGCGCTCTGAGTTGATGGGTCAACAAAGCCATCGTGCAACTTCTGATAAGGATTACTGATACTTTTGGGAGCGTGGATGGCGGATGTATTAGAAGGGTAGTACTGTTACTCTACCGGCTGGGGTGGCAGGAATTTCGAGTCTAGAGCCGGAGTAATGGGGTGAAGACAAATGTACATAACAGAGATGGCCGGGACTGAAGTAGACGCCATAGCCGAAGCCGGTTTTGCAGAACTCGAGGAGATGGATCTCTACGATGTCTGCTACGGTGCTTGTTCGTGCTGCTGCGTGTTGCTACTCGGCGGCTACTCGTGCTAGTAAAGTGATTACATCCGCGCTCCCGCCTCTAAATTGGCAGGTGAGCGAAGCTACTGCGAACTTTCGGCAACGACGTCAATGGGAGATTTCAATATGCGTTTGAGTTGCACTGGAGAAGGAGTCAGGGTCGGCAGCATACAGCAACCTCATGCTGCCTCAGCGGCATTTGGCATATGGTTCGCTGTCGGTAGTCGAGACGAACCATCTGATGCTCCTGGTATCTCACACCTAGCCGAGCATGTTCTTGCAACTGGAATCAACAATAGTCAACTGTGTCAGTCAGATGAAGCAATAGTAAGGCTGGCAGATAATGAAACAAAAGCTTATACAGGAAAGGAATACGTCGCAATAAATACCCGGGCCCCGGCAACCTATGGCATCGCTCCATTTCAAAGGATACTTCGTAATCTAAACAATGGCGAGTACAGCGAGGAGTCTTTCCTTTTTCAGAAGAACCGGGCGCTTGCCGAACTGGATGCAAACGCGAAATCAAACTATGGAAACCTGCGCTGTCATATGGACGAGATGGCCTGGCCAGACCACTCACTAGCGCGGTGCTCGCTGGGTGACCCGGATTACGTTCGTGGAGCGACCATTTCAGACGTAGTAGAATTCATCAATAGCTACCTACTAGATCCGTCGAATATTATCATTGTGGCAGCTGGACGTCACTGTCATGAAGAATTGCTTGCTGCCTGTTCAACAATACCGCCATCATCTTCGCCTAGGCCTACCTCGACACAACCCTCCTTGCCTGCAGTGACTTCGCAACCCGTTTCTCGAGTTATACCGAGTGTCAATGATGCGTACGCACTCGTCGGGTTCCGTGCTTATGGGCGCAAACATGCGGATTGTGAGACGCTGCGACTACTCAGTTCCATGTGTGATATTGCCATCAGGCCGCTTGGGACTCCTCCGCCCAAAGAAATCTATGATTTTGCGCCGGACTTGCGAGCATACCGGGATACCGGTCTACTATCGTTTAGGCTGGCCGTTAATCCAGAAAGAGCTCGTTCAGCTGCTGAGTATGTTTTCAAAGCGCTGGGACGCGTTAGGCAAGGCAGCGATTCTAAAAGACTTTTCGATGTCGCGTGGCGTTTACATACTGCAAAACAAGACTTCATTATGGATTCCCCTTTGTCGATAGCCAGTTTGATCGGCGAGCGGGTATTGTATGGCCTGCCGATGGAATCACCGTTAGGTGCCGGTGAAAGAACCCCTAATATAGATGAGTCAGATTGCATACGAGTAGCCAGAGATGTGTTTAAACCTGAAAATCTGATTGTCGTGGGCGGGTCTGATCAGGTCTGCCAGTCCATTCTGGACGCCGTTCCGGCGCTCTATTGTGAGGGTGAGAACTGAGGAAAGGAGTCTTCTTGGTGAATTCGCTCATTGATCTGCGCCGAAAACAAGTGGTATCAGCTCGCCAGAATCGAGGATGACGCATATGACTAGCCTGAGAGAGCAAGACTCAAGAATTGAGGGTGAAGTGCCAGGTATGGCGGTTGATCCTGGTCGAGAAGGTGTAATCCAGGTTGATGGTCTAACCAAGTGCTTCCGTGTGCCTGCGGAGACAGGAGCAGCCGGCTTGGTGAAACGCGTATTTCGCTGCTTTGTGCGGGAGTGGAGTGAAGTCAAGGCGCTGGATAATGTCAGCTTCACCATTGAGCGAGGAGATGCAGTAGCACTGCTTGGCCCGAACGGAGCAGGGAAGACTACCACTGTGAAAATACTTACCGGGATTCTGACTCCTACGAGCGGTGCAGTTTCGGTGCTTGGCTTTGTCCCACACTTGCAGCGATACAAGTACACAAAACACATAGGCCTCGTCATGGGCCAGAAATCCCTTCTGATTTGGGACATTCCGGTCGTGGAATCATTGAGGCTGTACAAGGACATCTATGGGCTGGAGGAAAATGCCTTTCAAAAGCGCCTTGAGGAGTTCTCCGATATACTGGGAATACGAGAGATCATGTCCATACCCGTAAGAAAGCTCTCTCTGGGGCAGCGAATGCGCGCAGAGATAGCATCATCCCTCTTGCATCGCCCTCAAATAATCTTCTTGGATGAACCGACGATCGGTCTCGACTTAATTGCCCGAAGACAAATGCTGGAGTTCATCAAACGCATAAACCGCGAAGATGGTGTCACGGTCGTTCTTACCACACACAACATGGGAGACGTCGAAAACGTTTGCAGAAAAGCNNGCTCAATACGCACCCATATTGATCGTTGATTTCCGTTGCGACGATGCTCTGGTACAGCGCCGCGCATCCGGGAAGACGGCAGAATACCACTGGCAGGCAAACGGTGATGACAAGTACTCTATTACAGTTCCCAAAGAAAAAGCTGCTGAATCTGTCAAGATGCTGCTGAATACCTCCGGAGTCCAGGATGTAAGCGTTCGACAACCGGATCTTGAGAACGTCGTCGCTGATCTATACGAGAAAGGATACAGGCTCTCCAAATGAACCTGCTCCTAAAACATGTGAAGCTATTCTGGAGACTGACATTGGTCGGATTCAAGAGGGATACGTCCTTCAGTACCGACCTGCTAATATCGACACTACAGTTCATATTGTACACTTTGCTTTTCGTGGCGTTCTGGAAGGCGATCGTAGCCCACAGCGGGCGGCTCTCTCATTGGCAGGAGCATGAACTCGTAATCCTGACCTTCGTGATCGCGCTGCACTCGGTTCTCCTGGTATTCTTCTACGGAATCATGGACCTACCAGAATCCATACGAGCAGGTAATCTCGATAAGTATCTCTGCCGGCCCATTCACTCCCTATTCATGGTCTGCTTTGAGGCAGTGCCCGTCATAGAGTTCTCGAGAGCATTCGTTGTCAATATTGCAATGGTATGTGTAGCGTTCATTCATTATGGTGTCACGCCTTCAATCGTCAATGTCATGTTGGGTTTTCTGCTGCTGGTTATTGGAAGCCTGATAATCGTCTTGATGACCGGAACAATTGCTGTGATGTCCTTCTGGTTCGTGCAGATAGGTCCGCTGTGGAGCATCTTCAACTGGGCCAAGAACTTCATGCGGTACCCTGTGGACATCTTTCCAGCAGCATTGGCCTTCTCACTTTCATGGGTCATACCTTTGGGCCTGACTGCCACATATCCAGTGATGATATTGCTGGATAAGCCGTTGCCCGCAGTCAATATTTTCGCTGGAGCAGTGCTGTTACTCTTCTTGTGGTCTGCTGTATTCTATTTCACCAGCAGGAAGGCACTTTCTGTCTACGAAGCCTTTGGCGGATAGTCGAAACCGGATTCAGCCATGAGCAATCTACGGAAATACGTAGCATATGCAAGAGTGCAGTTCATCGCGCTGAAGGAGTATGCCTTCAACTTTCTCGGCGGTCTGCTGATGGTGCCGATAGATATGGGCATGACAGTGCTTATTTGGGGGGCCATCTACTCGTTCATAGGCCAGGTTGGTTCCTTCTCCCTTGCAGATATGTTAGCGTATCAGCTTCTAGTTAGGGCATTGATAGTAGCTTTTCTCTCTGTGGGTACGGTAAATTATCAAGTCTGGGACGACATTCATCAAGGGAACTTGTCTCTCTTCTTATCGCGTCCGATCAATTACCAGGCGGCTAAACTGGCTTCAGAAGTAGGAAAGAGCGTAGTTCCTCTTGTTTCAAGGATGGCGCTGTTTCTAGTTGCCTGCGTGATTCTCAAACTATATATACCGGCACAAGCAGGGATATGGCTTTTCTTCCTCCTTTCTGTGGCCTTGGGTTTCGTCATCATGTTCCTAGTGCAGTTCATAATAGGCGCCATGACCTTTTGGGTGGAGCGAATATTTGGAGTGCGTGATCTCGTATCCACTGTGAACCAACTTCTGTCAGGACAGCTAATACCGGTGTCTGTGCTTCCTGCGTTCATTCAATCGCTGAGCAGTGTTCTGCCATTTCAGTTCACTCTGTTTGTTCCTATTTCAATCTACTTAGGAAAAGTATCTGGAAATGGCCCCCTTCACTTACTGGCCATTCAGACAGCCTGGCTAATCGGATTGCTTCTGCTTTCCGCTCTCATTTGGAGGCAAGGCGTCAAGAGATACGAAGCCCAAGGTGGTTAATGTTGCACTTTACTGCGCTGTTTTGCCGCCATCAACCGGGAATAGAGCGGCTCTCCCAGGCACTCTTTGGCGCTCTTACAGTAATCGACACAGCCCTGGAGCATGGCGCGTGAGACCATGTTCCCACAGCCGTCACACTTGGCTTCCGCTTCATCTGTCCAGATTTCCACCTCATTGTGGCATTGCGGACAGGGAACGAACTCCGGCTTGGGTTGGCTGAAGTCTTTTGCACCCGGACACTTTCTAAAGTCCATCTTAACACCGTGCTTCCCGGCGTTTACAAGCCGCCCTCAAACCCACTCCTCGCGCAATATCTCTCCCTTCAGGCTCACAACCTTGTACTTGATGGGAATCTTGCATTTTGCTTGTTCCACCGCGGCCTTCGCGGTTTGCAGGAGCGCGCCACAGCACGGTACCTGCATGATCATCACGGTTAGAGAGTTGATATTCGCCTCATCCACCAGCGCAATAATCTTCTGCCGGTACTCCTCCAGGCTGTCGTCCAGTTTCGGACAGGCGATGGCAAGACTGTGCCCGGCAAGGTGGTCCTTATGAAAATCGCCCAAAGCGTAGGCGACACAGTCGGCCGCCAGCAGTAAATCGGCATTCTGAAAATAAGGTGCGTTCGGCGAGACCAGGTGAAGTTGAACCGGCCACTGTCGCAAACGCGAGGGCCTGGTCCCTTCCTGCACCGCCACCTCTTCCTCTTTGTCCAGGAACTCCATTACGCGGGCGCCTGGACATCCTTCGTGGGTGTGTGACATCCTTCTATCTCCTTATCTTGAAATTGCCTTTCAAGTTCAAGAATCAAGCCTTCGTATTTCCCCGGAACATCATCGCCGGCCTCGCTTTCCGCCTCCTTGAAGCGCCGGAAAATCTCGCCAACCTGGTGAGTGCTCAGCCCGCGGTCAATGTAGGGGAGGAGTATCTCATCCTCTTTGGTAATGTGTTGTGTCAACAGATTCCGATAGGCGGACAGGTTGACACAAAAAGCCGAAATATCCCCATCTTCTATCGCCTGGGCCGCGGCTTTGACGAAACCTCGCGCACGGTCGTGATCCGCATAAATTACCCCGATTATCTCGGCCTCTTCATCTGTGTAATCGAAGAGAATATCCTCCTCTTTCATATGATGGAAGCGATCCGCGTATCCACGGATAAAATCCAATATCTCCCGCATCAGTCCCGCGTTCATCTCACCAGATGCGCGCAGGTCATCAACAATGGCGGGGATCAATGCCAAAAGCCGCTTTATCCAGCTATGTTCCTCCACCAATTTGCGCACCGGCGGGGAGTAGG
>WVXJ01000114.1:0-1345 GCA_011773575.1 Armatimonadota bacterium | reverse complement strand
CTTGCCGCTCCGGGTAGACCGCCTTCTCTATCTCGGCCATCATCCTCGCCGCGTGTTCAGGTGAGAGGGCGTGAATCTTCACCACCTCTTCAAGCCTGCAGGTCCCAATGCTGCATGGTACGCAGCCTATCCCGTAGCGCTCCAAGATCTCGCCCGCCTTCGGGAAGGATTCGATTACCTCTTTAACACCTTTTTTCAGATACGGCTCCATATCACTACCTCGACTTCCCTGCGATCAGTGCGCCGCCGGCAAGGTCGGCTAGTGAAGTCCTCTCCCAGACCTCCAGCATCCGCTCCTGTGTCTGCTCCCACACCGACTTCAGCGGACATTCCTCTCCCAGACCCAGCGGACAGGGTCCCTTTGAGTTGCATCGGTAAAGTTCGAGAGGGCCCTGAATCGCCTCCCAGACCGTCTGCACACTGATATCGCGGGGGGAGCGCGCCAGCCGGATACCGCCTCCATAGCCGCGGCTGCTCTCCACCAAACCCGCCTTCGTCATGGTCTGGATTATGCCCGGCAGAATGGTGGGGGGGATATGCTGGCGGTCGGCAATCTCTTCAACAGTGGTCTGCTCACCGGGACGGGCGGCCAGGTCCAGCATCGCCCGCATCGCATATTCAACTTTCGCATTAACTTGCATAGCAGCGCTCCAATATGACTAATATAACCTTATTAGTTATATTATTCCATCTCATAATCCTGGTCAATGCGCCAAAGCGCCGGTTTTGTGAGAAAAAACGCACAAGATGCTATGGATGCACCTGCAATCGCCGAGCCATATGTAACCGCAGATTCACGCAGATGTTAATCGCTTCGGTAGCCGCAGGCTTCAGCCTGCGTTGGTCCTATGTAGGGCGGAGCTTGCCCGCCTCAGGAGGGGTGCCGGCCCCAGCCGAGTTGTGGTTTATGCAGGGCGGGGTCTCCGTACCCCGCCGAGTTTTGCGTAACCGCAGATGCTTGCCCTGAGCATCGCCGAAGGGCCTCCGCCGAAAGTTTTCGGCGGGCATGGTGATGCCCGCCCTACAGTTGTCGCGGATCGTTCAACTTGAGCATTGCTCTCCCAGTGTAGGGCGGGGTCTCCGTACCCCGCCGAATGGGCTCCTGCCACTGAATCACCCCCAAGAAAGGCTTCCCGCTCTCCTTTGCCGAAATCAATTATCCGGCGAATCATCCTCTCCTGAAAAGGAACCTAACCATGCCCGCCGATAAGGAAGGTAAATTCAAGATCCCCGCCGCGCAAGTCCTCGCCCTGGCGGAGATGGTCGAATACGGCGAAGGCGCCGTCGTCAGCCGCACCCTGTCAGAAAGCGATGCCTGCACCATCACCCTCTTCGCCTTTGATGC
>WVXJ01000230.1 GCA_011773575.1 Armatimonadota bacterium | reverse complement strand
TTTTGGAGTTGCCCCTATTAAACCGGACACTGCTCAAACTTATTTAAGAACTCCCGATACTCCCTCGGTGATCTCATCTTCAACGCCTTATGAGGATGGGAGTTATTGTAATCCTCAAACCATGTGGGCAACTGCTCCATCACGCTCCTTGCATCATGTAACGGCTTGATATGAACATAATCCCGTTTAAAGGTCTTGATAAAGGACTCTGCCATCCCGTTGGACTCCGGGCTCTGAACAGGGGTGGTGCGAAGCTCAAGCCCCATCATCATGGCAAAGGCTCGCGTCTCATGGGCCGTATAGGCAGACCCATTATCACTGAGCCATTCGATACGGTGCGGAAGCCGATCTACGAAACCAAAGCGAGACTCAATGGCCTCCGCCATCAGATCCTTTATCATATCGCCAGAGATGCCCGCTGTGGTGGCCACATAGCTCATAACCTCACGATCACAGCAGTCCATACTAAAGGCCACCCGAAGCCGCTCCCTGTTCCAGCAGATAATCTCAAAGGTATCCGAACACCAACGAATGTTGCTCCTGTGAGTCATTACCACGCCATCGTGAGATCTCGCCGGTCTTCCCGTATACCGCCTCAGCAAAAGACCATGGACCTTCATGATTCGATAAATCCGCTTATGGTTTACCCTGGGATGAGCATTTGCCATCAAGGCTCGGTTAAGCAGAGCCGTCACCCTCCGATATCCGTATGTGGGCCTCTCATCAGTGATTGTGCGAATCAGCGGCAGATAATACTCATCCTCTGCCTTGTTGTATCGTTTTGGCCGATGGCGACGATCCCCTCTTCTCTGCTCATACTGATTGGAGCGGGAGACCCCAAGTGTCTGGGTGATTGCCTTCACGGGATATCCTCCTCCTTGGACAAGGGCCTTCGCAACAGCAGTTTTTTTTCACGAGCTATGGCAATGGCCTCCTTGAGGATCTCCACCTCCATGGTCTTTCTCCCCAGAAGACGCTCTAGCTCCCGGATCCTTTGCCTGAGAGCCTTGACCTCAGTTGCGGGAACCACCTCCTCACCAGCCCGAACCGCACACAGAGCACCCTCATACATCAGCCTCCTCCAGCGAAACAGCTGGTTGGGATGGATTCCATACTTGCGCGCAACCGAAGAAACACTCATCCCGGGGCTTTCCGCCTCCTGGACCATGGCCCTTTTTTCTTCTGGGCTCCACCGACGCCTGCGTGCCACTGAAGTGATTACCTCCACCGGACCCATATACAACTCATCCCTGGTTTTAGTCATAACTCTAGTCCTATTACTACAACTTATTCTTAGCACTGGGAGTGTCCGGTGTAAACGGGGGCTACATCA
>WVXJ01000075.1:4786-10493 GCA_011773575.1 Armatimonadota bacterium | reverse complement strand
GATTGTGACAGTTCGAGCGCGGTCACGATCTGGCACACGCACATCTCTCCACCTTCGAGCATCTTCAAGATGCGGGCCCGGTTGGGGTCTGCGGCGGCTTTGAGAACGGCTTCATAGTCTCTAAGCATATTTCGTTACCTCGCCATATCGCCAATTATCGAATTATACTACAAGTACCATGGATAAGTCAAGTGCAACAAATAAACATCCTCCAGAAATTGCAAGTTGTGTGACCCCCTTGAGCATGGCTATAATGCTATAGGTGACGGCGGGCTGGTACTTCTCGCCGGGCTGAAGGATGCCGTTTTGAAACCTCCGGTCAAGATGGATGTANNCGTGTAGAAAGCCTCCGCTCCGGCGTTTTGGAGAGAGATGGCGAATTCCATCAGTGGTTCTCTCTGCAGGCTGAATCATTGGCGCAAACTCAAGGCGAACCTATCATCCTCCGCCGGGCAAAGGCCTTCGCCCATATGTTGGAAGAGACGCCCCTTGAGATTCCCGACGGAGCGCTGATTGTCGGCCGCCATCCGAAGACCACGCTCAATGAGGAGGAGGCTGCGCGGATTCGTGAGGAGTGGCGGCGCGTCGCCGATCCGTCAGAGGACGAAGAACTCCATTACCAGCAGCAAGGTCTTTTCCGCGCCCCCATCATCACATTACACCTTGCTCCCGACGCGCAAAGAGCCCTGAGCATCGGTCTCGGAGGGCTGTCCAAGGCAATTCGAGACCGGCTTGAGACTCAGAACATATCCTCCCCCCTTGTGGGGGAGGATAAAGGCAACTTCGCCCGACCGAAGCGGGCTTCGTCGCCCGCGAAGGCGGGTGGGGGGAGCACCCCCACCCTGGCCCTCCCCCATGAAGAGGGAGGGAATGCAGCCATCTCCCCTGATGCGATGAACTCGCAAAACCGCCCTTGTGCCTCTTCGGCGGAGGGACAGGAGAAACAGGATGCAGCAGCGTGCGAGTTCCTAAACGCTGCGCTGATTTGCCTGGAGGCAACCGGCCGGTTCATTCAGCGCCACGCGGATTTAGCGTTGGAGATGGCGGCATCCGAGGAAGATGAGACCCGCCGCGCGGAGCTGCAGGAAATTGCCGCGGTCTGCCGCCGAATCGCGTCAGAGCCGCCCAATACGTTCCGAGAAGCGCTCCAGTTGATCTGGTTCATCTATCTCCTGGTGAATCTGGAGTCGGATCACATTATACATTGCGCGGGGCCGGGAACACTGGACCGCTGGCTGATTGAGTTCTATCAAGAAGATGTGAAGGCGAAGAGGCTGACTCCTGAGCAGGCCCTGGAATTGCTGGAATGTTTTTTCGTGGAGATGAACGCCTCATTGCCGCGAGGCGGAATTCTTCCGCTGGCCATCGGAGGTTTGAAGGCGGAGGGCGAGGGCGCAGAAAATGAACTCACCTGGCTGTGTTTGAAGTCGGCTGCAGATCTGCGGATGCTGCATCCGTCACTGGCCCTGCGTTATCATCGCAACATGCCGCGCGAACTGCTGCGAGCGGCCTTGCGCTGTATCGGCTCGGGAAACTCCTACCCCGCGCTCTTCAATGATGATGTGTGTGTGGCAAGTCTGCGACAGTCCGGAGTATCGGAGAAAGACGCCTGGGACTGGGTACACAGCATCTGCACTGAACTCACCGCGGTGGGCAAAACCTGTGCGTGGATAGCGGCTCCTTATTTGAACCTCGCCAAGTGTCTTGAATTGACGCTCAACCACGGCCGCTGCCTGCTGACCGGAGAGCAACTCGGAGAAGACCTGGGCGACTTGACTACTTACGCTGACTTCGAAGAACTCTATGACGCGTACAAGAAACAAGTCTCCTTCATCATGGACAAGGGACTGCAAGCCACTGCCCGCAACCAACAACAAGCGAAAGAGAAGACCCCCTATCCGTTTCTTTCCTGTTTCACCGCCGATTGTCTGGAAAAGGGACGGGACTATACCGACGGCGGGGCGCGCTACAATCCCGACTATGTTCAAGGAATCGGGCTGTCCACCGCGGCGGACAGCCTGACCGCCATCCGTCACTTCATTTTTGACAAGGGAATGGTTGATCCGGAACACCTTCTCAATGCTCTTAAGTCTGACTTCAACGGATTTGAAGAACTACACCAGCGTCTGTTGAATAAGCCGCCCAAATACGGCAATGATGACGATTATGCGGACAGGGTCTTCGCAGGTCTGGTGGAAGATTTCTATGGAGAGGTGAAGCGACACACGAATGCAACCGGCAGAGCCTGCTTTCCCGGTTTCATGACCTGGGAGAGCCACAATCTTCTGGGCAAAGGAACAGGGGCATCTGCGGACGGCCGGCGGGCGCGGGCGGCACTGAGCGATTCCGTCGGGGCCGTCCAGGGCATGGACCGTAAAGGCCTGACGGCCTTGTTGCTGTCTGTAACAAAGAGTGACTATGTGCCGGCCGTGGGCGGGGTAACCTTCAATGTGAAGGTCTCCCCAGAGATGTTCAGCAGTGACGAGATGCTGGAACGGCTTGAAGCCGCTCTCGTCACTTATTTCGAGGCGGGAGGATTCCAGGTTCAGGTAAATGTGTTGAGCCGCCAATTGCTTGAGGAGGCGCTCGAGAATCCTGATTTGCACACCAACCTAATAGTGCGAGTCGGCGGCTTCAGCGCCTATTTCGTGGAATTGGATCGAGGCCTGCAAGAAGAGATTATCGCCCGCACAATACATTCGTAGGACATTTTGTATGCGCATTTGGATTGCTGATATTCAACGCTTTTCTTTGCACGACGGGCCCGGCATTCGCACCGTCGTCTTTCTTCAAGGCTGCCCGCTGCGCTGCGCCTGGTGCCACAACCCGGAATGTCAAATCCCCGGCCCCAGGCTCACATATAGTTCCTCTCGCTGCAGGGCGTGTGGGAAGTGTGTGCAAGTGTGCCCGGAATCAGGCCACAGTATCAATGAAGGGCTTCACGGCCTGAAACGGTCCAACTGCAAGGTCTGCGGCCGCTGTGTGGAGACTTGCCCAACCGGAGCGCTGAACCTCGTAGGCGAACAGCGCACACCTCAAGAGATTATGGAAGTAGTAAGGAGGGATAAAGCCTTTTACGAGAACTCCGGCGGCGGACTCACCATCTCCGGTGGAGAGCCGCTGGCACAGGCGAAAGGCGCGCGCTCTCTCCTGAGCCTGGCACGCAAGGAGAAGATCCACACTGCAATCGAAACCTGTGGACTTTCAGAATGGAAAGTAATAGCGCCACTAGTGAGGGTTGTGGATCTCTGGCTATATGACATCAAGCAGATGGATCCGGATACACACCGTGCTATTACCGGATTCCATAACCGCCGCATCCTTGCCAACCTGGGCCACTTGCTTGATAATGGGGCGAAAGTCATCCTGCGGATTCCACTTATTCCAGGATGTAATGATGAAGACAGGTTCTTCTCCAGGCTGACGGAGTGGATTTCCAGGAATGGAGGGCCGGAAGAGGTTCACCTCATGCCCTACAACCGCCTCGCCGAGTCGAAATACGAAAGCCTGGGCGAAGAATACTCCCTCAAAGGCTTACAGCCGCCGAGCCAGCAGTTCGTGGACACCCTCACGACACAGTTTGAGGAACTCGGGCTCACAGTCCGCGTGGGGGGGTAATGTGAACGAGCCCGATGTGCTTGTTATCGCGGATGATTTAACCGGCGCAATCGAGGTTGGCGCGCAGTTTGCCAAACACAGTGTCGGCGCTCTCGTCACTCCCCAATTTCCTTCCGATGCCTCAAACATGGACGATTCCATCCGCGTCCTGGTGGTGGATACGGACAGCCGCAACCTGCCGTCAGACGAGGCCGCGCAGCGGGTAAGGCGGGTGGCCGCCTTCGCCCGTGAGAGCGGCATCAGGTATGTCTATAAGAAGACAGATTCAACCCTGCGCGGGAATATCGCCGACGAATTGAGCGCGCTCTGTTCAGCTTTCCCGGGCCAGCCGCTGATCTATATTCCGGCCTATCCCAGATTGGGCCGCACTTGCAAGAACGGACACCTCTGTGTGAACGGAGAACGCATTGCTGAGACTCCTATTCCGGGAATACTCAAATCTCGGTGTCATCTGCCCGTCAAAGAAGTGGCAGACAGCCGGGCGCTGGAGAATGTGCTTGAAGCCGCAGCTAGCCCGGCGATCCTTGTCTGTGACGGAGAAACAGATGAGGACTTGGCTGGGACAGCGGAGGTCCTGCGAAGACTTGACAGGCTGCAACTGACGGCGGGCCCGGCAGGCTTTACTGAGTACCTTGCGCAAGCTCTGAATCTTCCGCAAACAGAGATATCACAGCCCCCCGAAATAGATACAAGCCTGACGGTATGTGGTAGTTTAAATATGGTTTCTCTCACACAGGTGCGCCATGCCGAGGACCAGGGTTTTCCGGCCATCGGCCTGACTCCGGAACAAGTAATGCGGGCGGATTTTCTGGACGGCGCTGAGGGAAGAGCGTTAATTCAACGCATCATTGACTCACTTTCTGCTCAACGCCACCTTATCTTGCGAACCATCGGTTCAATTGATGGATTGCCCGCTTATCTAGAGTATGCAAGAAGTCTGGGCATTGACGAAGACGGCGCTCACCGTCTCGTTGCTCAGCAGAATGGATGCATTGTTCGACGCGTGATAGAACAAGTGCCGCTCGACGGACTCATCGTCTTCGGCGGTGATACCGCAAAGGGGGTGTTGCAGGATGCCACCATAACTCCTGTGAAGGAAGTTGTGCCCGGGATACCCATGTCGAAAGTAGCGCTCGATCAACATGAGTTGTGCCTGGTGACGAAGGCAGGCGGCTTTGGCTCGGTTGAAGTATTGGCAATCATCAAAAAGTTAATTTGTCAAACTAGAAATCGAGGACAGGGCCATGTTGATCGGTGTAACCATGGGTGATTCCAGCGGGGTGGGACCGGAGATAGCGCTGAAGGCCTACTGCAATAGGGAGATTGCACACCCGATTGTCGTCTTCGGTGATTTCCCGGTTCTTGAGCACTGTAATGAATTGCTCGGCTATGGGGTTCCCTTACGGCGGGTGAGCCGCATTGACGATGTCAGTGAAGGGTTTCTCAATGTCCGAGACCTTCGCTCCCTCAAGAAAGAAGAAATCACTGTCGGCAAACCGAGCAAGAAATCCGGTATGGCCGCCAGAGAATACGTTGTTGCGGCAACCAAGGCCGCCTTGGACGGCGACATTGCGGCCGTTGTCACCCTGCCGATGAATAAGGCCGCCACTCAACTGTCTGATCCAAAGTTCTGCGGACATACTGAACTGATTGCCGAACTATGTCAGGCCTGTGATTTCACAATGATGCTGGCAACAGATGAACTTGTCGTCACCCATGTCTCCACCCATGTTTCATTGGCCGACGCAGTGAAGCAGGTCAAGAAGAAACGCATCAGCAAGGTGATTGAACTAACCTACGATGCTCTCAAGCGGTTTATCGATAAGCCGCGCATTGCGGTTCTCGGCCTGAATCCCCATGCCGGCGAAGGCGGGCTTTTCGGCAGCGAAGAGGCCGATGAAATAGAGCCCGCCATTGAGGAGGCAAAGGGTAAGGGAATGAAAGCCATCGGTCCGGTTCCACCTGATACGGCCTTCTATCTGGCCGTTCGGCGGGGCCGTTTCGACGGCATCGTATGCATGTACCATGACCAGGGGCACATCCCCATGAAACTCCTCGATTTCGAGGGCGGTGTCAACATCACCCTGGG
>WVXJ01000075.1:0-4718 GCA_011773575.1 Armatimonadota bacterium | reverse complement strand
GCAAAGATGACCGGGGCTTGACGAAGGACCTCACCCCGTTCCCGCTTGCGCGCAGGAAACATACCCTTTTCGTCACAGTTTCTTCACTCATTCCTGGGAAAATGCGAGAGGAAGTAAACTGCTAGGGAATTATCATCGCCGAACAGAGCATCCACAGCGGGGAGGAAAGACATGGTGACAAGCATTAAGAAGACTCCACTGACCGATCAGGATCGTGAGCGCTATCATCGTCATATGATGATTTCCGGCTGGGATGAGGCCGGACAGGAGAAGGTGAAAGCCGCCCGCGTCTTCGTTGCCGGCGCGGGAGGGCTGGGTTCGCCCACCTCTATCTACCTGGCAGTGGCGGGTGTGGGACATATTGCTATCTGCGATTTCGACAGCCCGGAACTCTCCAATCTCAACCGCCAGATTCTGCACAGTGACGCGCGTATCGGGGTGAATAAAGCGGAATCGGCGAAGATGACACTGAGCGAACTGAATCCCGATATTGAAATTACGCCTATCACCACACGCATCGAAGCCGACAATGTGGATGAACTGGTGGGTGATGCCGATATTATCGTTGACTGCATGGATAATTTCCCAACCCGCTTTGTGCTGAACGAGCACGCCAAGAAGAAAGCCATTCCCTTTGTCCACGCCAGTGTGTGGGGGCTGGAGGGGAAACTGACCTTCATTCAATCACCGGAAACGCCGTGTTTGCAGTGTATTTTCCCGGTTGCGCCGCCGAAAGAAGTCTTNNCTGGAGATGGAGTTCTCCACCTTCCCCATAATGAAGAACCCCAACTGTCCGGTGTGTGGCAAGTAGCAGCGAGACAGAGCGGCGGGCATAGTAATGCCCGCCCTACAAGAAATCAAACATCACTTGTGATACAATCCGATTCCGCTGTAGGGCGGGGCATCCTTGCCCCGCCGTGTTGTTCATTCCAGCGGCCAAGCGGGGATGGCTTCATCAATCTCAGCCATGAGACGGATGGTTTCTTTCAGAGCAACAACGATCTTCTTGTAGGTTTCCGTGTCGTTATATGTCAGGTTACAACCCCTTCGGTCTTTTAGCCACTTCTGACAAACCTGGTATCCCCCTACCTGGAACTCCCACACTTCGGGGGGCACACCCTCGAAATACTGCCCCTTCTTATCAGTGCCCGGCTTATCCCCGCTGATGTAAACACGCCCCTCCTTCAAAGGCTTTCCGGTGCCAGGCTCTGCTTCACCTGGAGCCATATATTTGGGATGGAACTTTTCAACCAGGTTATCGCCTCGCACCGGATAAGAGACTGCCGGGTTCTGCAAAGCGGGAGATTCCAGCAGGTGAAGGGCAACCAACTGCTCACCTTTCTGACACAGTGTACGGAAAAGCCCTACATTTGAGGTAAGAGGCACGCGCGGAAAGTCAATCTTCAAGAACTCGGTATATCTCCTCCGATAGGTCGGAGAATGGAATACGGCGTAAATGTAATTAAAGACATCTTCCGGGCCGAAGGTCTTTTTAAGGTCACCAGGACCATCGGAAATAAAGGTCAGGCACAGGTGCTTGGAGAGTTCAGCAATGAACTTTGGACTAATATTGGGATGGCGCTCTTGGCCGTCACTGAAGAGTTCTCCCTCCTTATCCTCATTAGGGTAGAGGTAGAGAGGGAAAAGGCTGTCTATCGTCTTCAGAGAAATCATAACGTGCTCAACCGATGCGCGCGAAACTCCAAGATGCTGCCATGGACCAACAGTCTCTACGCGACGCGGAACGACCAAGCCAATGTTCTCCCCGGCCATCATGTGGCGCATCACCTCGGGACGTGGCATGCATATGAAGCCTCTGGAACGCCCCGTGTAGTAGGTGAAACGCGTATCGAAAGGCCGATAGGCAATAGATGAAATCCGGCTCTTTTTGGGCCCCGAATCTCTAAGGTCTTTCTGGGCGAGAGCTACCTTCCAGTCTCGTGCGTCCTTTGGCAGTTGGTATTTGGCCTTTGCTTCGCCCTCTGGAAGCGCGGCAAAATCACGGACGACCCTCCAAACATCATCCTCGGTCCAATGGATGGTAAGGTTGTCTCTGGCCGTAACAATGCCGACAGAATTGACCGGCATGATTTCTGTTACACGCCAACCTCGTTCGTACTCGGCTTTCAAGTCGTTTTCTTGTGGCACAAATAAGTAAGAAGGTGACTGCGGCGTAAGTTCTTCCCAATCGGTATCTGCTGTCTCTTGGGCGAGGAGCGAGTGGTACTTATCCTTCCTTAGCCCCCACAAATCGGCATAATGAACCTTTGCCGGTTCCGTTTTGCCTGGCTCCTTGACGAAGATACCGATGGCAACACCTTGTTGGATGTCAAATACATTCTCGTCCTTGGAGCCATCTGGACATTTCTCTTTCTTTTTTGTGTTGCCATGCAGATTGAGGATGTAAATATCGGTAAAGGCGTTCATCAATTGCTGGCGCATGCCGCGAAAGGTCGGGTTGTCGAGGTAGCCGTGATTTGTGATGAAAGCAAGTATCCCTTCACCAGTCTGATCAATTCGCCGCTGGCCGAAGCGGATGAATTTCACATAATCATCTTGGAGCCACTTCGGGTTTCTCTCCCCCAAAGGCTGTCCGTCAACCTGGTAGTAATCTTGCAGAAGATTACCGATCAAGGTTCTTACCCTTTTGCCGTCTTTCATTTCCCAACTGCGGTTTGCGGAGTGCCCGGAATACGGGGGATTTCCCATTACCACCAAGACAGGTTTGTCGCGCTTGACCTCTGCGGCGGCGTGGGCTTCATCGCTGATGATACGCAAGGGGCCGAAGAGAGTCTCCGCCCGCCGCTCCGCTTCTTCCAGGGTATTGGTGAGATAGATGCCCAGCCGCTCATCACCGGAGAAGTCATAGGCCCATTTCTCCCGCTGTGCTGCCCTGAAATCCTGTCCGGCGAGTTGCATTCCAAGTTTGAAATGGGCGACTGCATAGGGGGCCATCAGGAGTTCGAACCCGAAGAGACGCGGAAGTAATTGGTCCTTTACGAAGCCCGACCACATACCGGCATCGTTTCGCCGCTTGAACTCATCGCGGATATGATCCACTACCGCGTAAAGGAAAGTACCGGTTCCGCAGGCAGGGTCAAGAACAAGGACGCGGGGCGCCTTTTTCTTCACTCGTCTTTGTTGTTTGCCATCCTCTTCAATGCGCTCGTATTCAATTGTCTGGGTGTCGGCCAGACCCCCCGGACAGTTGAACCTGGTTTTGAGCAAGTGGTCTACAGACCTCACGATATAGGAGACAACCGGCTCCGGAGTGTAGTAGACCCCGCGCATCTCGCGAATCTTCGGATCATAAGCAGCGAGGAAAGTTTCATAGAAGTGGACTACGGGATCTTCTTTTCGGGTGCGCTTGCCGAAGTGTTCCAGAATTGCGGCCATGTCGCAGTCGGCCAGAAGTTGAGCAAGGTCATCCACAAAACCCGCGGACGGTTCATCATCGAGGTCGGTGCCGGTGATGATCTCAAAGAGGCGGCGCAAGAAAGGGTTGGTCTTGGGGATTTCTCTGGCAGCTCCAAGCCTTCTGAATCTGCCTTTTCCCTGATGATTGCAGCGGGCTGCGAAAAGCCCGTAGGCAAGTGTCTGAGCGAACATGTCAGCGAACTCGGGAGTCTTCTCCGTCTTCTCGAGATCTGGTATCAGAGTCTTTGCAAAGGCTCCCCGAAGATCGCGAAGCATGACTGATGCTTTGTCAGTTTCGAATGCGGTTAGGACAATGTCTCGGACGGTATGTGTCAGCCGAGCCATACGAAGGGCCAAATCTTTGGGGGTGGAGACATCTTGAGGTTTGTGATTTAAGAAGGATTCCAGTATTTCCAAGACGGCGTCTTGCCGGCCCGATTCTGGAGTGAGTTTTCCGTCAGGAGCCAGCGCACCAAGGCTTGCAGCCGCGCGCCTTTCTCCGTCTACATACCAGCAAAAATCAATAAAGTTTGTGAGGAGAAGATTGTCAATCCTGAGATAGCGTTTCAGTTGGCCGCCCTCAACCGTTGAAGGAGCGGATCGAAAAGCATCCTTCTCGATTTTTTTCAGCGGCTTTTCCAGATCCTTTGCTTCAACATAGCCGATTGTGAGAGACCCGTGTGAGGAAGCTCGCGAAATGCGAAAATCCGGTACGCCGTATTCTATCCTCTTGGTTTCGGGGGTGGCCGTTATGCCGGTGACAAGATCTTCTAAAAAGCGTTTTAGGGCGGGATAATAACTCCGCTCCGTCGCCCCTCCCAACTAGAGTGTTTTCTTGATCTCGCGCAGATATGTCTGTAGAGGCGCGGCCATAAACCTTGTCCGTAGGTCAGGAATAACAGCCAACCGATGTTATATCATGCAAGAAACACTTAAGGCAAGGAGCGGAAAGCGGCGGGCATAGTAATGCCCGCCCTACAACAGATCAAACATCGCTCGTGATGCAATGCTATTCCACTGTAGGGCGGGGGTTCCATCCCCCGCCGCGTTGTTCATTCCAGCGGCCAAGCATCTACAGACTACTAGGTGTCGAGTCCTCCTTCAGGCAGTCCCAGAGGCAATGGCGCGGGGCGCTCGCAGGTGCTGGACAGTTCAATGCTCTTGCCTTCATTTGATGCTGCATGTATTGCGTGCATGATCTCCAGCGCGTGGTAGGTCATCTTCCCATTTGCCCGATGGGGCCGGCCGGTGCGAAGGGCATAGGCCATGTCGGCCAGGCCGATACTGCGGCTTTCCTCAGC
>WVXJ01000081.1:31263-31688 GCA_011773575.1 Armatimonadota bacterium | reverse complement strand
CGGATCATGTGCATTTCTTCGCCGCGCCTACCTCGGAGAACGCCAAGGATTTGTCCGGCTTCATAGGGAATTGGAAGAACTGGACACAGCGGCAGATTTGCGGGTCCGGATTCCCTTCTTTCGAGTGGCAGAGGGAGTTCTTTGACCATCTCATGCGAAGTAGTGAATCCTATTCTGAGAAATGGGAATATGTCCGACTGAATCCTGTGCGTGCGGGTCTTGTTCAACAAGCCGAAGACTGGTTCCACCAGGGCGAAATTCATGCTTTCGAATGGTGAGTTGTAGCGCGGGTGTGCTTATTCATCCTGAGTGTTTGCCCCGAACGTCGGCGAGGGGTAGTCGAAGGGTGCCCGCCGAATATGAACAAAGGAAACTTCAAATGCCCAAAGCAAACATCTACATCACTCTGAAAAAAACCGTTATGG
>WVXJ01000081.1:27853-31252 GCA_011773575.1 Armatimonadota bacterium | reverse complement strand
CAAACGGTCCAGCGCGCCTTGCAGAACCTCGGCTTTACGGAGGCGAAGAACCTCCGTATCGGCAAATACCTGGAGATGGAGCTGAATGGCGCCGACCCCGCCGCCGCCAAGCGCCGCGTGGAAGAGATGTGCGCCAAACTCCTCGCCAATCCCATCATCGAGGAATATCGCGTGGAAATAGAATAGTTGAGAGTTCAGGGTTCAGAGTTGAGGCCGCCTACACTGAAGTTATGGCAGCCAAGAGTTAAGAGGATTGCCGTTTTCCGAACCCTCAACTCTAGACTCATAACTCTAAACTGTCCCAAAGGGAGCCCTCATGAAATTCGGTGTAGTAATGTTCCTCGGCTCGAACTGTGATGCCGACACTTATCATGCCCTGCAAGATGCCATGGGTGTGCCGGTCGAATACATCTGGCACGAGGATGGTGATCTCAGCAAATTCGATTGCATAATCCTGCCGGGCGGATTCACTTACGGAGATTATCTGCGCACAGGAGCCGTCGCCAGGTTCGCGCCGGTGATGGAATCCGTCGCGCAATTCGCCGCCGCCGGAGGCCTGGTGTTGGGAATCTGCAATGGTTTCCAGATTCTGCTGGAAGCGGGCCTTCTGCCGGGTGCGATGCTGCGCAACCGCTCTCAGAAGTTCGTCTGCTCACATCAATATCTTCGCCTGGAACAGCCCGACACTCCCTTCACCTGTGTCGGCGAAAAAGGGCAGGTGGTGGACATTCCTATCGCTCATGGTGATGGGAATTACTATTGTGATGAACCCACTCTGGCGCAGCTGGAAAAAGAGGGGAGGATCGTTTTTCGCTACTGTGACAAAGAGGGGCAGATCACCGATGCGGCGAACCCCAACGGCTCCCTCGCCAACATCGCCGCCATCTGCAACGAAAAGCGCAACATCCTGGGCATGATGCCACACCCCGAGCGCTGCTCAGACCCGATTTTGGGCTGGACCGACGGCCGCCTCATCTTCGAGAGTATTATTCGAACATTGGGGTTGAGAGTTAAGAGTTGAGAGCGGCCGGTGATAGTTGAAGTTTAATGAACTGTAGGGCGGGGGCCCTGTCCCCCGCCGAGTGAGGTCCCTCTGCGTCCCGCCTTCGCCATCCTACTTCGTCAAGACTACGCAGGACAAGCGGCTACGGCGGGCAAGCCTCTGCGTGAATCTGCGGCTAATTACCTCTGCCTTCACAACTCCAGCTTCGTCCCCGCGCCGCTTTCCACCGCCCGCGCATACAGTATGTTCGCGGTAACCATATCATCTACGGCGATGCCCATGTTCATGGAGAAGATGCGTTCCTCTGCATTCTCCCGCCCCGGTTTCAGGCCCGCCGACAATTCCCCCAAATCCGCATAGATGCTCTCCGGAATCCCGCCGAAATGAACTCCCTCCTTTTTCGTGTAGAGCAATTGGCCGATATCATCGGAGGCGAATTTCTCACATTCCTTCATCGCCGCGGAAGTCCATGCCGCGTCGTAATCCAAGGAAACGGCAAGCCCGCCTTTCTGCAACATTCCGGCCTCCAGCGGAGGCTCCGGCTCTTCAAGGATTGGAATCGCCGAAACGACAACCTCCGCGCCTTCCATCATCTCCGCCGGCGAGTTACAGGTCACGAACTCGAGCGCGGGAAAGGCCGCCTTCATCTCATCAATGAATCGCTTTGCAGCCTCCGGATACAAATCATAACAGCGCACTATGCGCAATGCGGACAAAGTCTCAACCAGCGCGGCGAGGCTGGTGCGGGCCTGGACACCACAGCCGAGGATTCCCGCGGTGCTGCTGTTCGGCCGCGCGAGATATTTGGCGGAAATGCCCACACTGGCCCCTGTGCGCATGGCCGTAATCCAGGCACAGTCCATCACCGCGATGGGGACACCCGTATCCGGATCATTCATCACCAGCAGGCCGGTTATATAGGGAAGCCCCTTTTGCGGGTTGGCGGGATAGCCGCTCACCCATTTAAGGCCCGCGGCTTCCACCTCCTGAACATAGCCCGGCATGGCGTGGATGAAGGCATTGGGCCGGGGGTGGACACCGGGTTTGGGCGGCATCTCGGTCTTCTTGAGCCCCTTCAGCCGGAACCCATTATCCACCGCCTCCAGCACCTCTTTCATGGTCAGGCCTAGCTCTTCCACATCCGCGCGGCTGAGATATATCAGTTCCATTTCCGCTCTCCTTGCCAGTGAACTTATGCGCAAATTAATGTCACAAAACACTCTTTCTGCCATTCTATCACAACCGAACTGTCTCCTTGTTGGAACGTCTTGACAGCGGGCAGCCTGCTATTTCTCTTGCCGCGAAAACCCGAATATGCTAGACTTGCCAGCAACCAGGACCTCCGGTATGTGTCTAAACCACAAATGGGGGCCTGTCATGCCGAACGCTGACGGGGCCAGCGCGGCTGGCCACATTGCGATGACGCAACCTGGAGAGACGCTGGCCGGAGCGCGCATGGCCGGGTCAGATCACTGTCAGGAGAGCGCCAGAGACCTGGCGGCGGACTCGTTTGAAGATCTTTTCACATGCTATGAACGGAAGATCTTCAACCTTATTCTTCGCCTGGTCGGAGATTATGAAGAGGCCACAGATCTCACTTCAGATACCTTCGTCCAGGCCTTGCGAGGGCTGCCAAAGTTCCGGCGGCAATCTCAGCCTTATACCTGGCTCTATCGTATAGCGGTCAACCTGTGCAAGAATCACTTCCGCCGCAAGGCGCATCGGGCCCGGTTCTTCGCCTTTTCCCTGGATCAGGGAAGAGAAAGTGATGGCGAAGAGAGTACGCCGGAGATCGAAGATTGTCGCTACGAGCCGGGGCGAGTGCTGGAGGAGCGAGAACTCCAGCGAGAGGTGGAGAAGGCAATCGGCGCGCTTGCCCCGGATCTGCGAATGGCTGTGGTGTTAAGAGATTTTCAGGGCCTCTCCTATCAGGAGATGGCGGAGATATTGGATTGCAGTTTGGAGGCGATAAAATCAAGACTCTTTCGCGCGCGAGCCGCGCTTCGCAAGAGCCTGGCGGCCCATGTGTCCACCGCCTCCGAGACAAGCGGCGACTAACCTTGGTAGCAGTAATAGAAGGATTACGCTGGAAAAGGGAGTTACCATGAAGCCCTCTTCGTTGTGGCAAGCACTCATTGTCTTCACTCTGTTTCTTCTCACAGCGCCGATTTCTTCTCTCCAGGCGCAGGAGGCCTTGCCGATCGAATCCCCACCTGTACCGGTATCGGTTCCGAGCGAAGAGATAACGCCGGCCGAGACGGAATCCGTCCAGCCGGAGACCGCCCCGGAACCTGAGATCCAGCCGGAAGCCGAGCCTGAAGCAGTGCCGTCAGAGATGCCCGCACCTGTCGAAGAAGCCGCGCCCCGCATCATGGAGATAGAGATTCTGGGCAATG
>WVXJ01000081.1:25708-27848 GCA_011773575.1 Armatimonadota bacterium | reverse complement strand
GCCCAACTGGAAAAGGATCGCACGGCCATCCGCGATATGGGTTGGTTCACCCATGTGGAGGCCTCCACTGCGCCGGTTGCAGACGGAGTCAGGCTGGTCTTTCGGGTAGTGGAGAATGAGATCATCCAGGGTGTGGAGATTGAAGGGGTGACCGTCTCCAAGCCGAACCGAGAGCAACTGCTGGCTTTAATGAAGACCAAGCCCGGAGAAGTGGCCAACCAGAGATATGTGGCTGAGGATATCGCCGCCATAGAGAAGGCCTATTCTGATGAAGGCTATGTATTGGCCCAAGTCGGGGGTCGGGAGATCACCGGCGAGGGTGTGCTCAAATTGACCATTCTGGAAGGTGAGATAATCGAAGTACGCATCACTGGAAACGAGAAGACAAAGACCTATGTCATCGAGCGGGAACTGCGCAGCCGCGCCGGCACTATCTACAACGCCCGGGTTGCGCGCAAAGACCTGGAGCGGGTATACAACCTGCGCTTCTTCGAGGATGTTCGCGCTCACCCCGAGATTGGCACCGAGCCGGGCACGGTGATACTCATCGTCGAGGTGGTAGAGCAAAGACGCACCGGCATGGCCACCGTCGCCGGAGGTTGGGCCTCAGTGGGAGGGTTTGTCGGCTCCATAGATATCTCCAAAGATAATTGGCGGGGGACAGGTCAGAGGATCAGTGTGCGGGGCCAGTTCGGAGGCATCGAGTCCTACGAAGCTGCCTANNAACCGGCTGACCGTGAGAGAGGCTTTCAAGAGCGACGGCGACAGTTTCCTTTACGATGAGCGCAGAGAGGGAGGACTCTTAACGCTCAGCCGACCGCTGGGAGACTACAGTCGAGGGTTTGTCACCGTGCGGCGGGACGATCTGCGCGTCGAAGACATTGATGATGATGTCGATCCGAACGATGTCCTCTTCTCGGACCAAAGCGTCAGGTCGCTTGCACTGGGAGTGGTGTCAGATACCAGAGACATCGCCAAGAATCCCACCAAGGGAAGCCGCCTCTCCTTTGTGACTGAGACCGCGGGAATGGCGGGTGGAGCGAGTTTCGACAAATACATCGTAGATTTGCGCCGCTATATTTCTTTCGGGCCGAGGCCCAAGGAAGAGGAAATAGCCGCCCTGCTCCAACGCAAGGTCCTCGCCTTCAGGCTGCTTGTTGGTACCACCACCGGTGACCCTCCCTTCCTGGAACAGTTCTTGCTCGGCGGGGTGGACACCCTGCGCGGCTACAGTCCGGATCGTTTCCCTGGCGAGAAACAGGCCCTGCTCAACTTCGAATATCGGTTCCCCCTCTCCGATACACTCCAGGGGGTATTATTCGTTGACACAGGTGATGCCTGGGGCGGCTCCTTTGCCGAACAATACGGAGACACCTCCTTCAAGGCCCATACCGGCTATGGGGTCGGTATCCGATTGCAGAGCCCCATCGGCCCTCTGCGCTTGGATTACGGCACGGGCTCCGAAGGCTCGGAGGTGCATTTTGGCATGGGGCATATGTTCTAGGAGAAGACTGACTGTCTTGTCGACGGTGTAGTAAACCTCGTCCACACCTCAGGAAGTAGCCGCCTCTGCCAAATCGGTGTAGACTCTCGCCAGGTGGAGCCGTCACCTCCTGTTCAATAAAGAGAGAAAGAGGAGACATATCATGCGTTCTTCGTGGTTTTGCCTACTGGGGATTGTGCTATTGGGGGCAGGATTTGCCGCCGGTCCCCTCTCTGCTGGAGAGGTGCCCGCTTCCGCGCCGGGCTTTGCCGTGGTGGACATGGAAAAGGTCATCTCCGGTTATGAGGCCTACAAACAAGCGAATGTGGAGTTCCGCCGCTATTACATGGAGGCGGAGCGCCAACTGGAGATGAATCGGCGTCTGCGGTTGTTGGAAGACAAGGAGGTGCAAGAACTGAGAGACCTCCGCGCCATTGTCGCCCTTTCCCCTGAACAGAAAGCACGCCTGGAGCACCTGGAGTCACTTTCCGATGCCAGGGAACGGGAATTCGTTGCCCTGGAGCAGAAAAGCGTCGCCCTCACCGCAGAGGAAGAGGAGCGCAGGCAAACTCTGGCCGAAATAGCGGCGAAGAGGGCCCCCGATGTGGTGGCTGAAGAGAGGCGGCTCACAGAGGCCCGACAGAAGCGGAATGAGGA
>WVXJ01000081.1:20833-25662 GCA_011773575.1 Armatimonadota bacterium | reverse complement strand
CTGAACAAGCCGCCGAAGTAGGTCAAACAGCCTGAAGAGTCTATCTAGGCTGCAGTCATCATGCGGCGCAAGGAGCGAGCGATCTTGCGCTTTGCCCGCTGCAGGGCATTATCCACTGATTTCACCCGCCGGCGGAGTTCTCCCGCAATCTCTTGATAGGACTTCCCTTCCAGGTGGCTGCGCAGCACGGCGGATTCCAAATCCGAGAGATCGTGTCTGATATGCTCGCGCAGGTCGTCAGAGAACTCCTGGGTAATGATGACCTCCTCCGGATCCGCGATCTCATGCTCGGCGATGGTGTCCAGCAGGGTGCGGTCCGAGTCGGTATCAAAGACATTCGTATAGAGCGAGACGTATTGGTTGAGGGGTATATGTTTTTGACGGGTGGCCGCCTTTATTGCAGTAAAGATCTGACGGCTGATACACAGTTCCGCGAAAGCGCGGAAGGGGAGGAGCTTGTCGGTGCGAAAATCCCTGATCGCCTTGAACAGTCCTATCATCCCCTCTTGGATGATGTCCTCAGCGTCCTGCCCAATGAGGAAGTAGCATCTCGCCTTTCCTTCCACGATAACGCGATATTTACTGAGTAAATGTTCGGTCGCCTGAGAATGTCCCGCTTTGGCATATTTGACGACTTCTTCGTCGCCCATGCCTCGAAAGCCCGGACCCAGTTCAGCCAGAGAGATCTGAGCCATTCCGTGCCTCCCTGAGGTAGTTGAAAACCTTCCTTGGCAAGTCGCCTCCATCAGTCCGCTTCTCTTCCCGAAAATACTCCTTTCCGGCCTGGAAACCCAGGCCATCAACTGCGGCTTGCCCTCCCGCCAGGGAGCGGACAAGCCGCGATAAAGGGGTGTGACGGTCTTACTCGGGTGAACAAGTGCGCGCCCTCGCTCCGAAAACCGCTTCTTTCCTTCCCTCCCATGCCAGCGAATTATAAGGGAAGGAGCCGGATAAGTCAAGAGAAAAACCTTGTGGAAAGTGGTAATAATTAGGCGGGGATGGGCGTTTACGGGACAGTAATACACAGCGTCCACACCCCCAACTACAGAGAGGAATAGACCCGTGACACTGGAACCGCAGGAAGACGGGGGCATCCCTGAGGAGGCCCTGGATGCCGGCGCGTCGGGCAGTGCCGACTCCTGGGAGTCTGCCGAAAAAGAGCAGCCTCGCTTGGGGTCCCGCCGGTCGAAGAGACTGGGCTGGGCGGGCCGGTCTCGGTCCAGCCGGGCAAAGAGGGCCGAATACCAGAGACCGGGACGGCTGCGCCGAGAAGTGGGGGGAGTCGCCCTTGTCGTAGTGGGGCTGGTAACCCTCTTTGCTTCCTCCACGCCCTACCACCAAGGAATCATTCCCACTCTTCTGAAAAACCTCTTGGGGAGCCTTGTGGGAGAACTCGGCAGCGCCATAGTTGCGCTCGTGCTCATGTTCCTGGGGACCGCCATCCTCGTCGGCCACAGCGCCTTCCGCGCCACCCCTGTCGCCATCGGCCTGGGTATGCTTTTCCTCTTCTTTTTGGGTTTGTGGCAGATAGGAGTCCCCAAAGACGGCCTCACCGGCCGCGTCCTGGCCAAGGAACCGGGGGGGCTCATAGGCCTGCTCTTGGTGGAGGGACTGAAGCCGCTCTTGGGGCGTACTTGGGGGACGGTGGTGCTGATCGCAGGCTGCCTCTGCGCTATTGCTCAGATAACCGAGGCCCCTGTGGCGGTTATCGTCCAGCGTCTGGCAAAGACAATCTTCGGCGCCGCCATGACCGCGACTCACTGGCTTTCCGCGCGTCTGCGCCGCCGCTCACATCGGCTCCGCCTGGAGCAGAAGTCAGTCCCGGTGAGCAATGGCCGAGGGGCCCGCAAAGAGAGAAGGCCATTTCCTGCCTTTAATCCGGTTTTGTCTCCTCCCGCGGTTGAGAAAACCCTTTCCTCTTCGCCTCTGACAGAAGCTGTGGTGGAGGAAGAAGAGGGCTCCGAGGAGTCTGAGGAAGAGGAAGAAGAAGATGCCGAAATTCCGACAGAAGAGGAGGAAACCGGACTTGACGACTACACACTGCCTTCCCTTTCCCTCCTCAGCCAGACCTTAAGCCAACCGGCCGAGGGAGAACATGAAGAAACCATCAACCGGATGGAGGTCCTGGAGCAGACCCTCTCCTCCTTTGGCATCAAGGCGAAGGTGGTGGAGATTGAGCGAGGCCCGCGGGTTACCCGCTATGAGATTCGCTGCCCGCGTGGAGTAAGGGTCAGCCGCATATCAAACCTGGCGGATGACCTTGCCTATTCCCTGGCGGCGCTGGATGTGCGAGTGGAGGCTCCGGTGCCCGGCAAAGGGGTAATCGGCATAGAAGTCCCCAATACCGAAACGGTCTTCGTTGACTTGGTGGAAATCCTCTCCTCCGAGAAGGCGCAGAGCGATACCTCCACCCTCTCCTTTGCGCTGGGCAAAGACATCACCGGCAACCCCTGTATAGCGAATCTGGCGGGAATGCCCCATCTGCTTATCGCCGGGGCCACAAACTCCGGAAAATCCGTCTGTCTCAACTCCATGATCGCCTCCTTCCTCTGCCGTACCCGGCCGGATGAATTGAAATTACTTCTCATAGACCCGAAGCGAGTGGAGCTGAGTCTCTTCAGCGACATTCCGCATCTGGTGGCTCCCGTAGCGCACGATGTGAAAGAGGCGGCGGGTTTGCTGCGCTGGGCGATCCGGGAGATGGAGCACCGCTATGAACTCTTCGCGGACTTGGGTGTGCGGAATATCGCCGGCTACAACGAGCGCGCGGAGATGGATGATGAACTGGAGCGGATGTGGTATCTGGTCATCATCATAGACGAACTCGCCGACCTTATGATGCAGGCGAAAGGAGAATTCGAGGCCTCCATCTGCCGCATCGCTCAGTTGGCCCGCGCCACTGGAATCCACCTGGTCGTGGCCACACAGAGGCCCTCGGTGAATGTCATCACGGGAACCATTAAGGCGAATATCTCCTCCCGCATCGCTTTCGCAGTTGCCTCCCAGTCCGACAGCCGGGTCATTTTGGACATCAATGGGGCGGAGCGGCTGGTCGGCTCCGGGGATATGCTCTATCTTCCCATTGATGCGGCGAAGCCAACCCGCATTCAGGGAGCCTACATCTCGGAAGCCGATATAAACAAACTGGTGAAATTCCTCAAAGAACAAGCGCAGCCCGAGTACTCCGCGGAGGCTCTGAGGGCGGAAAAGACCGGGGCTTTGTCAGAGGAGCAAGAGGAGGCACAGGACGAACTCTTCGAGAAGGCTCTGGAATATGTTCTTTCCACCAAATACGCCTCGGCTTCAATGCTCCAGCGCCGCATGCGCATCGGCTATACCCGTGCCGCCCGCTTGATTGATATGATGGAGGAAAGAGGCTATGTAGGCCCTGCGGACGGCCCCAGACCCCGCGAAGTCCTCATAGACCCCTCCATGCTGTAGGTGACCAGGTCCCCGAACGCCTTAGCGACCTAGCCATTGTTTCTACAGCGCCAGGCGAAATCCACCTTTCTCTTGCCTGTTTTCACGAATAACAGCTCTCTTGACCAGCAGAGCCCAGCCGAACCCTTCCCCAACAAGCATTCGCCCGCCATTTTGACCCTCTGCCTTTGCTTTATCTATGGAATAGACGCAAGGGGAACAGCAGAGAATAGCAATACTATGCCGGTAGAGGTAGGTACCGAGACAGAAGCGGAGAAGACTGCTTCGCTCCGATCTATCGCCGCGGCAATAGAGGAATTCGCCCGCGCCGCCAGACAGACGAAGCAATACCCCGCCTATCATCCGATGATGGAGGCGGCCCTGGAGCGCGCACGCCAGGCTCTTCTCAAACTCTTCCCCGAGGGGTCCGTTGATTCAGTGCGACTGACCACTTCTCGCCCCGGTCTCATGGTCAATGAAGATCTTCTTCCCCAAGCAGGTCCGGGCATGGTGTGGCTTAATGGAGACTTGAGAAAAAGGCTCATAAAAACGCTCTTCTTCCGCCCGGGCTTGCAGATCAGAGAGGTGGAAAGCCTGCTCCAACTCCTCTCCACAGAGCCTCGAGAGATAGTTGAGAAGGGCGGAGTCTCAGGGTGGCTATCCAGCCGGGGGGTGCGAAACATCGAGATCGAGCAGCAGGATTACCGCCGCTTGGTCAGGGAATCGGAGGCCGCCCTCCTTCAGATGGCCCCGCAACGCGAGACCGGCAGCGTCCGACAGATGGTGAAACTCTGTATGGGTGTGCTGGAGAGCAAACTTGAAACGACGGCCGAGCAGGAGATGGAAGAGGATGAGGGAGGAGTCGAAGACCCCAAACACAGCCTTCCCGCAAGACTGTCCTGGCTGCTCGACTTCATCTCTGCAGCACCTTCTTCGGACGATTCCCCCGAAGCCCAGGCGGAGTCCGTCTCCATGGGTTGGGAAACTCTCGTGGAGACGGAGATCACCCCTTCCGATTTTCTCGCCACCGGCCTGGGCAATCTCATCCAGGTCAGTTTCGAGGCTCTAGGTCCGGCTGCGCGTGGGCCCGATTCCGATACCGCGCAGAAAAGACAACGGGCGGAATGGCAAAAGAACCTGACGCAGATCCTTCGTACCCTGGATCCGGAACTGCGGTCAAGGCTCTTTCGCGTCCCCGCGGTAATCTCTCCCGGGCATCAAGACGCGCTCATCAGTCTGGCGCTTGGGTTCTCCCCTGAAGAGATAGTAGAAGATATTGTCTTTGCACACCCCGCGGCGGCCGCGGAAGAAACCTCCTCCGCGCTGACTCGGTTGTTGCGTCGGATTATGCCCACTGCCTCCAGGCAGGATGAAGTAGAACCTCTGCTCAAGGCGCGATTCCTGCAAGC
>WVXJ01000081.1:16649-20789 GCA_011773575.1 Armatimonadota bacterium | reverse complement strand
AATCATCACCTTGGACTCATTCACGACGGTCGATCTCTCCGACTTGCTGTGCAGCCTTGACCCCGAAGTGATAGAGCGTTCCCATACTGACATGCTTCTTGACCTCTTGGGCCACGAGTGTTCGCCTGCGGAATACGCCGGACTCTGCGCAGAGATTGCTTCCTGGGCGAAGCGATGGCAGGAAAAAGGTGACAGAGTTCTTGCCCTGAAACTCCTGCGCGCTCTGGCGAAGGAGGCGAAATCTGCCGAGCGTTCTCCCTCCTATCAGCTCATCGCCACCTCTGCTTTGGGCCGCCTGGATACTCCCGATTTCGTTTCCTGGCTGCCGGAGACGATTCCCGGTGCGAGCCCGGCGGAGAGGGTCGAAATGCTTAACCTCCTCGTCCGACTGGGGGAAAATGCCGGGCACGCGTTGCTCCAATTCGTCTTCAATGAGCCGGATGATGACCTGGTACGCACAGCCGCACTCGCCATTTGTCAAGCCGCGCCCAATGGTACAACACAGGTGGGACGTGAGAAGACGAGTACTCTTTACAACCCAAACGGGAACAGCGTTTCCGCAGAGAGCCGCTCCACGGGAAAGAACCGGCTTATCGGCATGCTCTCGGAAGCCCTCGTCAACGCTCCGGCGGAAAGAGCGCTGAGAATAATCACGCTGTTGCTCTCCGCGAGAAGTCACGAGGCTATCGAACCGATTATGGCAGCCTTGCGGCACCCTCAGGCAAGAGTAATCACGGGCATTATGCAGGCTGTGGGCAAACACAAGCCGCCAGGTGGAGAGAGAATACTCTTTGCCGGCATAAGGGATGGCTATTGGGATGTGAGGACCAAAGCCACCCGCGCCCTGGGCGAGATGGCCCAGGCTCTCTCCGATGAGGCCGCCCGCGAGGCCGTCAGGGAACTTTCTCGGCTGGCAAAACAACTGGGTCTGAATGCGCGTTCTCTCTCTGTTCGCATTACCGCAATTGAGGCGCTTGGGCGCCTGGGCCGAGAGGAAGCCATCCCTGTGTTGGCCGACTTTCTCGAGATGCCGGGATGGCTATTCCCCAAGGCGAGGGCGCGGCTCTCTTCCACAGCCTCGACGGCCTTGGCAAATATCCCTTCGCCGAAAGCGGCAGAGGTGCTCCGGAACGCTGCCGCCAGCCGCAGGTCATGGGTGGCAAAGACTTGCCGAGCGGCTCTCAGATGTTGGACGGAGCGATGGGGAACAAGGGATTAGATTGAGATGAGAAAGATAAGTGCACTTTCTGTGATCTTCTCTCGACTCTCAAAGCCCCGGTTCTTGCTCCCGCAGATAGAGGATAAGTGAACATGGAACGACGAATCGCAACAGAAGAAAGAGTGGAGAACCAGATCGTAGTGGCTCTGGCACGGGCAATGCGCAATACCTCCTTCTACGCCTCAGACCATTCCCTGGTTAGGTTGAATATTGAGGATGCCGCCGCCACCATCAGCCGAATGCTGGAGAAGAAACGGGAGTTCGTCCTGAAGATTGTAGAGGGGGAGATAGTCGCCAATGATCTACCTTTATTTGATCCAGGCACAGGGACCGCCAACCTGGTGGGAGCTTGCTTGAACCGAGATATAGAGAGCATCACATTTTCCTCCGGGCTGTCCACAGAAGAGGTCGCTGCTTTGGTTAACCTGTTGGCCGCCGATTCAGAAGAAATCTCCCAACAGGGAGGTGCCGCCACCAGCCTTTCCCGACGGGGAGCCTCTCACATCAAGGTGGAGAAACTCATCACTCCCGGCAGTGATGAAGGCGAGGCGACTGAAAGTGGGCACAAGACCTATGCGAGCGCCTTGGATGTACTGCGGGCAGCCGCCCGGCGCGCCCGCATGGGCTTCTCTCCGGAGAGCGGTACCACTCACGCAGCGGTCAGCGACTTGGTTGATTCCATCATGTTGGAACAGGCCGCCATGCTGGGTATGGTCTCCGTCAAGGGGCGTGATGAATACACCTTCACCCATGCCCTTCACATCTGCATCCTCTGTCTGCAACTCGGCCATTCCCTGGGCCTCGAACGCCCTCAACTGCAAGAACTGGGGGTCTGCGCCATGCTTCACGATATTGGCAAGATCTTCATTCCACTGCCGATCCTCCGAAAGCCCGCCGCCCTCACTCAAAAAGAATTCGATATCATCCAACAGCACCCCATCCACGGAGCTTTGCTCCTCTGCCGCCACGAGGAGGCGCCGGCCATGGCGCCACTGGTTGCCTTTGAACATCATCTTCACTTCGACCTGAGCGGCTATCCCCAAACCAACAGCCGCCGCCATCTCAACTTCTATTCCCTCATGGTGGGGCCCGCCGATGTGTATGATGCTCTCACCACCGACCGACCCTATCGGCCCGCTCTCCCTCCCAAGCAGGCGCTGGAGGTGATGCAATCTCAGTCCAGCTATTTCGAGCCGCGTCTGCTGGCCCGCTTCACGGAGATGCTGGGCAAATATCCAGCCGGTTCTCTTCTCCGGCTGAACGACGGTCGGCTGGCGGTGGTCACCAAACCCAACCCTTGCAATGCGGCAATGCCGTTTGTACGGATACTGGAATTCGAAGACGGCTCTCCCCGGCTCCTGGAGGAGGAGATCAATCTTGCCGCGCCGGATCCCGCCACCGGGAGACCCCGCTTGTGTGTGGATTCAGTGGTTGATCCCACACCCATGGAACTGGATATTTGCGGGCTTCTGGGGGGCAATCTCTATTGCACGGAATAGAACCAGCCCCAGGGGTCTTATTATCTCCAACTGAGGGAGGGGTGTGGAATAAACCTTTAGGAGTTTGTTCAGGTGTTGCCAACCGAGATGCAATCACCTGTTTGGTAGCACTAAGGAGGGAACAGACCGAGGAAGAAACGCCGATAAGGGCAAACCCTGAGAAATCGGGGGACGCAAAGCCAAGGATCTAAGTCCCGCATTAGGCTGGAAGGGATATCAGCGCCGAAACGCGGGATATGATGGCCGGGTTGCCGAAGCGAGAGAAGTAAAGTCGAGACGGTTGGGTTGCTGGCAGAACTCACAACGTGATCAGTGACCGAACCGTAACTTGAGCGGAACGGCGACCTGGTTGCAAGGTAAGAAAGTAGACCTGCTTGGGCCAGTCGGCCGGCAGGTCTTAGTCTTTTGGGGGAGATGAAAACTCGGAGTCAAGGGTCGGATTTGTTGAGAAGTCGTGCTAATAGTCTGATAATCACAGATTCGGGGCCCAAGGCTCGAGGCCTTTGGAAGCTGAAGTGGATTTGAGGCATTAGAAATGGGAGAGCGGAGCGAAACTTTTCAAGTCTGGATGCTGGTGATCTGCGCCAGTTTGCTGATCGCCCTCAGNNTCGTCTTGGGCGGCCTCTACCTTGTATGTTATCGCTCCACGAGACGCGAAATCATAGGCCTTCGCAGCACTCTGGATGGGATACAAAAGCGAGAGAGTTTCAATCTCCAAGTTGTGGAGGCTTTGGCGAAAGCGATAGACGCCCGTGACCAGAGCGGGCGGGGCCGAGCGGAGCGGGTGAGAGATCTGGCAGTGAAGATCGCTGAAGAAATAGGAGTATTTGGGGAGGAATTGGAGGCGCTTCGCGTCGCCGCGCTGCTTGCCGACATAGGCAAACTCGCCGTCCCCGACTACGTCCTCTCAAAGCCCGGCTCCCTGACAGATGAGGAACTGAGAAAAGTAAGAACCCATCCCGTGGTGGGAGCCAGTATCCTCGCCGGAATTCGACTCGCCGGAGGGATACTGCCCATTGTGCGCGGACATCACGAGTGGTTCGACGGCACCGGATACCCTGATGGGATGAAAGCAGAGGGGATTCCTCTGGGGGCGCGTATTCTCGCGGTGGCGGATGTGTATATTGCTCTCATCTCCGACCGGCCCCATCGTCGCGCGCTCTCTCCCAAACAGGCAGCCGAGATACTTGAGAAGGGAGCCGGAACCCAGTTCGATCCCGAGCTCGTGAAGGCTTGCTTCAAGGTGCTCGCCCGGGAAAGATCACAAGAGCGCTTCGACTTTATCTTCGACGCGGATGAGGACACCGATGATCTCGTCTCCAGCAGCCTCTCTGAAAACCAGCGCGCCGCCCTTGCCGGAATCGCCCAGGCGCAGAAAGAGCTGCTTGCTCTCTTCGAGATCGTGCAGACTACGGCAACCAG
>WVXJ01000081.1:13592-16643 GCA_011773575.1 Armatimonadota bacterium | reverse complement strand
ACCACCGGTGTGATCTTCTTCTGCGACCACGCCGGCAAGGAGATGACTGCTTCCACCGCCTGCGGGCCGCTCGCCAATCGGCTGCACAACAAGGTCCTTCGCTGGGGAGAGGGCCTCAGCGGCCGCATTGCCGAGACAGGGGCACCTTCTTCTCTGAATGAAGATGCCGCTGATGATCTAATCCGCTTGCTGGGTCCTTCGGAGGCGGCGCTGTGTTCGCTCAAATACGCCATAGTGGCCCCTATCATCGGGGAGCATGATGAGGTGTGTGGCACAATCAGCCTCTACCAAAAGACGGAGACTCCTTTCAGTGAAGATGATCACCGTATGCTCGGGACAGTAGCCGCACAGGCCTCCAAGGCGATCGCCAATGCGCGTGCTTTCGAGCAGACGGAAAAAACTGCGCTCACCGATCCCCTCACCGGGCTTCCCAATGCCAGATACTTGTTCCTGCAACTGGAACAGGAGATGGCACGCGCCATCCGGGAAGATCGGCCTTTCTCTCTGCTCTTGCTGGATATTGACCATTTCAAGGATGTCAACGATGATTTCGGCCATCAGCAGGGAGACCAAGTCCTCAAAGAACTGGCTGACGTATTCCGTGCCGCGGTGAGAGAATATGACATTGTCGCTCGCTACGGCGGCGATGAGTTCTTCCTGCTTCTGCCGGGAACTCCCAATAAACAGGCTGTGGAGACGGCCCTGCGTATCAAGGAGGCAATGGCGAACTATCACCCGAATCTCGGCGAGCAACCGGATTTCCGTCTGCAAGTCAGCATCGGAATAGCCACCTTCCCGGGTGACGCAACCGAAACGAAGGCTCTGCTCGCGGCTGCCGATAAGGCGATGTATGCCGACAAGAAACTCAACCGTCAGCACGCTCAACTGCTGCTTACGGTAAGCGCCGGCAAGAGGAAGGATGCCGACGAGCGGATGGCAATATCCGCTCCCGCAGTAGCAGGGGCGTCGAACGAAAATGAGCAATCGGAGGACTGATAAGGCCCTCCTGAAGGTGACACCAGGCTCTGGGTAAATAGACAATGCAGTCGGCCACCGGTCTGCCAGGTAAAGTATATCTTTACAGCGTTCCATTTCTCGCTGTAGTTTTGTGGGGCGTACTTCTCGTACGCCTCCCTCTCGAACACTTCAGCCTCAGCCTCTCCGTTCAAGTCATCTTCTTCTTGTTGCTCACAATCGGAGCGGGCCTCAGCCCGGTCAAACTCCCTCGCGAAGGGATTATCACCATCGCCTTCGCCATTGACTATGCAGGCATCCTGATTTTCGGCCCTCCAATTGCCGCAGGCATCGCCGCCGCCAGCGCGCCTTTCGTGCTGAGGCGTACCCCTCCTTTCAAGGTCTTCTGGAATGCGGGCCAGATCATCTTCTCCGTGCTTGCCGCAGGCTATGTCTATCACTGGGCGGGAGGCAACTTTCTTTTCAGCCAATCCGACCTCTCCAGTCAAGCGGTTGATTTCTCACGGTGTTTGCCGGCCTTGGCCTTGGGCGGGGGGGTCTATGTACTGGTGAATACACTCGCCGTCGTAGGCGCCATCTCGGCTTCCACCGGCCGGCCTCTCCTCGGCACGTGGATGGTCAGTTTCGGCTGGATGGCGATACGCTTCCTCGCCGTGGCCCCGTTCGGAGTGCTCATGGCCATAGTATTCCAGATTCAGCCAGAGTCCCTGAAAATCGCCGCGCTCATCCTCTTCTTCGTCCCCCTATTGATAGCGCGCTGGGCCTTCAAGGGTTCAATGGAGATGTTGGATGTATATAACCAGACCGTTCAGGCCCTCTCCAATGCGCTCGAAGCCTATGATCCTTATACTCGCAATCATTCCGAGCGGGTGACCCGTCTCGCCGAACTCATCGCCCGCCAGATGCGTTTGCCGGAAACAAAAGTCGAAGTCCTCCTGGCCGCGGCAAGACTGCATGACATGGGAAAATGCCGCTATGATTGGGAGTCGATCATCCGCAAGCCAGGCCGTCCCACCGACGAGGAATGGCAGGTGATTCGCTCTCACCCCATGGACGGCGCCCAAATAGCAAATGAGATTCAGGTGGCTCTGCTGCCCAGTACGGACCGTATCGTTCGCGCCCATCATGAGCGCATGGATGGAAGCGGCTATCCCGACGGTCTTAAGGGTGAGGAGATAGACGTCGCCGCGCGTATTCTCTGTGTGGCAGACTCTTTCGAAGCCATCACCTCCCGCCGTTCCTATAAGAGTGAACGCTCCGCTGAGGAAGCCATCTCCGAATTGCGCAAGAACGCCGGAACTCAGTTCGATCCCCGCGTGGTTGAGGCCCTTGCAGATGCCCTCGCAGAGAACGGTGATGACTTGGCACTCGAACCCATATCTCAGCCAGTAAAGGCATAATGAGAATATATAGATACTATACGATTGCAATAATCGCCCTCGGTGCGGGCTGTGTGTGGCTGGCGTCAATATCTTACGACCGGCAGCCGGGTACCATCTACTTCGCCTGGCAGCATCTCACGCTCTTCATTCTCCTGGGGCTGCTGCTCAATAGAATGACCAGCCGCCTTCTGGGCCCCGGCCGTCGCTATGCAATGGCATTCTTCGCCCCCATTGTGCTTCTGGGGCCGGCGATGACAACACTGCTTGGAACAGCCGCCTCCTTGCTGCAGGGCGCCGCCTCCATCTTGCGAGAGGCTTGCTTTGATAGGCGGAAGACGGGAGATGAAGGGACCTCCGCTCCATCCCGAAGAAAGGGTGACGAGAGCATCTATCAAGGTAAGGGGCGAAACGGCCTATTCGCGACCCACCTCTTGAACGCCGCTCAAGCCGCCATCGCTATCATGTTTTCCGGGCAGATCTTCCTCGCCCTGGGAGCCGAAGTGGGCGAGATTCATACGGCCCCCGATTTGGTTCCGGCCGTACTGGCAGGAGTCTGTCTGTTGCTCATTGAGATACTTCTGAGTGAAACCACCACCGCCTTCGATCGCGGTCGTCCGCTCCTCCCCGCATGGAGAAACGGCCTGGCCAGGTCTCTCCCGGTGGAGGGATCAGTCGTGGGCCTGGGGCTGTTGCT
>WVXJ01000081.1:13258-13519 GCA_011773575.1 Armatimonadota bacterium | reverse complement strand
GCCTATGAGCGTACCCTGCGCACCTTATCCGGGCTGGTTGAAGTGCGCCTTTGGGGCTCATCTCAGGTCTCCGCCGCAAAGCAAGAGGGGCTTTCAACCCCGGGGGCGAGGTCGAGACAAACGGCCCAATTGGCGGCAGCGATTGCCGAGCAGATGGGGGTTTCACCGGCTGAAATGGAACATGTGCGTTTCGCCGGCTATCTGCTGGAGGTCGGGAAGATCGGCCTGCATCGCGATCTACTCGCCCGCAGGAGCGGTATG
>WVXJ01000081.1:2260-13230 GCA_011773575.1 Armatimonadota bacterium | reverse complement strand
TTCTTGCGCTCGGTGGCCTTGCTCGTCCGTCATCAACAGGAGCGTTATGACGGCCTGGGTTATCCCTCCGGGATGAAGGGTGAATGGATCCCATTGGGAGCGAGAATCCTGGCCGTGGCTCAGGCCTATACGGAACTGACGGAAGGAAATGAAGCGAGTTCGCCGCTTTCCGCACAAGAAGCGCTGGCTCGCATCTGCGCCAGCCGCGGGGTTCGCTACGATCCCAAGGTGATAGATGTCCTCACAGAAATACTTCGCACGCGAGGCCTCATTCCGATGAGTGCGGAATGCCGAGTTGCTCCAGCAGAAGTTTAACCCTCCTGCGGATCTCATCTCTGATTTCTCGCATCTCTTCCGGCTTTCCAAAGGGATCATCAATCCCCCAATCCTCATCAATCTTCGCCCCCAGAGAAACAGGGCAAGTCTCCTTCACTCCACAGCCCATGGAGATAATACGATCGGCCTCCTCCATCATATCTTGAGTGAGAGGTTTGGGGTACTGATGGCTCATGTCAATGTCCACCTCGTTCATCACCTCTACCGCGAGGGGAGCCACCTGACCGGCGGGCGAAGTCCCCGCCGAAGACGCCTGCGCTTTGCCTTGGGCCAGGTGATTGAAAAAGGCCTCCGCCATCTGGCTGCGGGCGGAGTTGCCCACACAGACAAAGAACACTTTCTTCATAACGGACTCCTCGGTCTCCTGGCTGCGGCGAAGATATGCCGCAGCCTATTCTACCACCGAGAAAGTCCCGCGTTGTGCTCTCCGGCTACTTCAAAGGAACAACATAGTCAAATTTGGCGACATAGGCCGTGTGCTCACCGTGTGCCGTCGGAAACGAGGCCCATGCTTCGACCAGCCACTGCGCATCTATCTCCCTGATGAATCCCAGGCTGGCCAAGGATTCATCTCCATCTTCCACCTCCGTCCAATCCGCACGCAAGGTGAGTCTTGGAGTAACCGCCCGGTCCACTCCCACAAACCAAGCCTGATTAGCTTTCTGCCAGCTATAACCCAGATGAGCATTCATCTCGCCCAAGTCATGTGATAGTACGAAGTAGGGAAAGGAATGTCCATTGCGGTCACTATTATCAGAGATGTTTGCCGCTCCCAGAGCTGCGGCACAATTCTCCCTCAGGGGGAGCCGAAACTTCCCCTGCAAGACAGGGCCGGCCGCGGTTCCGCTGCCGGCCGCTTTATCATCTATGCCGATTTCAACATTCTCGAGGGGGCCGTATTTAGCGCCCACAAACCACCCTGGGCTGCGCTCTCCTCCAAATTCACTGAATCCTTGCAATACGAGCAGGTCTTTGGAGACTGCATCAGCAGTGGGAATGTTATTCAGTCCCGTAGGGGTGGCAAAAGCTGCGCCGGTAATGCCCAATATAAGACTAACTCCGACCAGATATAATAGTATCGCGCGACACGATACGGATTGCATTTTCATTCCTTTCATTCTATGAGTCTCGTTTCAACTTGGGGGAACTTATCTATTGCAAGAAATTACTTGGCCAGCAGCCTGTCCACCTCCGCCAGCAGCCGCTGCGCCACCGCTTGCACAACTTCGTGTTCGCAATCCACGTGGCCCTCCGGAACCGAAGACGGGTCTGCTCCGATCTCGGCCAATATCTCCGGCATCCGCAAGGTTACCGTTGCTTTCTCTCCCGATTTCGCCACCAGTTTTGTGGAACAGTCCTTTTCACAGGACTCGACGGCGATTACCGGATAGAGTTTGATGAAATCAATGTCCTCCTGCACCCCGGCATTCAGGGCCGGCGCGCAACCCAATACCGTCTGCTCCGGCCGCCAATCCTCGTGCACCACATAACAGGCCTGTCGGGCGATTATGGAAAGTCTGTCCTGCGCCAGACAAGGTTGAAGTGTTACTTTCTCCGCCATGATTCCCTCCTCAAATGATCTCAGAATTTTCCACCGCCACAAGTCTGACGGATTCAACTCTCAACTTTCACCCGCCGTAGCCTTGGCGAAGGCGGGCCCAACTCTGAATCCTCAACTTACAACTCCACTACAATGTGCTCAACATCTCGTCCGCAATAATGCGATCCACCTCGGCCGCAGCCTTCTGTGCAACAGCTTCTGCCAAATCCTTCCCTCGCTTGCCCAGGCCGCGGCGCTTTTCTCCCCCCAGCGATATCTTCATCTCCGCCGCTACATCCGGCACATACAGGCTCGCCGTCGGCTTCTTCCCAAGCTCCCGCACAAGCGCGCTGGCACAATGCGGACGACAGGCATCTATCACCAACAGCGGATAACGCACCAGTTTAACCATCTCTTCTTCTTCATTTACGGCCAGAGCATTTACCGACAACATTACTACCTGCCCGGGCCTCAACTCCTCCAACCTGTAACCGGCCTGCCGCACGATCGTGGAAGACAGTCTGCCAATTCCATTACACGGCAGTACAGCCACTTTGAATCCATTCTCTTTCATTGCATCCTCCTACAGTTTTTCTCAGTTCTCGAAGCGTTTCTCGCAAACCAGACTAGGCCGCGTTTTCGGGCTCCGCCGCACCGCCAGCCAACTGCGGTTTGACAAGCCATTGGTAGACCCCCGCCCCCGCCACAGCGCCGATTATCGGTGCCAGGATGTAGACCGTGAAGAAACCATTCCGTGGTCCGGGGATGGCAATCTCTCCCCAGCCGAAGAAATAAGAGACCAGCCGAGGCCCGAAATCACGCGCCGGATTTAGCGCTGCCTGGGTCAGAGGTGCCACGATGGAAATGATGATGGCCACTGTCATCCCGATGAACAAAGGTGCCATAAAGCGGGGGTTCAGAGGATTGCGAGTCTCCGTAACAGCAAATACGAAACACGCCAACAGCGCGGTTCCAATCGCCTCCGCCAACATCGCCGTCGCCATCGAGACTTGCGCAAAGGCCTCCGGGGTTGTCCCGAAGATGGCCGGGTTGGGGAAGTACTCCCCGAACATCATCCCCGACAACTGGCTCCCCGGTGCGCCGCGAAGAATCCCCTGCACCGACTCGAAGTGAGCAATCGCACCGTGGAAGAGGGCAAAGAGAATGAGTGAACCGCAGATCGCCCCCGCCAATTGCGACAGAATGTAGGGAACAACCTTCTTGCCCGGAAAGCCCCGCCAGATCGCCATGGCAATGGTGATGGCGGGATTGATGTGCGCACCGCTCACCGCCCCCACCGTGTAGATGGCGAGGGCGATTCCAAATCCCCACACCACAGCCACTTGCCACAGCCCCTGCTGGGCGCCGGTTGCCACTGCAGTGTTCACTGAACCAACTCCGAAGAAGACGAGAATAAGAGTGCCGAAAAACTCAGCGAAACACTGCCCCGAGAGAGAAGGTTGGCTCCTTTTCTCTTCGGGTTTACTCCTCACGCTTGCGGTTGCCTCAGACATTGGAGAAGCCTCCCGTTGCTTCAGTCTGTGGAAATTGTACCGTGGAAGTATAAAACCACTGGGTCAATTCTGGGAACAAAAGGTGGCATTAATTTTAGCCAAACTACTTGACGCGCAGCGGCCAACTTGATAAGATTGTGCCATAAGCGCATCTTTCAAGATGATATGAGGCAGATGAGAACGGCCGTTACCAAGAATCGAGGGCTTTATCCGATGTCAGTAGCCTGTCAACTGGCGGGGCTGAGTCCTCGCACTCTCAGGCTGTATGAAGAAGAAGGGCTTATCCGGCCTCACCGGCGCTCCGAAGGCGGCCGGCGGCTTTACTCGAACCAGGATCTGGTCTGGATCCGCTGTATCCGGGAACTTGTGCACGAACACGGCCTTACCACCACCGCCATCCGCCGCCTGCTCGACCTCATTCCCTGTTGGGAGATAAAACACTGCTCCAGCGAGCAGATCGCCAAGTGTGCTCCACATCTGAACATCCCCGAAATGGCCACAGGAAGGGATACAGGGAGCATTGAGAAGCCTGAGGCCGCCCGCCCGCCGGTCGCAGCCGCCGACTCCACTGAAGGAGCCTCCAGCGCGGTGGCTGAACCGGCAACAGCGGAAAAGACCCCCCTGGAATTCCGGCTTTTCTTCGGGGTAGAGGAATTTGGCGCTGTTTTCTCCTGCACTCGCTGCATTCAGGCGGAAAGAATCATCAGAAGGCTCGCCGCCAAGCACAGGATACCTGTGGAAATCCACAAACACGATATCCTTTCACCCGAGGCAGAGCAGTTCGGAATCCTCCTTACCCCTACTATCATGTTCAATGGCAAGATCATCAGCGCAGGCAAAGCCCTCTCAGAGGCGAAATTGGAGCAGTTGCTCCAGTCCCGCATAGCAGGGTGACCACCTCGGCACTGCCTCTATCATCCTCTCAAGCGGCATCCCGCGCAGTTCTGCGAATTGACGCACAATTTTTGCTCCCAGCCAGGGAACCCCCTTCGTCTCACTTCGTCACAGGAATATGTAGCCTACCCATAGTCCTCCGCCCTCCGGCCTAGGAGTTGCTGCTCCCTTCCCGCCAGCCTGAGCCGGAGGGCCTCTCTTTCTAGATAAACCCATATGAAACCGTCTCCTCGAACCGGACAAGACACAGCAGGAGTTCACTCCTACACCGGGGAAAAGATTAGCCAGCCTCAGAGTAGGAGGAGAAGATGCGGGTTATGACGATACTGCTGTTTTCCCTGATGTGCGCGCTTCTGCTGTCGGCGGCGGCCTTTGCCGGTTCTTCGTTCCGCGGCTACAGCGGGCTGGTCAATATACCCACCGCGGACTCCCTGGACATGGGTGAATACAATCTCGCCGTATTCACAGTGGAAAGGGATAAGGGGGAAAGTCACACGGTCCTGGCGGCCAACATCGGCCTGCTTCCGGGCCTGGAGGTGGGCGCGGCGAGGGAGCGGCCGGAGGGTGGGGACGCAGACATACTCTTGAACGGAAAACTCGGCCTTCAGAGCGAGTCTTTCACCCGCCCGAAAATCGCCGTGGGAATCAATGATGTTGCCGATGAGCGTAACCGTACTTCCTATTTGGTCATCAGCAAATCATTAGTCCCGTTGTCAGAAGTCTTTCATCGCGAAGTTTTTAATCTGACGCTCCATGCCGGGGTCGGCGATGGTCGGCTGGACGGGCTCTTCTGGGGTGTCTCCGCAGGAGTGGGTAATACCGCAACTCTCATGGTGGAGCACGACGGCGAAGAGTTCAATGCAGGCATCCGTTTTGCAGTAGGTTCTACAGTGCAGTTTCACACCGCGGCTCTGGACGATTTTGATGACTTTGGCCTCGGTATAAGCATCAACCGTCGGCTGTAGGTTGCACGCTCAAGCCTGCTTGCCCTGAGCATGAGCCGAAGGGAGCGACAATCGAACAGGCGCGGATAACGCAAATAAACCGATAGCCGCAGGCCTGCTGCTCTGCGAAGTAGCATTCAGTTCGCTACGAAGTACGAGTTAGCCTGCGAAGATTTGTTGTAGGGCGGGGGCGCTGCCCCCCGCCGAACTTTCCCAGAGGCTTCCAAGAGCCGACAACCTTGAGAAACCTCTCATCATTGACACTTCAAAACGGGATATGGTATCTTCCGAAACGAAGGCGAAGTAGGACTTGTGCTACGAAGCCTCATGTCCGCCGAAGCCTTGGCGAAGGCGGATGGCGAAGAAAGTACTTGTACTACGAAGCCTTCGGCGAAGCAAGGACTTGTCCTTCGTAGCTTTAGCGAAGAAGGATGCGGGGTAGCGTAATTGGCAACGCACCTGACTCTGGATCAGGGGACTCTAGGTTCGAGCCCTAGCCCCGCAGCCAATTTGAAAACAGTTGAGAGTTGAAAGTTGTGAGTTGAGAGGAACTGCTTAATCACCTCTCTCCTTTCCACTTTCTGCTCTCTCGCCGAACATTGTGAGGCGTGGCCCCGTCGTCTAGCGGCCTAGGATGCATGGTTCTCAGCCATGAGATCGCGGGTTCGAATCCCGCCGGGGCTACCATCCTTCGTGCCATACTGAAGCGCTTCGGATGGCAAGCCATCTTCGCCCTTGTCATTGTCACACCAAGGTGCTTTGGGTGGCAAGCTGCCCTTCATTCCATAACCTGCATCACCGAAGGAGCAAGATATGGTGGTGGAAGCGCCGGATGTTAAAGCACTGGTACGGTCGTTGAGTGCTGACCTCTGTGGAATTGCTCCCGCAGAGCGCTTCAATGGCGCACCCGCGGGATTCAGGCCTGCCGACATCGACGGGCGCGCCCGATCCGTCATCGTTTACGCAAAGCGCCTGCCTGCAAGTACCTTGATTGCTGAGAATTGCGTCCCCTACACGTTTGTGAACGGGGAAATTACTAGAGATGTGGATCGCCTGACCCTGAACTTATGTCTTCGGCTGGAGGATGTGGGGTTGCGGACAGTGCCGATTCCTTCGGATGATCCCTACGAGTACTGGGAGTCGGAGCGTTCTTACGGCCGAGCAATACTCTCATTGCGGCATGCGGGTGAGTTGGCCGGCCTGGGTAAGCTTGGTAAAAACACGCTGCTGATCAATCCGGACTTCGGCAACATGATCCAGCTTGCCGCGGTGCTGGTGGACGCCGCGCTGGAGCCGGACCCACTCGTTGAATCTGAGGCGTGTCCCGCCGACTGCCGGCTCTGCCTTGATGCCTGCCCGCAACAGGCGCTGGACGGATCAACAGTAGACCAGGGTCGCTGCCGCCCGCTCTCAAACTATCCGCACGAGAAGGGCTACGTTCTCAAGAGATGCAACCGCTGTCGGGCGATCTGCCCGCACGCGCTGGGGATGAAGAGGTAAGGCACAGACTCCGCCGGGGCTGCCACCCTTCACAGGACACTTGTGGTTATCCACGCTTGTTGTCACCTGCCGCTGACATTGGCCGGGGTACGGTCATTGAGAGAGATGGCATCTTGCGCGCAAACGGACCGGCAGATTCCGCATCCGTAACAGGCGCTTTGGTCCACGAAACACTTGCTCGCAGTTGCACTGTATCCTATCGCCCCGAATTGGCACTGGCGCATACAGGCGCGGCATCCCTTGCATTTATCCCAGTCCATCTGGGCCAAGGAATGTCCCTTGAACATCACGGGCATATTGTGGCCGACAGTCGAAATCATCGCCAAGCAGTCAGAACGGTCGCAGTTGCAGATACCTCCGATGAAAGGAGTGAGGAAAGTCCACACCGAGTGCACCAGCCCCTCCTTCTCGAACCCCCTCATAAGGTTCAGTGCGTCCTCCTTGGATAACTGCTCCATTCCCGCTGTGTTCGGCCCGCTGTCATAGTCCACCAGGGGATTCCCGATAATTTCATAAGTCGGCTTGACCGAGATACCGAAACAGTAGCGCGCTTCTTCGCCCCGCGTTACTTCCCGGCAAACACAGGGGACACGGGCAACCGAGTTGACTATCTTGAAGACCTTTTCTATCTCTTCCATCGGCAGCACCTGTCCGAAGTGCTCCTTTTTCATCTTTCTGGTGAACTGTCACCGCACCAGTGATTGCACGATTCGTGGCGCTTTCGATAACTGCTCCAGTCCGCGCAGGCCGCGGCGCGCCCAATCCTCAAATCCGGTGAAGAAATCTTCTGTAAAACGACGCCGCCGCAAATCAGAGGCCAGGTCCTCGCCGTAGTTGCGGGCATTCAGATACCAGCGCTCTCCCTCTCCGTGTTGCACGCAAAACTCACACATCGCTGAACTCCTATGAACAACTTCTGCCACTCAGCAGAGTCTATCTGCCTCCATAACCAAAACGTACCTTGGCTATTGAGACAGAAATTCCTTTTTCTCGATACTGACATATACGCCAAGGGGAGTCCGCCTCCATACGGCGATTACCTTCAGCAACTCTGAAACGCGCGTGAGGGGCCCGCCAGACGTCGTCAGGCTGGTCGGAAGGAAAGATAGTTGCAGACCAACGCGAGAGCCCACAAGAACGAGACCCTTCGCTTATGCTCAGGGTGACAATTGAGCCAAAACAGCCCACGGCCTCTGTCATTCTGAGCGAAGCGAAGAATCCCGGAGACGCTCATAGGATTCTTGATGTCCTCTAAGCTCTCAGGCTTTTGAGGATTTTGTTTGCCAGGTGGAGCAGTGGTTTGAGGTCAGTGTAGCTTAAGCGGGAGAGCGCTTCGTCAGGACTGAGCCATTCTGCGGCCTTCACATGGGCTGCATCGGCCGCCTTGAGTTGGGCCTCCGGCTTCACTCGGACCAGGAACCACTCCGTTGCCTTATCAATCCTCTCGCCGTTCTTGTCGAAAGAATGGCGGCTCTTTCCGAGGCAGGTGGTAAGTTCAATCTCCGCTAGGCCCACTTCTTCTTTCAATTCACGTCGAGCCGCAGCAAAAGCGGTCTCCCCTTCTTCGATGTGGCCTTTAGGGAAAGTCCACCGCCCGAAGCGATCCAGCATGAAGGCGAAAAGCGGGCCTTTATCACTCAACTTGAAGACGATGCAGCCGGCGGAGTATTCTCTGCTCATTCTTCGGGGCGGCTCTTCCTGCGCCTGGTAGTATTGGACCCTTTCCGCCTCTTCGGGCAGTCCTTGTACATGAATACAATGCCTTCACAGAGGTGGTAGCCACACGAATGATAAAGCCGCAGCGCGACGTCGTTCTTATGCCAGGTGAGAAGAAACACGCTGAGCGCGCCTTTCGCCCGCAGACGCTTTTCGACCTCACGCAACAGAGCCTGGGCGACTCCGCGTCTCTGAAAATCAGGATGCACCACCAGCCGCCACACCGATGCTCGCCGGCCGTCCCAGCCGCCAATTACGCTACCTATGGGCTTTCCTTTCAGCTCCGCCACCAGCAGCAGATCCCGGTCTCGCTTCATCCGCTGGCGAACCTGTTCCGGAGGATCAATCTCCATCTTTCCGATCCCCCAGAGTTCGGCCACAGCCTCGTAATCAGCCATTCGAAAAGAGCGGATCTTCAGACCCGCCGGTGCTCTTCTTGTTTTCGCGCGTGTCTTCTTCATAATCCGTGATAGGGAAAGACGAGTCCTCGCACCTGTTCCACTGAGCGAGAGGCAAAATCGCGGACATATCTTGCCTCCTCCGCGTTCAAGGCCGGGCTTTCTTTGTCTCGCAAATTGCCTTCTCTGCCCGGCGGCCTGTCGGCCAGGTTTTCACCAACCATACAGCCAAAGGCAAGCGTCCACGCCCTTGGTACCACATCAAGAGAATACCCACCGCCGCCCAAGGCTATCCATTTTTTTCGCGCCAGCCTGCGAATTTCTCCGAAGATCTTCTCATAAGCCGTAGTAGTCAAGCAGAGATGGGTCAGTGGGTCAAGGAAATGCGCGTCCACCCCCAACTGAGAGACAAGGAAATCCGGGGCGAATGCCTCCACGAGAGGAGGCACGATCTCATTGAATGCCCACAGATAAGTCTCGTCATCGGTAAATGGCGCAAGTGGAAGATTGACGGAGAACCCTTTTCCATCACCTGTCCCGATTTCCTCGACAAATCCGGTGCCCGGGAAGAGACTCTGGCCCGATTCGTGCAAGGAGATAGTCAGCACGCGCGGGTTGTCGTAAAACGCCTCCTGCACCCCGTCTCCGTGGTGGCCGTCTATGTCCAGATAGACGACCTTCGCATCTTCCGATTCCTTCAGCAGCCGCGCAATAGCCAGCGCGGGGTCATTGAACACGCAAAAACCCGCCGCCCGCGCCCGGTGGGCGTGATGCAGTCCGCCGGCAATATTGAAGGCGGCTTCAACCTCACCCTTGTGCACCGCTTGCGCGGCCTGCACCGAGGCCCCGCTGTAGAGCGCGCTGGCTTCATAGATCCCCGGGAAAACCGGGTTATCGCCTGTGTCCAGGCCATAAGCATACGGATTCGCCGGATAAATTCCCTTATCCAGCGCGCGGACCACCTCTACATATTCGCGGGAGTGCACCAACCCCAAATCATCATCACTCACCGGCTCCGCGGAGGCACATTTGACATCCGGCCTGCTGAAAAGTCCATAAGAAGAGATAAGCGAATAGGTGAGTTCCAGGCGCTCCGGTTTGAGCGGATGAGCAGCGCCCAAATCATATCCGCAAAACTGTGGGCTCCAGAAGAAAAGCGCGTCTGCCATAAGTGTACCGGCCGGCCATTGACTGAAAAGTGGAAAGTGGTCGTGCACCCGGCTTCGGCCAGCACCTGACAACGGTATTGACACAAATGGCTCAGACCCGACTAAACTGCGGCACACCGAACTGACTGCTTACCGCTGCTTCCTTCCGGACCTGACGGGGTTCACAGGGAACGGCTGCGCAGGGCCCGGTCCTCGACACCACCAGCGCCCTCCAGACCTACCAGGCCTGGTCTCAGCACGGGAATTCAGCCCCGCTATAGCGGATTGCGGGTTCACCCGCCTTCGCTAAGGCTACGGCGGGCTTAGGGCACCGCTGGTTCCCCGCCTAGCACGACCACTTCCAGGAGGATGATACTACCCGTCCGCTCTTTGGGTCAACCGCGGACAGATAGAAATCAGCAAGAGGCTGATACAAAGAACTCGAAGTAGTTCGCGGAAAGGAGTTTCCCCGCTTTGTCCTTGACTTGCGCTTCCATGCGGAAGTTGCCCCGCGCGTCTTTAGGAATCGGCCAGGAGACATTCTTCACCACTTCAGAACTGTCTACGGCAATGCACAGTTTGCTGCCGCCTTCTGCGAGGACTTCGCCGTCGGGCCCTTTGATACACCAGCTGAGAGACGCGTCCTCGAACTGCTGGTACATGTCATTGGTGACCCATATCTTCGCCTTCAGGTCTTCGCCCGGAGTATAGGTCTTCTCGAATCCGACATAATGCTTATCTTTCAGCCACTCTATGCTTACCAACACGGGTGAATACACCATCTCGAAAATATCGTAAGCCTTGTATTTCCGCCTGTAATAATCGAGAAGGCCGCTTCCAAAGAGACAGGGCCAGGGATCACTCCAGAAATAGAGGAACATGGAGGCGGTGGGATCATATTTCCTCTGTCTGAGATATTCCACCGATTCCTTTATCTGCCGCGCCGCCCAACTCTGAGATGCCTCAATCAATTCCTCCAG
>WVXJ01000081.1:786-2092 GCA_011773575.1 Armatimonadota bacterium | reverse complement strand
TGGTTGTACAGCATCCGCACCATCTCCTCCATCATGGGAGCCGCCCGCTCGATTACATCATCCGTGTCCGCGTAATTTCCCCAGTGCAGCGGAAAGACTTGCCACACCATGAAACCCATCTCATCACACAGTTCATAAAGACGGGGCTTTTCCACATGGCTGCCGATGCGTACCGCATTGATGTGCATCTCTTTCATTCGGCCCAGGTCTTGCTTGAACAGTCCCTCATTGCCTTTACCCAGCCAGATGCTTGAGTGATATCTCATCCCCCGGGCGAAGACTCTCTTGCCATTCAAATACCAGTGGCCTTTTTCATCCAGTTTCAGTTCCCGTATTCCGAAGGTCTCCGTCTTCTCATCCTGAACCGAATCCGTCGCCGCTGTTACCCGCATCTGGTAGAGATTGGGTTCTCCGTGATCCCAGCACCACCAGAANNGCTTTCACCGGTTGAGACGCGCTGTTATAAATGTCAATATCCACCGACACCAGCGCGGTGCCATCCGGCACTCCATCTCGATCAACAATCTTCGGATATATCTTCACATTGGAGATGGTCAGCGAACCTGTGGCAATGAGTTTGACGCCCTGCCAAATCCCGCCGGTATTGCCATCCTGGCCGAATTGGGTCTGCCAGCCGGGACGGTGCCAGAAATCTATCAGCGATCCTTTAATGGTCGTCAAAGCCACCGGTTTTCTCGTCTTGTACGGCTCAGACAAGGGCCTTTCGAAATCCGGCTCATCCGGCACCAGGCGATATTCCGTTTCATCAAAGGGTGAGTCCACCTTTACCACGAGCAGATTCTTGCCTTCCTTCAGCCAATCGGTAACCCTGTATTCAAACGGGGCGAAAAAGCCTTCGTGCCTCCCCAGATAAGTGCCGTTTAGCCACACCTCGGCAATATAATCCACCGCCTCAAAGCGCAGGACATGCTGCTCTCCCTTCATCTCCTGCGGAACCTCGAATTCCCGGGCGAACCATATCACCCCGTGGTAATCGCCCACTTCGCTTCGATACCAGTTGACCGGAATCTCCATTGCCCCCCACGTTTCTTTGGAGGTGGAGGGATCNNGGAGGTGGAGGGATCATACAGGCGTTCTTTCTCTCCAGACCTGTCCGGATCTTTTCGATAGGCCCATTTGCCATCCAGGGAGAGAACGCGCCGGGGTGAAATGTCGGACATGAGAACCTGCTCCTCACTACTCAAGAAACTTGAATCAAAACCGCCTGGGAACTTACTCGATATCGAACAACCGCAGGAGATTACCTCCCATCACTTTCGCTTTATCCGCCTGCGAGACTTCGCCC
>WVXJ01000081.1:0-595 GCA_011773575.1 Armatimonadota bacterium | reverse complement strand
AGCAGTTTGCCGGTCTTGGCGATCTCCTCCACCACAGGCAGTGATTTCTCCGGGTCGTCAATAAAGAACTCATTTTGCGCGCCGTTCAATTTCACTCCGAAAAAACCGTAATCATACACACATCTCTTCACCGCCTCCTTTGCCTTCTCCAGGCCCAGATTCGGATCCGCCCAGCCGAACCCGAGGAACCTGTCCGGATGAGCCTTTACCGCCTGGAAGACATATGCATTTGATTCCTCAACCTCGCGCAGATAAGCCGGTGTCAGCCAGATCAGGGCCTTGTCAACATTCGCCCTGTCCATCATTCCGAGCAGAGTTTCCGCGCTGATCCCAACTCCGCCGGCAATGGGCGAGATGTGGCAGTCAGCATCAACAATCATAATTCACCTTCCCTTCATAGGTTTCAGGGGCCGGGTACCAGGTTTCGGGTGCCAGGTGGTAGGACTCAGTGGGGGTGGGAACAGGTACTTTCATCATGATTTAGAAGTGCCCAGGGCTTTCATGAGCCCGTTTAACATCCGGCCAAGTTCACTCGTCTGTTGAAGCAGTGTTTCCGCTTCCTTCGATTCCAGGTATTTCAAGCGCTTTGCGATAA
>WVXJ01000229.1:906-4754 GCA_011773575.1 Armatimonadota bacterium | reverse complement strand
AAGGATTTCATCAAACGGGTCATCGGCCTGCCGGGTGACAGAGTGCAAGTGAAGGCGGGAGACGGTGTGTATATCAATGGCAAACGCCTCCATGAACCTTACTTGGATGAACCCCCCAATTACGATTGGCCTCCACCTCACTCGCCTGTCGCCAGCGGAGATCCGCACTATGTCTGGCCCGAGAACGGGCAAGATGGCTCCTATTATGTGATCCCCCAGGGCCACATTCTCGTATTCGGAGACAATCGCAATTGCAGCAATGACAGCCACCTCTGGCGGGACCCTCTCACCGGAGAAGCCAGGCCCGCGCTGCCCCTCGAGAATGTGCTGGGCAAATCGCTGGTAACTTTCTGGCCTCCGGGAAGGTTGGGGAGATTGACCCGCTAGGCTCGTCTTCAAAAGTTTGAGTCAAGCGTCGGTTCAAGAAGGCGGGCGGCAAGGAGCCTGTGATGTGTCCGGCGGATTGGGAGTTGGAAGGGCGCCTCTGGGAGCAGGGCCGCCTGGTGGCGGGTGTGGATGAGGCCGGAAGAGGGCCTTTGGCGGGCCCGGTGGTGGCGGCGGCGGTGATCTTCCCTCCAGGTTGCGAAATTTCCTCTCTCGATGACAGCAAGCGTCTCTCCGCGTCCCGCCGCGAGGAACTCGCCCTTCTGATTGAGGAGGAGGCCCTGGCGGCGGCATGGGCGGCGGCAGATGTGAGTGTTATTGACGGCGAGGGGCTTATTCCGGCGACCTTTCAGGCGATGGTCGAGGCTTTGGAAGGCTTATCCCCGCAGCCGGATTTCGCTTTCGTGGACGGACCCCGCCTGCCGCCTGTCTCCATCCCCGCGGAGGCGGTGGTGCGCGGAGATGGCAAATCCGCTTCCATTGCTGCGGCCTCCATAATTGCCAAGGTTGTCCGCGACCGGCTGATGGTGGAACTACACGGAAGATTCCCGCACTACGGATTCGCCCAGAACAAGGGATATTGTACTCACTTCCACCTGCAAGCACTCTCCGAGCACGGCCCCTGCCCGGTACATCGTCGCTCTTTCGCCCCTGTGCAGAATCTGCTGCTGCCCTTTGAGGGTTGACGGTAACAGGGCAGGAGATAGACTCCCGCCCAAGGAAGGAACTAAGGAGCAGAGGAATCGTCACTCTCTCCTAACTTGCCGTTGAGCAGAAGTAGATGTAATAAGAAAGTAGGGTTACAGAGACTTGGAGGTAGGTATGAAAATACTCATCACCGGCGGCGCGGGATTTATCGGCTCGAATTTCATTCATTACCTCATCCATACGAGGCCGGACTGGGAAATCGTCAACCTCGATAAACTCACCTACGCGGGCAATCTGGCGAACTTGAAGGATGTAGAGAAAGATCCGCTCTACAAGTTCATCAAAGGCGATATCTGCCATCCCGCGGATGTGAAGAAGGCGATGGCCGGCTGTGATATGGTGGTCAACTTCGCCGCGGAGAGCCATGTGGACCGCTCCATCGAGGAGCCGGGGAGTTTCCTGCGCACTGATATTCTGGGGGTGCAGGTGCTGCTGGAGGAGGCGAAGCGGATCGGTGTAAAACGCTTCGTCCAGATAAGCACAGACGAGGTCTATGGCAGTATCGCCAAAGGCGCTTTCAAGGAAACCGATTCACTCAACCCCAGCAGCCCTTACTCCGCCTCCAAGGCCGGCGGCGAACTGCTGGCGCGGTCCTACTGGGTGACTTACGGGATGCCGGTCATCATTACCCGGGCGGCAAACAACATCGGCCCTTATCAGTATCCGGAAAAGGTGGTCTCTCTGTTCGCCACCAACGCGCTGGAGAACAAGGAACTGCCGGTGTACGGAGACGGCCTCCAGGTGCGGGATTATATGCATGTTTATGATCACTGCACCGCGCTGGACTTGATTTTGAAAGAAGGTAAATTCGGAGAAATCTACAATATCGGCGCGGGCAACGAGATGCCCAACCTAGAGATGGCGAAGTTCATCCTGCGCGAGTTGGGCAAACCGGAGAGGCTGATCAGGCACGTGACCGACCGCCCCGGCCATGACCGGCGCTATGCGCTGGACTGCAAGAAGTTGCGCGCACTCGACTGGCAGCCGGAGTATGATGCCGAGCAGGCCTTGCGGGATACGGTGCGCTGGTACGCGGAAAACCGCTGGTGGTGGGAGCCCATCAAAAGCGGCGAGTTCCGCCAGTATTATGAGCGGATGTACGGAAAGCGGTGAAGGCAGGCCAACCGCAGAGATGCAGAGTACGCGGAGCAAGGCGAAAGGCAGAAGGCCATTTGAGTTGAGACAGGATGAATTCCTCTGTGACCCGAGAAGCTGTATATGAGCACCGATAAACAGCAACGGTGTGAACGGTGTGTCGCTTTTTTGCCATGGCTTGAGATTGAGGAAGCACTACAAATAGGTGCTGTCCGCTTTGTACCCTTCGCTATTAACTCGCCGGCTCCTGAACTCGCTTGTTTAGCAGACTCCCTGAAGATAATTCTATCCAGCTATCGTGATATTAAGAACCAACCGCGCGCCGCTTGCACTGTGGCTTACCTTGCAGGGCGCAAGCCACACGACAAACTCAGCAGCGAAGACACGCGAGTGATTAGTCGCGCTTCAACACTTCTGTCGCTCGCTGCAATGGCTGTAAATAAGTATTGCACCCATTCTGAACCGTATGCGAATGGCACCGTATTTCTGCCTTATTTCCAGCACTTTACCGAGCCGGTTGATCACATTGCAATTGACTCGCGCCGACGTGACGGAAGTTCCATGAGCGGCGGTTGGAAACATGGGAAGATTCATTTCACAATGCCCATTGAGTGCACACTTGCGACCAGGCCGGTGAAAGTAGATACCACATTTGCAAAAGCGCTCGAAGAAGCACAAGCGGACGGAAGCGCATTGGGAAAAAGACTGCCAGCAGCGATTTCCTTTTTTGGCCTCGCGAATACGGATTCAGGATGGATGCTTCCAGAAGCCGAGGTGATCACGAGCGTTGCTGCCTTCGAGCAACTCGTTGGTGCGCATACGGCACAGGATCTATCTAAGCGAATTGGCAGTCTCCTTCGACCTTATGGGCGGCGCAGCGTAAGTGACGTATTGATAGCGAGGCGAAGTATTTGGCTAGGTGCAACATACGATAAGAAACGCAAGACTTGGCTGAGCGACCTTGTCAAGGCAGAAAATGAGAAGAGGTGGTCCGTACACCAGAAGTGGGCACAAGAAATACACTGGTTACGCAGTTCATTCGTCCACGGCGGAACTTTGCCGAAACGAGATTGGGGTTGGAGTATTCTGGAACACCTTCTGATGGGAGCATTTGTATTCCCACTTCTCGTTAAGATTCTATTGGCTAAAGAGGATTATTACGCGCTGACAGAGGCCGATCTATGCCGCTGTGAATCAATTGACCCACTTCTGGCTCATACCAATTGGTTTGACAGTGAAGGAAATTCTTGGATGACAGGGTGGCAAAAGACGATTTCAGATGTGACACAGAAGCGCAGGTGGCAGGTCGTGCGGGAGAAGGTCAAAAGTTCTCTCAATAAGAACGGGGGCGACTCCTGACGCAACATACTGATATCCCAACTCTAAAAGGCCGGCGGGGGTCGGAGTCCCCGCCCTACAAGGGAAAAGGCCTCTCTGTTTCGGAAGATTCCAGCGCACCTTGAAAGGTGCGACTGCCATTGCGGCTGGGGCCGGCACCCCTCCAGAGGCGGGCAAGCCCCGTCCTACCCTCCTCCGCCATCCGCCGTCGCACAAAGCTATGGCGGACTAAAGGCTACGGAGGGCAAGCACCTCAATCGCCCACCTAACCCTCTGTAGGGGCGCATGATATGCGCCCGTGATTCCCTTCTCGGCGCTCTCTG
>WVXJ01000229.1:0-804 GCA_011773575.1 Armatimonadota bacterium | reverse complement strand
GGCGAGTTCGAGGGCGAGGTGGGCGTTCTGTTCCACCAGCAGAATCGTGGTGCCGGCGCGGTTGATTTCTTTCAAGGTGTCGAAGATTTGCTTCACCAGAAATGGCGCCAATCCCAGTGATGGTTCATCCAGCAGCAAGAAGCGAGGTTGAGCCATCAGCGCGCGGCCGATGGCGAGCATCTGCTGTTCGCCGCCGCTGAGGGTTCCGCCGGCTTGAGTGCGGCGCTGTTTGAGGACGGGGAAGAGGGTGAAGACTCTTTCCAGGTCGGCCTCGATCCCAGGCCGGTCTTTTCTGGCATAAGCGCCGAGGTCGAGGTTTTCCGCCACAGTCAGGTTGCGGAAGATGCGGCGGCCTTCCGGGACATGGGCGATTCCCATGCGGGCGATAGCGTGGGCGGGCCGGCCGGTGATTTCCTCCGCCCCCAGTCGGATATGTCCCCTACGGGGTTTGAGCAGCCCGGAGACAGCCGCCAGACAGGTGGTCTTCCCCGCGCCGTTCGCACCGATGAGACAGACGATTTCCCCCTCTTTCACCTCCAGGGAAACTCCGTGCAAGGCGCGGATATTGCCGTAATATGCATCCAGGTCTATTACTTTGAGTTCCATCGCTCGGCCTTGCCTTCGATTTGCGACATCCTCCCCCCTCTGTGGGGGAGGAAAGAGGTGGAGGGAATCACCCCCACCCTGCACCCTCCCCCGTCAAGGGGGAGGGAAGGTAATGCTCTCCACCGCGTCGTCTTGGAAACAAGTGGACTCGGGATCTTCTCTCGGCAGAATCCATCCCAGAATTGCGGCAAGTTTCTT
>WVXJ01000124.1:2497-20423 GCA_011773575.1 Armatimonadota bacterium | reverse complement strand
CAGGGCTGGGTGAGCAACCTGCGGGTGGAGAACCTTGCCCTTTGGCTGTCAAATGTAATCAGCATGTCCAGCCTGCGCGCGGTCAATTTCGGTATCGGCGTCGGCGCCTTGGCAATGTCTCTGCGGCTTTGGCTCAACCTGGAACGAGGCGCTTTCTTTGAGCAGGAATTCTAACCGCGGGGGCTGCAAGCCTTCATTCGTTTGGCACATACAGATTGAGTGGTGTTGAACTGACATGGTGGAAAAGAAGAGAGTATTCTACATCCGACGCGCAATCTTTCTGCTCATTGCGGCAGCGGTTGCCATCCCGCTTCTGACCAGGATCGAGTTTCCCATGATCGTGGGCTGGCCCGCGCAAAACCTCTATGATTTCGTGGACAAGGTGCCGACGGATAAGATCGTGGTCGTTTCCACGAGTTGGTCAGCCGGCTCTCAAGGAGAGTGTGCACCACAGACCGCCGCGCTGATCCGTCACCTGGCGAAATCAGGGAAGCGTTTCGCCATCTGGAGTTTCTCCGACATTCAAGGACCCGAACTCGCCCAGGCGATTGCCGAGCCTGTTACAAAAGAATACAACCGGGAATATGGCGTGGACTGGGTGAACTGGGGCTACAAAACCGGCGCCAGCGCCATGATACGAGGCTGGGCGAAAGACATCTGGGGAACCGTCAAGGAGGACATGGAAGGCACCCCGGTGGAGGAACTGCCCTTCATGGAAGACGTTCATTCCCATGAAGACATAGGCCTCATTGTAGACATATCCGCAGGCGCTCTCTACGGTGTTAACACTGTGAACTACTACATTCAGTTCCTGAAAGGGTTATACAACGTACCTGTTGGTTATGCCTGTACAGGAGTGATGGCCCCGGAGGCTTTCCCTTATCTCGATTCCGGACAAATCGTGGGCATGATGCGGGGGCTGGCGGGAGCCGCCGAGTATGAAACGCTGGTGGGTTTCAGCGGAGATGCCACCCGGCGCATGACGGCCCAGTCTTTCGCCCATGTCCTCATTATAGCTCTCATCATAATCGGTAATGCGGGCTACTTCCTGAGCAAACGGCGGCGCAGAGTAGAGGAGGCGCAGACGCCCTCTTCCGGCGCCCCATCGCCGCCGGAAGAGCAAAGAGAATGAATGCAGTGAACCCGGAAGTAATTTGGATAGGGGCCATCTGCACTCTGGCCATTTACTCTATTCTCTACCGGGAGAATCCCTTCTTCCGGCTCTTCGAGCATATCTTCGTGGGATTGGCCACCGGCTACTGGGTGCAACTCATTATCGTCCAGATCATCGTCCCGCAGTGGGGCAAGCCGCTCTTTGTTGAAGGCAAGTGGTACTGGACCTTCGCCATGCTGATAGGATGCATGTTCTATTTCATCTATAGCAAACGCTATGTCTGGATCGCCCGCTGGGCGATGGGTCTTTTTATCGGATTCAGCGCGGGCTTGGGAATTGTGGCCTTCGTCGCCGAGTACATCCCCCAGATAGTGGCCTCTTTCAGGCCCATTGTGGAATGGTCCAATGGCGATTTCCACTTCGACAGCCTGCTGGTGTTCATCACCCTTATCGTGGTGATGTCTTACTTCTTCTTCTCCATCGAACACAAGAACCGGGCGCTCTCATACAGCGCAAAAACGGGACGCTGGCTGCTCATGATCGCCTTTGGAGCCATCTTCGGTAACACTGTGATGGCCCGCGTGTCCCTCTTCATTGACCGAGTGCAATTCCTCCTCTTCGACTGGCTGAAACTGCAGTCTTAACCCGAGAGAGACTTCGAAACTCCGTCAGGAGACAAAGCCGGGTCTGTGCGTTTCGTTGTGTATTCACGAGTAGAAAGAAGTGGATGATGAGACAAGAAGGAATAGTGCGCGGGAGCAGCCGGAAGGGAAGGCAAAGCAATACACAAACGACTGCCCCCGCGCTTTCGGAGAGGTCGCGCAAGATTTGTTACCACATCCAGAGGAGCTTGTCTTATTGGAGCTTCGTATTGGCGACTACCAGCAAGCCCATAAGGATGTGCAAGGTTGACTCAGGAGGAAACAACCAAAGAGGCGTTTGCAGGCTTGGGGAGAGAAACAACCAGAGAGCCGCGTTCAGCACTCATGGCTTCGGGCCAACGCAAGATCTTCTCTGCCAATCTTCGACAGAAACTCGGGCTCTCGGCCTGGGCCGCGCGTTATAGGAGACGCTTCTCCAGCGCGTCTGTATCCATCCCCTGGAGCACGATGGTGAGAGGCTGTGACATCTTTATCGCCAGAACTAGAATGGCACAGGCACCCTCCTTGTTGTCATACAGGGCACAGGCGTGGGTGCACATCTCCCGGGGAGAGGTGGCGCGCCCCACTTCCTGCTGACGGCCCACTCCCGCCGCAGCCTTGAAGGGACATACTTTGTGGACAACTTCTTTGTCCGGCCCTATCGGCATAATAGACTCCCTTGGATATTATTATATACTATGAAAACTGCTTATGAATAGGATTCCCTTAGATGGCCGAGTTCGCCTGGAGTGTCAGAATCTCCTTCCTACCGAAGGTTGATTATAGAGCGATCATGTGTGTGCTAGGGTATGTTGCCATGAAACGGCAAGCGGTTTCGCTCCTACTGCCGTCTCCACAGCGCAGGAGCGGGAGACACAGATGGGCCCATTGCTGATTCTGTCGTCGGCGTTTCTCATCTCTTTCGGGGGCCAATTCCTCCTTCGCGGGCTGGCTCAGCGCCTTCGGCTGCGAAGAAGGGGTGCTGAGGCCCTTTTCGGACTTTCTCTGAGCATAGGGATAGCTGTTCCATTGTGGCTGCATTCAGCCGACCATCCCGAGACAAGAGCTCTGTTGTGGATACTGCTGGCGGCCTTTGTTGCCGGAACGCTGGCGGACTTATTGCGCTTGTCTCGCTGGACACAATTGTTGTTGGGGATAGGAATAGCCTTCTGGGCCACCCGGGAGGGATTCCTGATCCACGAGCTCAAGCCTCCGTTCTTCCTCCATTTCGTAGAATTGGGGCGTTGGTCCGCGGTGGCGACCATCACTTGGATCCTGGCGGTGGCCGGGGCGGTCATCCTCTGCCGGCGCTTGCCCGGCCTTACCAGCGGACTGGTCGCCATCGTTTCTCTGGGCTTCTTTGCAGTCGCTCAAATCGTCTTCGGTACTCACTCCTATCTCACCGCTCCTCTGGCGTGCGGAATCGCCGGGGCCGCGCTCGGCGCCTTTCCCCATGAACTCTTTCTAGGCTTTCCTTTCGTCTCCGCCGGGGCGCGGCAAAATCAGAACGAGGCTCATGAGCCGTGGATGCCCCTCTCCCAGGGCGCGGCCGGTCACTGGGTAATGGGCTTTGCTCTGGGGCTGTTGACTGTGGTCGGATTCCTCAAGAACACCGCTTTCCTCCTGCTCGCCGCGCCCTTGTTACTTCTGGGGGTGCCTCTGGTCGAGGCCACCTATGCCTTTGTCTACGGAGGCGCCCAAAAACGCCTCTCCTTTTCACTGGGAAGAAGGCGGGAACTTCTGCATGAGGCGCTGCTGCGCGGCGGCCTCAGCCCGCGCCGCTGTGTGGCGGTCTTTCTCGCCATTACCCTCTACTTCACCGGTGTGGCGATATTGCTGGCGGCTATGGTGAGAGTCACCTTTGTGGCGAAATTGGCTGTGCTGGGAGCGTTCGCGGTGGCGGGCTTCATAATCTTCTACTGTGCAGCCAGAATCCTCTCTCGATTACAGCGCGCCGGTGTGAAAACCGCAGAGCGCATAGAGTTCTTGGATGTACCTGTGGCCACCCTTGACATGGGAGGCGCCCTCGCCAAGATAGACGCCTATGTGAAAGCTCGCAGCCCCCACATGGTGGTTACCTCCGACTCCTCTGCTATTGTTCGCGCTCACAAAGATGAGGAACTCGCCGCCATCATGAAGGCGGCCGATCTCGTAACCGCAGACGGCGCAGGTATCGTGTGGATGGCGAAGGTTCTCGGTCTGCCTGTGGAGCAGCGGGTCTCCGGCGTCGACTTGATTGAAAAGGTCTGTGAACAGGCGGCGGAACGCGGCTGGTCACTCTATCTGTTGGGTGCGGAGCCGGGAGTTGTGAATGAAGCTGCAAAGCGCCTCAACCTGCGCTATCCAGGCTTGCAGATAGTGGGCTGTATGCACGGCTATTTCTCCGCCGAGGAGGAACCGCAGGTGGTGGCCGATATCGCCGAACGCCACCCCGATGTGCTTCTTGTTGGCCTGGGCATTCCCAGACAGGAAAAATGGATCGCCCACCACCTTCAAGAATTGGGAGTGCCGGTGGCAATCGGGGTGGGTGGGTCCTTTGATGTCATCTCCAGCCGCCTCAAGAGAGCGCCCAAGTGGATGCAAGCCGCAGGGCTGGAGTGGTTGTACCGGACTCTTCAGCAGCCTACAAGGCTCCCCCGCCTCTTCTCTCTCCCGCAGTTGCTCAGCATGACCCTGAAGGCTGCCCTCAAGCGGCGCAAAGAGTGATGTTTCTTCATGCCGTTCGTTTGACTTCTTCGCGCCTTCTTACACTGGGTCCCTTCGAAGCGGGGAAAAGAGAGATCAGCGCCAGTTCCAGAGCCAGCCCGGGATCATTGCGGGGCGGTGAGGAAAGCCCTTTCAGGGCGAGGTCGCATTGAGCGAGGGAGCGGAAAGCCTGTTCAAGTTGGGGCCAAGTGAATCGCCGCGCCTGTTCCGCGAATCTGGGTATCTTCCAGGAGATCTTGGGTCGGGCGAATACGGCTTCAACGGAATCTTTCCCCTCCAGCAGAACTCTCCCTTCCTCATCGAAATCCTTCACAGGCTGTCCAGGCCTCCAACCTCTTTCCAGCAGCCACTTCGTCTGCCACAAAAGCCGGAAATGGCTGGCAATTGTTGCAAGCACCCAGATTGCATCCTCTTTTGAACTGACGAAACGGCGAAGCAGTGTGAAGGCAAGCGCCTGGCCGGATTTCCCTGAAGACAGCGCGTCCGTGAGCTCAAAGACACGGTCCTCCAACAGCCGGGGTGTCATCTCTTCGATATGGGCAACCTTGATTGCCGGAAGTGAGCCGACAAAAAGCACGAGTTTGTCAATCTCCTGTTTCAGACTTCCCAAATCCGTACCCAGGCGCTTACTCACCAGGAAAGTGGCCGCGCTTGACTCCAGACGCTTTCCGGATTTGCGCGCCTCTTCTTGCGCCCAGGCTATTGCCTCCCCCGGTTTCAAAGCATCGAAGCGGACGACATTTCCCGCTTTCTTCACGGCTGTGGACAGTTTCGAGGAAAGCCGGCTCCGTTTCTTGCCGGCCGTTTCCGAGGAGGAGAGGATCAAAATGGTGGTCTCCGGAAGCGTCTTCAGAGCGGAGACAATCTCCTGCTGTTCGGCCGCGGGCAAGAGATGGGCTTCGCCCACAACCACTACCCTGCGCGGGCTGAGAAAGGGCAGGGTGTTGGCGGCCCCCACAATCCTTCTTGCCCAACTGCCTTCCGGGGGCTGTGTGCGAAGCAGCCCAGGGGTCAGGTCAAAGACCTCCAAACCCAAGGTGCGCTCCTCCTCAGAGAGAAGAGCGCCCAGCAGGCGCTCCTGAAACTCACGGCGCAGCCAGCCCTCCTCTCCCGCCAAAAGCCATACTGAGCATTCCCGCAGCCGGTCTGGCTCGCTGAGGGGTTTCTTTGAATAGTCTTTCCAGGAATGTTCAGCCAAGGGGATTTCCGCTCCACCACATAGTTCTCTGTTGAAGAGGGAATTTCCTGTAAGCCCGGCGCTGTAAACAGAACCGCTGCCCGCCAAAAGGCGGACAGCGGTTTTAGGGGCTGGCTGCCCCAAGCACTTATTCTATCTCTGCTTCAATGCCTGTATCCGTAATCGTCGTAGCGGAAATCTTTGTAGATGTTTCTGATTGGATTGGGGGAAGACCCGATGCCTATGATATACCATTTGCCTCCATAACGATGCAGGCGATAAGACACATATACCGTCTGGTGTTCATCGTCCGGGTCACGGAATATGTGCCGGCCCGTAACGAAGATCTCAAGGGAGTTGATCCAGGTCGGCTCACTGAAGACCATATCCAGAGTCTTGACGGTGCTCATAGCATCCAGGGTCATTGTGTAGTAATCATCTGCCGACAGTGAATACGAATAGTCGTTGTCGAAATACACGCTTATTTTCTCATCCTGCCGGATGTAATATGCAAGCCGGTCAATGTCTCCTTCCAGCCAGGCGTAGCGAATATCCACCAGCGCCCTGTCCACCCCGTCTCTATCCAGCCTGGGCGCACCTGAGTAGTAGTAATAACTGGGCCAGCCATACCCGCTGTACCTGCTGTAATAGAAGGGATACGGATCACTTCTATAGATCACAGTTCCGGGCGGATTGCACCAGCGAGGCAGCCAACCGTAATAGTAGTAGACACTGGGGTAGTAGCCCGCATACCAGAAACCGGTATAGTACGGGTCATCGAAATAGTAAGGGTAGTAGAAGACCAGAGAGACGGGACGACGATGTCGGTAGTGTTGATGGCGATGATGCGGCACGCCGTAGTGCACTCCCGCCGAGGATCTGCCGTCGTCATACCTCAGCCAGTAGCCAACAGAGTATGTGTTGACCAATCTGGGGACCAGAGTATGGCGATACCCGGGATGCCCAAAGCGCGGACTGATGTGCTTGTAATTAGCGTGAATGACGGTGTTCGCAGGCCTGTGGACTACTCTGGGTTTGACAGTTCTGCCTCCTGGTACATGGACAACGCTTTGTTCTGGCGCTGCCCCCGCAGCCTGGCTGACCTGCGAATTCTCGTGACGGATTCGTTCCCGCAGCCGTTCCTGCCAGTGGCTGCTGCTCCGCTTCATCTGCACCGCGGAAGTGGGTTGCGCATCGGGCCGATACGCACGGGGATCGACGACAGGCTGCGCGGGCGCAGCGGATGCACTAGGATCCACCATTTCGCTCTTGATCTCTCTCGGGTCGATTCGTTGAAGGACAGGTTGCTCCACCGGTATGGCCTGGCGGCTGCCGCGGGATTTTCGTGTTTCTCGCGCGTTCTGCTTTTCGTGCTTGGATGATCTCTCGACATCCCGGGTGGCAACGCTATCTTCTTCCTCAGTTGCAGCGGATGAAACCCAACGGATGTTATCGCGGCCGAGTCCGGCATACGTCCTATCTCCGGTATACCATCGCCTTGTCACGTGACGGGGATCTTTTTGCGTGAAGGCTTTCTCCGGTTTGTCTGAAGACTGAGCCGATTCCGTCTTCCGCTGCTGCTCGGGGATCAAGCGGAAATCGGTCCTTTCTCCCTTCAAAGGTTTGCTGATAAGCGGGTGAGTATCGCCGGCGCTCCGCTTGTTTAAACGCTCTGCGCGCCTCGCCGCCTTTTCTTTCGCGCGTGCCTCTCGGGCGGATACGGGAAAGGCCCTACGCCCATTTGAGGAGCGCTCAATTGAAACATCTCCTCCGCTTGATCTGGCCTCTTGGGCAGCCTCTTCCGCGCCTATAGGGAGAGCAAAGATGAGGGCCGTCGTCCCCATTACGGCGAAGATTCCGAAACCTTTCCACTTTATTGTGCGCCGAGTCATCGCCATACTCCTTTCCACCTGACGAACGCGCAATCGTCTCGGCTCGGGAATTCAATCCCACTTCTATAATACGCTTGGATATCGCCTGATTCAACATATATTGACGACACATGGTACGGAAAGGTTTCAAAGGTTCCATTTGTTTGCTCCATATCTTGACAATAAGAACAAGCAGAAAGTCTGCCTGTCACATGCTAATACAGCGAGGTTTGCTGTTTGGCCAGACGCGCTATATCCGGGGCAAAAGATTCGGGACGGGGTACGAGACCCCGTCCCGAAGGTCCATTCCCTCAAGATTCTACCTGGTTGCTAGAAAGCTACGCTCAGATCCAGGCGCAGAACCTTGATGGGATCATCGTCGTTTGTCGTTGCACCGAAATCCGGGTTGTTCGGTGACATAATATTGTCGACCTCACGCTGTCCATAAGTGAGGTTAGCAGTCAGACAGTCGGTGAAGTGATGGGTGAGGGTAACCGCCCAAACCGGGTCAGCATCCCGCCATTCGGAGGGCTTGTTGGCGCTGGCACCGTCAGTGAACAGCCAGCCAAGATAGTCCTCTGTATAAGCCTCTCCATCATAGTAGCGGATGGAGACCGGGCTGCGCTCACCCAGAATCCGCTTCAAAGTCACGCCCACCTCATAGCCCTTGGCAACATTGGTTGCATCCAGGAAAAGCGGGCGATCCACCCAGTTGATGTAGTGGGGATTAAACTCCTCCACCGGGTGCATCAGGGTCAACGGCAGGTTGAGGTAGCCATTGGTCGCCGAGCTTCCGCCCGCCGTCAGGACGGCTCCCATGCCTACTGGATCCCAGCCCTTGCCCACGTCGGTCAGAGCGAAGAGAGGTTCAATCTCTCCATACTGGCCTACGATCGCAAGGTCGTCGCTGTCATATCCAAGGCCGACCAGCAAGGCATTATCTTCCTTGCCCAGTTTAACCGGAGTGGTGGCTGCGGTGACTTCGCTGCCGTCCGCGAAGTTCGTGAGTTCCGCCCACTCGGCCCAGAGGTCAAGGCCAAACAACTTGCCTTTCACATCCGCGCTCCAGCCTCGCTCAGCACCGAACCCGGTGTCGACGAGGTTGCCGCCGAGGGTCCAGTCGTCAGAGAAGGGGATGCTCAGGGAGTGGACAGCATAGTTGTCCATGCCGCCGTTCTCAGTAGTGGTGACCGGATCGGGCCACCTCGGCAATCCTGCAGTCAAGCCGCCGAAAGCCTCCCGATCAAGTGCACCGAGAACAGAGGACCAGCAAATGCCATCACCCATCGCATCACCTGTGAGGGCGATATCCACTCTCAGCGCTTTGGTCGCTTGCTGGCTGTTGTTCGCCAACAGGCCGGTCCCAAATCCCCAGTACTGTTTACCGGCAGTGATGACGATGGGCCGAATCAACCGAGTCTCGTACCTCAGCCAGGCCTCATCGACGCGCACCGAGTCCATTATCCCATCACTGTAGTAGATGTTGGGAGTCTGGTTCGACAAGATTTGCTCGCTGCCGAGGTTCCAGTCGTCCACTTCGGCATACGGAGCAACCAGGTTGCCGCGCGGATCAGCGAGAAGAACTGCCCTCGCCGTCACGCCGGAGCCCAGGTTCGCGTCAAAGGCAACTTCGGTCCTCATGGTCATGAAGTCCGGAGCCGCAAACGCATCTTTCACCGCATCCGAGATAGGGATGCTTTGGCCAGCCGAGGAGTCCCATGCCGCGCCTACGAGGATTGGGATATTGATCCCGCCCCATTCGACCGGGTCAAACCAGAGTTCCTCGTAGCCCAACGGTCCGCCGATTCCCGGATATGGGTAGCCGGTGCTGTCATTGGCGCCGAATTCGAGTTCGGTGCCGGAAAGCCCAGTGCGAACACTGACACCGCCGCTGACGGACAACTTCGCCGCCTTCGCAGTCGGCATCCCTTCCAGTGCACTTACGCGTCTTTCCAATTCGTCCACATTGCTGCGCAGTCGCTTCAGTTCTGGCATGAACTCCTTCTGGAGTTTCGCCAGCAGAGCCTCCTGCTCAGGAGTCAGCCCGCGCGCCAAGGGTATGGCGGTCGGCCTTCCTGCTTCACCCGGCGTTCCCGGCGGTCCCGGTGGTCCCGGTGGTCCCGCAAGGGCGCCTGACTGCAGCGCTCTCGCTATGATCATTGCAAACTCATAGCGAGTCATCGGCCGGTCGCCCTTGAATTCTCCATCGGGATAGCCCTCAACCAGGCCTGCCTGGGTGAGCATATCCACCGCTTGGTAGGCCCAGTGATCCATGGGCACATCTTCAAAAGCGCCCTGGGCGAACGCGGGGGCTGCGACTGCGGCCAAAATAGCAACCGCGACTAACAGCCCAATCTTCTTGGACATTCGTTGTACCTCCTTAGTTCGATTCGTACTTCTATTCGGTTTTTCAAATCACGAAAGAGTGTCCGAGGAGATCGGGCAAGCAACCTTGTTCCCTCTCCCGTCCCCTCAAAGTCTTTCGCGATTGCCCTGCTGTTTACAAGGCCTATACAATACTCTCGCCGGCCTTCTTCCTCTGATTGGCGCGGGTGATGGTGGAGATGCTAAAGCACAAGGCCCGCGCAAACTGCGCGATTCACCTCCTTTCTCGGAATCGGCCCTCTGACAAGAGATCGGCCTATTGAAGCAAACTTGCGATAGACCCCGCAGGGCCCTCGCAACGGGGATAATGCCATTTCCAGCGTGTCTTTTCTTATGCGTCTGGTCGCTGAGTTCGACAAATTATAAGGCCTGTAGTTGCAGGTGAGCAAGGCTTTTTTTCACTAATTTGAGAAAAATTTATTCACTTTGAGGCATTTTCTTGCTATATTCTTGTTGCTGGTAGGATTCGGCCTCTTATAGAAGCAGCACTTGATGCAGAATCTCAGCAGAATGTTCATCTGGCAAGCAGCAGCATCTTAGCTTGGAGGCCCGGATGTATCTTAAAAGGTTGGAAGTTTTCGGATTCAAGACTTTTGCCCAACGTGTAGAACTGGAGTTTGCCCCCGGTATCACCGCCATCGTTGGACCCAATGGAGCAGGCAAATCCAATCTCGCCGATGCCGTCCTCTGGGTATTCGGCGAACAGTCCCTGAAGGCACTGCGCTCCAGTCGCTCCCAGGATGTGATCTTCTCCGGCTCTCGTGAGAAGAAGCCTGTTGGTCTCGCCGAGGTATCCCTCACCCTGGACAACTCCAACGGCCGGCTGGACCTTGACTTCCCTGAAGTCACAGTCACCAGGCGGGTGTATCGCTCCGGTGAGGGCGAATACCTCCTCAATCGTGTCCCCTGCCGCTTGAGGGATATCCACGACCTCTTTCGAGACACGGGCATAGGCCGGCAAGCCTATTCCATAATCAACCAGACGCAGATCGATGCTGTCCTTTCCGTGCGCCCGGAGGATCGAAGGGAACTCGTGGAGGAGGCGGCGGGAGTCAGTAGATATCGCTACCGCAAGAAAGAGACCCTTCGCAAACTGGATGCCACCTGTGCCAACCTGCTGCGGGTAAATGACATCATCGGAGAACTGGAGAGCCAACTGGAGCCTCTTTCCCGTCAGTCGGAACAAGCGCGGGAGTATTCCCAAATCTCCAAAGAACTCTCTTCGCTCAAACTCTCCTTGCTAGTATCGGATTATGATTCCAATTCCGCCAGTCTGCAGCGCGCCAAAGAGAAGGAAGCGGAACTCGAGGCCGAGATCGAATCCTCACGCACACATGAAACCCGCTTCGCCGCAGACGAAGCAGCCCTTCGCGCGCAACTCACCCAGGCGGAGGGTAAACAGGATGAACTGCGGGCGCTGGTAGGCCGGCTCACTCAAGAGACAGATCGACAGGAAGGACAGGAAGCCCTTACCAGAGAGAAGATCAGCGCGAGCGAACGCCAACGCCAGGGCCTGGAGGCCGACCTCGGCCTTTTCGAGGACAATCTCCGGGAGGCAAAGACACAACAGCAGCGCGCCCTGACCCAGAAAGAGGAGATTGCCTCCAAAGAAGCAGAGAGACTATCCGCATTGCAAGAAGAGGAAGCCTCGCTCTCGAAAATACAGGAAGAGATTGCAAACCGGGAGAAGGCCGTCGCCTCTGCACGAAGCGAGCAGTTGGACTTGCTGGGGGATGTTTCGGAACGCAAGAATTTCCACGCCCAAGGTGCGTCTCTCTTAAGAACGGGAGAGGCAAGGATGGGGCGCCTGCAAGAAGAGATTGCCGGTGCCCAGAGAGAACTTGAATCTCGCTGCCGGACAGAAGCGGAAAAAGCGCGGGAAGTGGAAGAGTCAACCGCTATTCTTACACAACTTCAAGAGCGCCTTGAAGAACTCCGCTCTCAGGGACGGCAGGCCGCCGAGAAGGTTGAAGAGTGCGAGCAGGCCGAAGAGACTCTGTCAAAACAGGTGCTGACCGCGCGTTCCCGTCTGGAAGCCTTGGAGCAGCTGGTGAGGGACAGGGAGGGCCTTTCTCCGGCCGCCCGCTCACTGGTGGGAGAAGGTTTCCCTCTGTTGAGCGACCTTCTCCAGGCACCGGCCGAAGTCAGCCTTGCCATAGAGGCGGCGCTGGGGCCCTGGCTCGAAGGGCTCGTCTGTGAAAAGGAAGCAGATGCTCTGCGGGGTCGGCAGTGGCTGCGTGACAACCGCGGCCAAGCCGGTTTCTTGCTGTTGGAGGGACTTCCTGCGGGTTCTGCAGCGCTGCCTTCTGAACTGAGAGAACAGCCGGGCCTTCTGGGCAGAGCGGTTGACCTGGTGGAATTCGCCGACAAATATCGCCCTCTCTTCGAGCATTTACTGGGCAAGGTCCTGCTGGTCGAGGATTTGGAGGCAGCCTTCAAACTCCGCCGCCGCGTCTCTCCGGTAGATTGGCGAATCGTAACTCTCGAAGGTGAGATGGTTTTCGCCGCGGGGATGTACTTGGGCAAAGAAAGAGAAAGCGGCGGGCCCTTGAGCCGGCAGGCGGAAATCGAAGACCTGGAGAGACGGCTTTCCACCCTGGAAGAAGAATCCGCGCGCGCCCAAAAAAATCTGGAAGAAGCGCGCGCGTCTTTCACGGCAGTGGAAGAGGAGACGACCAGGACGCGAGAAGACCTCGCCGCCGCCGAATCCAAGAAGACGAGCGCGGAAGAGGCCCTCGCATTGCTGCGGGCGGAGATCCAGCGTGAGCGCCAGCGGTTGGAACCGATGGAGGCTGAGCAGCGGGGACTGAAAGAGGAGATGGAACGCAGCCGCCGCGAACAGGCCGCCCTGGAACAGGAACTCCTTTCCCTGGACGAAAAACAGCAGGCCATGCAGGCCGGCATAACCGCCTCGGAGACGGAATTGAACCGGCTCCGAGGCCAAAGAGAAGCAGTCGCCCGTCGCATAGAGGAGATGAAGGTGGCACAGGCCTCTCTCGCCGGAGAGCGCCGCGCGCAAGAAGCCAGAATACAGGGACTCGGCGAGACACAACAGTCTTTGACAGAACAGATCCACTCCCGCCAGGAGAGCCTTCGCCAACTGGAGAAGGAAAAGAAGAATCTGGAAGAGAGCCTTGTCTCCATGGGCAAGCACCTGGAGTCACTGAGAGAGAGCTGCCAAAAGAGCCAGGCCGAATTGGAGGCCGCAACCGCAGAGCGTCAGAAAGTACTTGAGGCAATCGCCTCTCACATGGAGAACGCGAAGGGCAGCCGTGACCGCAGAGAGGGTGTACAGGCTTCTCTCCACCGGCTTCAGTTGCGCATTACTCAACTCGAAGGAGAACTGAGTTTCCTCTCGCGCAACCTCGAGGAGGATTACCGCATCTCCATCGAAAAGGCGCGTGAAGTCGCCCCACCGCTGCAGACCCGCAAAGAAGCGCAGGGAAAGGTCTCCTCTCTTCAATCCGCCCTTGAGGCCCTCGGCACTGTCAACCTGGGCGCGATGGAGGAGTATGAGCGGGTGAAAGCGAGGCTCGACCTTCTCTCCACCCAGCGAACCGATCTGGAAAAGGCGCGGGAAGACCTGGAGAAAGTGATCGCGGAGATTGACAATACCGCCAGAGAGAAGTTCCTGGAATGTTTCCACGCGGTGCAGAAGGAATTCGACACCCTCTTCAAGCGATTGTTCAACGGCGGTGAGACTGAATTGCGCCTGAGCGGAGAAGGAGAGGTTCTGGAAGCAGGTATTGATGTCGAAGTCGTGGTGCCCGGCAAGCGCCGCCAGAACCTGATGCTGTTGTCCGGCGGAGAGCGGGCGCTGACCGCCATGGCCTTCGTCTTCTCCCTGCTAAAGGTGAAGCCCACCCCCTTCGTAGTGCTGGACGAGATAGATGCTCCGCTGGATGACTCCAATGTGGACAGATATGCTGCGCTCCTGAAGGAGTTCTCCCGGGAGTCTCAGTTCATCATCATCACCCACAACAAGGGCACCATGGAAGCCGCCGACACGCTCTATGGAGTAACCATGGCGAAAGCTGGTGTCTCCACCCTCATCAGCATGAAACTCACCGAGCTCCCCGCCGCGTGAAGAGGTGGGTAGGGGAAGCCTGAGGGAGACGCCGGGGATCTAATAAGTCACTTCTTCTGTGCTGTGTTATAATTATTATGAAAGTCCGCGAACTGGTTCGCCTGCTTGAAAAGAATGGCTGGAGGCTTGTCCGTACGCGGGGAAGTCACCGACAGTTTATTCATCCGGACCGGCCGGGAGCAGTCACCGTGGCCGGCAATCTTGGTCGGGACATACCGCCTGGCACATTGCACGCAATACTGAAAGCAACGGGCTTAGAGGAAGGGCACTTATGAATTACCTTGTTGTGGTCGAGGAAGGTGAGACCGGCTTCGGCGCGTATGTGCCGGACCTTCCCGGTTGTGTGGCCGTGGGTGAAACAGAGCAAGAGGTGATTCATCTCATCCGAGATGCCGTCAGACTTCACCTGGAAGCCCTGCAAGAACAGGGCCTGCCCATTCCCAAGCCCCGCTCCCATGCCGAACTAGTCGGTGCAGGTATCCAATAGAATCGTGCAAGAGAAACGTCCCGTTGGATGATTCCCTCGCGGATGGACGCCCCTAACCGCAGGCGCACCGAACTCCCCGCCGCGTAAGAGCGCGGTAGTCTGATCCGGCGCGGTGAGCGAAACAGTAAACAGAACAGGGGCGGCCCATTGTGGGCCGCCCCTCTCACAACTGTTCGCGGGTTTAGAGATCAGTATTCAGTCACCTCTCGCCGTTGGAGATCTTCCGCATCCTGTCTTGGCGGCAGCGAAATGCCGGGGAAGGTCACTTTCTGTCCTGGTGTCGGTCCCGGATCCGGAGCCGGTTCTATGGTAATATCAACCGTGCGAGGAAGATCCAGAGCGACCTTGCTTTCCTGCCGCAGCATCTTGATCGTCCAGAAGCACTCCTGGGCTGATCCTCGCGGCCGGATGATGCATGAAGCCGAGTCGGGCTGCTCGTAAGCGACACCGGCATCATTCGCAATCCGAATAACGGGAAAATACCCGCTATATGTTCCAGGGTCAAATCCCGACTTCGACACCCAGCTCATTGTGAGGTATACATCTCCGTTGACGTTTACATCAATGGCGTGAAGTGTAACAAACCAGTCTTCAGTCTCTTCTGTCACCAAGACATTGTCTGTGCGTCTCCACCAGGTCCCGCGTCTGAGGGTTGTCCCTGGCGGCGGTTCAACTGTCGCTATACCTGTTGGCAGCGCTACATCCCATTCCACCACTTCGGTCTCATAGATCAGCTCCCAACTGCCGTCCAGAAGGAAATATTTCTCCAGTGAAACCAGCCGGCCGCTTTCAGGCTCCAGGGTGGCAATAATCTTCTTCAGACCTGTATGAGGCCCCCAGGAGGTCTCGTGTTCCATTTCCACCACATCATACTCTTCACCTGACAGGCCCCACTCTCGTCGCGCGCTGATAGTGGCACCCTCCCTGTAGGAGAGCGATTTCTCAATCGCGTCGTATGTGCCAAGGCTGGTTCTTAAGGCTAATTCCATTATCTCTTCACCAGATAAGGCGGGGCTTGCGAATTCATGCAAGTAGGGGTGAGCGTAAGTGGTGTAGCGGGTGGGCGTCTGCAAGTGCAGATAGGAAAGAACGCCGTCTATATAACGCTCGTTGCGATATATCCCTTCCGAGGAGGCCCAGATTTCAATTTCAGCTTCTTCGTTCTTGCTGTCCCAGGAGCGGGCGATGATATGGAGCGTGTCCGCCTCCCCTGCAGCCTCATAGATGCGGGCAAAGGCCTGCGCCGGCTCCAAATCCTTGCCGGAAAAGGGGAATAGGCCCAACACCAACAGCACCACGGCAACCGCGCCCGCGGCGATCGCAGTAATACGCAATCTCCGAGATAAACGCCGCGGCCGAGACGCAACCATCGCGCTCACCGTCCGCTCTTCTAGGCCCGCGTCCAGCGGCGCGCGCAGCCTTTTAAAAACCTGAGTCAATCTCTCTTCAACAGATTCACCTTTCATCTTGAGCCAGCCTTTCTCGGGCTTTCTGTTTCGCCCGACGGAGTAGTGAATGGACGGCTCGCTCCGATCTGCCCAAGATATTCCCAATCTCCCGCAGAGAGAATTCGTCAACAGACTGCAAAATGAGAGCCTCCATCTCCAAATCCGAGAGCGCCTCGGCCAGGGCCGCGAATTGCCGCTGTGCATCGAGCCTGGCCGACGCGCGGGAGGCCAAATCCTGACCATCCGATATTTCAGCCACCGCCTCCATTGACGTCTCCGCGCCTGGAGGAATGGACTTCAATCTCTTTTTCTTGCGTATTGCCCCGATTACATGGCGGCGGGCAATCCCGTAGAGCCACGCCTTCAGGGAGGATTTTCGATGGAACTTGTTGATATTCCGCACCGCGTCAACACAAGTCCGGGCGACTATGTCTTCGGCACACTCGCCGTCTCCCCCCAAGCGAATGATGGCGAAGCGATGGATGGCAGGGGCAAAGCGGCGGTAAAAAGCGGTGCAGGCCTCCGAGGATTGCTCGCGCAGGCCTTCAACCAAGGCTTCCTCACGGTCCTCATCAGCCGGGTCATTTGCCGCCAAAATCTCATACTCCATACCAACCTCCGAAGAGGGGCAAACCGAAGCAAAGTCGTCCACTAGATTAATAACGCGGTCTTCCTCCGAAGTGCGCGGTCTCGCGGGATGTCCGCTCGGATCCGCAGACGGGGTGGGTTGAGATGGAGCGCGGGCATCAGGGAACCTCTTGCTGTCCCAGAGGCAGCCATAGCAGCAGCACACCGGCGAGCAAACCGGACATACCTCCAAACCAGAAGGGCCATGCCGGGGAGATGCTCCACAAGGCCCCCGCGATAATGCTGGCCGGCAGCAGCGCCACACCTGTGACGGTATTGAATGTTCCCAGCGCCGTTCCCAGCAATCCCTTGGGAGCCAGATCCGCCGCATAAGCCCGCTGCATCCCATCGGTCACGGCAATATAGAGCCCGTAAAAGGCAAAAAGTATCCATGTCGCGCCAGGGCCTTGTGCCACCGCAAATCCTGCGTAGACCGCGGCGGACAGCAGATAGCCGATGATCAGCATCCACCTTCTGCCCAGCCGGTCCGAGAGAGCCCCGGCGGGGGCGGAGAAGATTGACGCGCCTATATAAATGAGGACATAACCTGCCGGAACCAGTCCCACGCTCAGCCCCAGGTCCTGCGCCCGTAGCAGAAGGAACATATTGGAGGAATTGCCTATGGCGAAAAGAGTTGCCACCAGACAGAAGAGCCCGAAAGGCCCCTTCAGAGTCTTCAAATTGATAGAAGGGAGCGGGCGGTCGTGATTGCGCGGAACAGCCTTCTCCTTCACTCCCAGCCACAGGATGACCACCCCCAGAAGGCCGGGGATGAAGGCAAACATGAAGAGACGGCGATAGTTGATTTCAGGGATCGCGATTGCATTCGTTCCGATGAGCGGAGAGCCGAGCAGGGACAATACTCCCATCGCCACCAGCGGCCCCAGGACGGCCCCCGCGTGATCCATGGCGCGTTGGATGCCAAAGGCGCGCCCGCGAATCTCCTGCGGGGCGGATTGCGCGATGAGCGCATCCCGCGGGGAGGTGCGGATTCCCTTGCCCACCCTATCCGTGAATCTCGCCGCCAGCACATGCTGCCACGCCGTGGAAATGCCGATTATAGGCCTCATCAGCGCGGCCAGCGCATATCCGAAAATGGCCAGACCCTTTCTCCTGCCCAGCCGGTCGCTCAGCCAGCCGGAAAAGAGATTGGCCAAGGCCGCGGTGCTCTCCGCCACACCCTCGATGAGCCCGATGGCGATACTGCCCGCGCCCAGCACACTCTTCAAGAAGAAGGGTATGAGCGGATAGACCATCTCTGAGGAGATGTCCGAAAAGAAACTCACCAGGCCCAAAGCGAATACACTTCGCGGGACTTTTGTTGTTGCTTTACGGTCTGTGGCGTCGTTCAACTTATCCTTCAATCTTGCCTCGAAAAACCTC
>WVXJ01000124.1:2210-2486 GCA_011773575.1 Armatimonadota bacterium | reverse complement strand
TCCGCCGGGATAGATAATCTCCGCCTGCCTGGGGGTGAGTCCTTTCAAATGGGCGGCGGCGAGAACAGCGGCGGCTCCGGTCCCGCAAGACAGCGATTCACCGACCTCCCCCCTCTCCCAGGTTCGGGCAAGGAGGCGGGTCTTACTCTCCACCTTCACGAAACTCACTGTCGCCTGTTCCGGGAAAAAGCGGTGGGCCATGATCTGCGGCCCCAACCGGTCGAGATTGGAAAGGGCCTCGGAAAAGACAATGGCGTGGGGGGTGCCGGTTGAGAG
>WVXJ01000124.1:1919-2059 GCA_011773575.1 Armatimonadota bacterium | reverse complement strand
TGATGAAGATAGGCGGCGACACAGCGAAGCCCGTTTCCGCACATGTCCTCCGAGCCGTCCGGATTGAACATCCGCATCCGGAACGAAACCCTCCCCGCGGACTTCTCTTTGCGGGAACTGAGACGCTGCACCACCAACAG
>WVXJ01000124.1:1386-1853 GCA_011773575.1 Armatimonadota bacterium | reverse complement strand
CTCCAGTTCTTCCGGTTGGCGTCCACCGCGTCGATGAGAACGAAATCATTGCCCGCCGCCTCCATTTTCACAAAGGAAAGCGCTTCAGCAGGTTTGACCATGCTCATCACTTTCGATTCGTCGCACAGTAGGAGTCCGACAAGAGAACTTCAAACCTTCCTTGTGACGAAGACAAAACTGTCGAAAGTTCCATATTTGCGCTGCTCGTCGTATCTGGAAATGTTCAAGAAAACCTCAAAGCCGGTCTCTTCCAGACAACTGAGAACGTCACAGTCAAAATTCGTAAATGAACAGGATTGACCCCTCACAGGATCACCATGGTACTCCATCGGCAAGACCGGAACAAGGTGACCATCTTTCTGCTCAAAACGACTAAAAGTCTTGTGGCGAAAGGAGAAGGGTAGAGGGACAGTGAAGATGTGATATCCGGCCTTTTTCAGAACACGATGAATCTCCTGAAATCCCTT
>WVXJ01000124.1:552-1197 GCA_011773575.1 Armatimonadota bacterium | reverse complement strand
ATACAGAGCGCATTTTCTCTAATCGTCTTGGTATCAGTGACGAGAAACATGGTGCGCCTGCCGCACACCGCGCAGTAGCCGAGCCTGCTCTGCAAGAGATACTTCAACTTGCCGTATCTTAGGAGAGTCTTGAGTCTTATTTCAATCAGGTCCTGTTGGAAGGCTTCGAGTGCTCACGCCGTCACTTGCGAGTCGCTTCGGGCAGAAAGTCTCTACCTCCAGAGTGCTTGTGCGAGCAAGTTCGCTGAACCATTCCCCTCCTGGAGAGATGAGAGGGAACCACCAGGCGGTAGGACGCCTATCGGTCTGTTCCAGCCCCCCAGTGGTCAAGATTATACCACGCACCAGCCGAAGCCGTTCCGCCTCGGCTTTCGCCTCAAGGCTTCGCGCGATGCTGCGCGCCTGAATGAACTCCGGCCGCTCTTCAACAGCGTGCTGCGCCTGTTTCATCTTTTCCAGTTCTCCGTCAAGAGCGGTAAGAGCGGAGCGTTTCTCTTTAATCCGCTCCTGCAGCGAGCGGCGATGGCTCTCTGCTTCCTCTCCGGAGAGTCCTTTGTCAAGAAGAGGCTTCAGCGTTTCACGGAAATGGCGGCCCTTCTCCATCTGCAATTGTTGAATCTCCCGTCGAAGCGCGTAGCGTTCGTC
>WVXJ01000124.1:0-480 GCA_011773575.1 Armatimonadota bacterium | reverse complement strand
GCTTGTTGGCTCTCGACTACCTTCTTCCACGATGAAGAGAATTCGCTCCCGCTAACCTCATCTTCTCCGAAAGCCTCCGCCAGATGATCCGGCAGGCGAACCCGGCCCTTTACTGCGTGCAGCGAATCCCACGCATGATGGCAGAGCCGGAGTATGGGATGACAGTCCAGCAGAATCCCCTTTTGCTCCAGAAAATCAACGAACTCATGGGTGTGTTCGGTATAGGCGGAGGCTCCCTCGTGGAACACCAAGATGAACTCCTGGGCGATCATGGGGATAAGCATGACCGCCTTTCCTACGAGAGCAATGTTGTCACCCAGATGCTCGGACAGCACTTCCGCCAGATGCGCCGGCTCCTCCACGGGTTTGGAAACAGGCAGATAATGATGTTGTGGTGTGTGAATAACAATCTCATTTGAAGAAACGCAAATGGTGCCGCGTCCTTGACCGGGGATTACCAGATCGAAAGGTATAGCATCT
>WVXJ01000164.1 GCA_011773575.1 Armatimonadota bacterium | reverse complement strand
GTCAGCGGCTTGCGGTTGTGAATTCGCCCCTTGCCTCGATGAGGAAGATATTTCAGTATCGCCTCGACCGCCATTTCGTTCAGCGGCAGCACCCTCTGTTTCGCCCCTTTGCCATTGATGAGGAGTTGCCTATTCTCCAGGTCGATGTCCTCCAGGCAGATTGTGGCGGCTTCGCTGCGGCGAATGCCGGTGCAGACCAGCAGTGCAACTAGACATCGCCCCCATGGCGTTACGGCGGCGGCGACCAGTTGTTGCACTTCTTCATCAGTCAGGCATACAGGGACGGCCTGTTCGGCTTTCGGGAGTGGCAGCCGCCTCGCCGGATTTAGGCGCAAATGGTCCATATCGACCAGGAAGTTGAAGAACGAGGAAAGACAGCCAAACTTGCGGCGCACGGTGAGCGGGGCCGCGCCCTTCAGCCGCACCCCGAACTGGATGACCCATTCCCGCGTGATTTCCTCCAGCCGTGGCACTCGCCCCAGCTTGTCCACAAGGAATCTGCGAAACTGCCCCAGGTCGGTTCGGTAAGAGGTGGCGGTGGCGGGGGAGTAGTTTCTGTAGCCGGTCAGGTATTCGAGAAACTCGTCCACAGCCGTATCGAAGTCAATCGCCCCGGGCTGGCTCGCCTGGCCTGCCTGTCCTATTAGCATCTCCGGCATGGCGCTCATCAGTGCCTCCAGTGACGTGGTTCCGTCGGCGTATTCATCACTTGGAAGGCGAAGGAAGTCAAGCGAAAAATGCACTGCGGAATACAAGTTAAGGGCCCACTGGCGGGAAACGGCGAAAATGCCCACAAACCCAGTATTCATGCGGGTTTGTTGGGCATTTGGTGACAGAAAAAAAGCAGAAAAAAGCGGCGGGGGCCGGCACCCCCGCCCTACAACAGGAAAATCAGGAAGGCGCGAGAAACCCGCATGGTTGAGCCATTTGTTGGGGGTGGGGGAGAAGCGGGAAAAAAGCGGAGTGGGCCGATAAGCCGGGGTCATCATGGCTAGGCTGGAGGGAACCGGATTAGACCAAGAGTG
>WVXJ01000219.1 GCA_011773575.1 Armatimonadota bacterium | reverse complement strand
TGACTCGTTCCACTTCAACATTGAGGACGCGATGAAGCTTGCTCGCTCACAGAGTGATGCCGAAGAATCTTCTGACTCAGATATTGCCAGCAATAACCAGTGATTGCTGTCTGCCAAAAGTTTCTTTGGATCTCAACATCTAATTTGGGTAGCAGGTCTATAACCGCAGCTTCATAGATCAAACCGTTCTGGCATCGAAATCCGGCCGCTCGTCTGAAGCCGCGTTGTTTCGATGGCAGGTCGTTTTCCTCCATGACCGCGCGAATCCCACATCGAAGCCCTGCCATCGGTCCACACCAGCAGCTGCGGACACCACTTGTGTCGCACACTGCAGGAGGCAACCTCGCGGCCGACGAAGAAGTCTGAAGGATCAGGGAGTTAGAGGGAAAGGCGTGAGTTGATGCTGAGACTGGCCTCGTGTGGAAATGACTGCAACGTGTGCCCTCGTTACATAGCTACCCGAGCGGGCAACGCGGAGCGGCTGAGAGAAGTGGCAGAGCTGTGGTTTAGATTGGGCTTACGAGACACTTTGCCCTCGGCAGACGAGATGGCCTGCTACGGCTGTTCCTCCATGCCATGGTGTCGCCACGGCATCCGGGAATGCGCCCAGGAGAAAGGCGTGGACAATTGCGGGCAGTGTCAGGAGTACCCTTGCCAGACAGTGCAGATTACACAGCCCGGTGCGCAAGGGATGCCAGGCAAAGATGCTCGAACGAGGAGTACGCAGTTCTTGAACGGGCTTTCTTTCTGAAGAGACAGAAGCTGGAGGGAGCTCGAAGGGAATGGCGATCTCGGATCGGAGATGAGCCCTCCGGGACGTAGTTAGTTGGGTAATACTGGGACAACAACCCTGTTTCCTTGGCATCGAATTCCCGCGCCTCGTCAGAAACCCGTTCGACTCCGCTCCCCTCGACTGCGCTCCGGATAAACAGGGCAAGACCCGTTGTTGTGCTGGCAGGAGATAAGCACTTTCCTGATGAATTAGGAAAAGTATCTAAGTAACAGAACGAAAATAGGTGACTATCCCTGAATTCCACAATACCTACAGATCATTTGTCTATTAGGGTGTGTGAACGTGAGCTTTGTCTCGTGCTATGAAAGAAGTCCGGTTATTCTAATGGAGGGCGCCGTTGGTCAGCGCCTGAAGAGAGAATATAATTTGCCTTATGATGATATAGTCGATCTTGCAGACATCATCTACAGAAAGGGTGGAAAAGAAGCACTCAGCACAATATGGAAGCAATATATTGACGTCGCAAGGAAATACCATCTTCCTTTCATGGTAACAACGCCAATACGACGGGCAAACAGGGAACGTGTTCTTAAGGCAGGTTATGATGAGGCCATTATTCTCGACAATGTCAATCTTCTTAGGCAAATACGGGATGCTTCTGACGTGGAGATGTATATTGGCGGAGGAATGGGCTGCAAAGGAGACGCGTACAAGGCGACCGAGATATTGCAGGCTGATGAAGCCGTAGAATTTCATTCCTGGCAGGCAGATATGTATATGCGGGCGGGAGTTGATTTTCTGTATGCAGTAATTATGCCTGCTCTTTCAGAGTCAATTGGTATGGCGAGGGCTTTGGAACGAACAGAATTGCCCTATATAGTCAGTTTCATGATTCGCAAGAACGGCAGATTGATTGATGGAACAGCAATTAGTGATGCAATTTCGCAGATTGACAATAGTGTAAACAGACCACCGATCTGTTATATGTCGAACTGCGTGCATCCTGATGTTTTGTATGAAGCTTTAAGCCGTGACTTTAATCAGACAGTGTTTGTCAAGCAACGTTTTCATGGAATCCAAGCAAATGCTTCTGCCTTATCGCCTGAAGAACTGGATAATTCCGAGGAACCAAAATGCTCTGACCCTATAGAATTAGCACAGTCCATGAAAAAGCTTACAGAACTAATAACACTAAGAATTGTTGGCGGCTGTTGTGGTACAGATAACACTCATATAGACGAGATTGCAAAGATTATGAGCCCCGTCATATAAACATACTGGCGCCGTCTCTTCACTGATCCGTTTCATATCCGTCCGCCACCTAGTTGGTGACCTGGCAGCCTACCGGAGAGACATACCGAGATATCCTGTTGGATGCGAGCCGAATTTGCCGACTAAAACCCCCCGGCATTGAAATCGGCGGACCTTGTCCGAAGCCCATTCGACAGGCTCAGGGCAGGCCCGTTCGACTCCGCTCAGGACACGTCGCTCAGGGTAAACGGGATAAACAGGGGCCCCTTCGATTCCACTCTCCCAGCCCGCGCACAAGCCCGGCAACCACTCAGGCGTGTCCCATCGCTACTTAACACCGATACGGTGTAGATTATTCTTGGAACACTTCGCCAGTATGTGAGGTCTAATGGGTTAGACGGGATATTACCCCCATCGCCGGCTGATATGGAAAGGGGCGAACGATGAAGCATAGGAAGGGACGCATCTTCGGGTTGACGGCAGTGGCAGTCCTCGTAGTAACGCTCGCGGGCTGTCGTCAGCCAGATTCGGCTACTGTGCGCTCGGTGGGCGCTGCTGCGCGTCGAACCATTCCAGATGGCTACCCGGCCACGAGCCAGTACCTCCCAGCACCCGGGAGCGCGGCAGAACTGCCTGTAGATTCCAGTCAGCCCCGACTCCGAGTCAGCCTGGCTATTCCAGAGCATACAGAAGTCAAGGTAGGGAGTCCCGTTGAGCTTCAGTGCTGCCTGACGAACTTGGGGCCCACTGAGTACCGCTTCCATCTTCTCGGCCACGACTCGAACATGACGAACGTCAAAGAGTGCTTCGTTCTTCGCCGCGACGATGATCGGCTCTATTCCACTCGGTCGCTTAGTGTGGGAGAGGGGAGCCTACAGAGTCTACAGCCGGGGGAGTCTCTAGTCCTTGCCGCCCGGCTCGACGATCTGCCTTTGTTCAAGATGGAGACAGAGGTCTTCACCCATGGAAGGCCCACGGTCTTCGCCCATGGCACCGGCCAGATACCAGAGCCCGCGGGCACCTTCGGCAGTAACCCTGGCAGCTACTCAGTGGAGTGGGTATTCTATGATTGGGATATCGACTGGCCGGCCCCCACCTTGGCACGCTCCAATACGATCAAGTTGGAACTGAAGCCGCGGTAGCTCGATGAAGGCACTCCGCCCCAAGAGTCTGCGGGGCCTCCATATGGCATTGATTTCACGTGGCGTCAGGACCTTGTGTGTGCCGGGAGCGAAGGAGGCATGCTGCGAGGAGTGGAAGCGCTTCCAAGCAGGGCTGGAACAGACTATGTGGACAGAACGGAAACTTAGAGGATCAATCGTGAAACGTAATTCCATGAGGATAAACGCCCTCATGGCTGTCGCTCTCGTGTCGGCCCTGGCGTGGCCGACAGACGGGGCCTCACGAAATCAGGAATTGGGCGATTCCATTCTCGCCGGTTGGGAAGAACGAGAGATTGGGTCAACAACCGGGAAGTGCAAGCTGAGGTTGGATGGTCCCTACGTGACCTACTATGAAACTGGAGAGAAGTGGGCTGAGGGGTACTACAGGAACGGCAAACTTGAGGGGCTTTTTACGAACTGGTTCAAGAATGGGCAGATGATGAACCAGTGTGTCTATGTGAACGGGGAACGCCACGGCCTTTTCCTTTCCTGGCACTTCAATGGTCAAAAACGGGAGGAAGGCCAGTACAGCCGCGGCGTGAAGACCGGCATGTGGACGAAGTGGGATGACAAGGGGCGCAAGAAGAGTCGCATAGAATGGCAAAACGACGAGCAGAATGGTGAGGCCACCCTTTGGCATAACAATGGAACCATATTCAAGACGGGAAGTTTCCGGGACGGGGAAGAGACGGGATCGTGGACCACTTGGGATACAGATAGGGCGAAGCTGTCAGAGGCGGTATGGAGAGACGGGCGTCTTAACGGCATGGCGATGAACTGGTGGAAGAGCGGCCGGAAGAGAGGCGAGGGATCATATATAGATGGGAAGAAGTGCGGGACATGGCTTGAGTGGGATGATAACGGCATCATGAGAGTAATGCAGCAATACCAAGATGGCACTCTCCATGGCCGCCGGACCGTGTGGAACAGTGACGGCAAGAGATGGCGGGAGTTCACATACAGCAACGGTCAGCTCAATGGGGAATTCCTCGAATGGCACGAGAACGGCGAGTTGAAGGGCACCGGACAGTATAAAGATGGCCAGAAACACGGGCGATGGCTGACATGGGACGACAACGGGGACCTACCGGCTGGATGGCATACAAGTATCGCAACTCTCCAACTCGCCGATATCCGCAATGCCCGCATCGGCTTCGTTTTCCAGACTTTCAACCTGCTGCCGCGGGCGAATGCGATGCAAAATGTCGAGATTCCCCTGCTTTATGCCGGTGGGAAAGAACGCCGCCAACGTGTCACAAAAGCGCTGGAGGCGGTCGGTCTCGGCGGCCGCGCCCGGCACCGTCCCTCTCAGATGTCAGGGGGCGAACAGCAGCGAGTGGCGATTGCGCGGGCTCTGGTCAATGATCCGGCCCTCATTCTCGCCGACGAGCCGACGGGGAACCTGGACACACGCACAGGCCAGGAGATCATCGCGATCCTGCAGGATTTGAGCCGCCAGGGCAAGACCATAGTGCTCGTGACCCACGAGGACGACATCGCGCACCACTGCCACCGCATCGTGCGCTTCCGAGACGGCCGTGTAGTCGCCGATAGTTCTGTGCCCAAGCCGCTTGACGCGCGGGAAGTACTCGCCAGCCTCCCACCGGCGAATGGGGATACTGCCAGCGCCGGCCAAGAATAGTTGACTGTTACCTATTGCCCACCCCATTGCCCTTAGACGGCAAGTTGGAGTTGCAGGTGGCTTTGGCGGATAGGAGGATGAGATCACCTGGATGACGAAACGGATGGTACCATAGTCTTGTTTGGTGAGGGTCTGCACACTCGGATGACTCTCAAGGCTCTTTGACGGATACGACTGGCGTGCTCGGCTGTGAACGACATCTCGTGAGACTCGTGCCCTACCAGCCTGCCTGGGCTGAACTGTTCCAGCAGGAGGCTGAGCAGTTGCGAGCGGCCCTAGGCGACCAGGTCGTGCAGATCGAGCACGTGGGAAGCACCTCTATCCCTGGGCTGGACGCCAAGCCCATCCTCGACATCGTCGTCGCTGTGCGGGACATGGCCGACGCGGCAGTGTTCGAGGAAGCGCTCAAACCCCTCGGCTATGTACACAAGGCTGAGAACGACAGGCCCGGGCGGCTCTACTTCGTGAAGCGACTCCCCGACGACAGATCAACCCATCATCTCAACATCACCGAACTCGACACCGAGTGCTGGTTTACTCACGTGGCCTTCCGAGACTACCTCCGCGAGCATCCCGAAGCCCGACAGGAGTATCAGAGGCTGAAGCTCGACCTCGTCTCGCAGTCTTCGTCGGACCGCGCTGCATACCAAGAAGGAAAGCAAGACTTCATTGAGCGGATACTTGAGATTACAGGAGAAGAATGCCCATGAATGAGATGGACGATATCGAAATGTGGGATGCGGCTGCGGAACCGTATGATGCTGCCGTAGACGACAACTGGCGTCAGTGCCACATCACCAACCCAGCACTGTTCCAGCTGCTCGACCAGGTGGAGGATCAGGACATTCTGGACGCTGGTTGCGGGCCGGGATGGTTGAGCGTGGAGATCGCCCGTCGGGGCGCACGTGTCGTCGGGATCGACGCCGCCGAGCAGATGATCCTCCGTGCGCGTGAGCGGGCTAAGGATGCTCCGCAGAACATCCGGTTCATGCAGGCCGATCTGTGCTCACCTCTGCCGCTGCAAGATCACTCATTCGATGGCGTCGTCGCCAACATGGTCCTGATGGACATCCCCGAGATCGACAGAACGCTTGCGGAGTTTCGTCGCGTCCTCCGTCCCGCCGGGCGTTTAGTCCTTTCCATAACCCACCCATGCTTCTTCATGTGGAACTGGAAACGAGATGCCGCCGGCAACAAACTCTGGAAGCCTGTTGATGACTACCTGACTGTGCGCTCAGAGGTCATTGAGATCTGGGGGCCGACACGCCACTACCACCGGCCCCTCTCCTGGTACTTCGACGTGCTGGCGTCAGTCGGATATGTGGTCGACATGCTCCTTGAGCCCACGCCGGACTTCGAGCGCAGCGCGGAAACAGGCCACGTTTGGCGCATCCCAGACATAATGGTAATCCGCGCGGTACCGTGGCCGTCGAGCTGAGCGAATGCTCTTGAACCTCGATCCTCGCAACTGGTCTCTGCTCTCCGTCAAAGAGCTTGCTGAGGTCTTTGAGGCCGTGCCCGTTCCCTGGTAGATAGCTGGCGGATGGACGCTCGACCTGTTCGTGGGCAGGGTCACGCGAGCGCACGAAGACATTGACGTCCTGATCCTTCGCCGCTACCAACTGGCCGTGCAAAAGCACCTGTGCGGCCGGCAACTATTCAAGACGAAGCAGCCAGACCCACCCCATCTCGCTTCCTGGCCCGAAGGCGAGTTGCTCAAGCCGCCGGGAGACCGATCCAGATCAGTCAGGTTCCGGGGCACTCAAGAGGTCCATTCGTCGGGGAACGACCCGTTCGGCGAAGGCTCTTCTTTTCTTCCGCTCACAGATGACGTTCTTGAACCCGAACGGGATGCCCGACTGGGCAAAGTCGAGGGTAACCGCCTGGGTCAGGTCGGAAGGCAATCCGTCCAGCATTTCGATATGCAGATGGGGCTGACTGCTGGTTCCCGAGTTCCCGACTTGCGCGATCTGTTGGCCTTCGCGAACCGGACTGCCAACTTTGACGCGCAGACTGCCCCGCATGAAATGAACCATCCAGACGTGTTCCTTCTTATCGGTGGCGATCATCGCGTAGTTACCGAATCCGGCGGATACGGCCTTCCCGGGTGTCGGAGCCAGGTCGGGCTGGTCATCCACGCAGGCCACCACGGTGCCGCGTCCTGGAGAGAACACGGGCTGACCATAGCTGGCAAACTCCATCAACCGCTTCTGCTCCTGCGGCGGGTGCTCGAAGATCCGCACATCCTGTTCCGCGATCAAATCAAATCCGAACTGCCGGCCGATACAGTGTTTCTTGGTACGCGCGTTGGCGACTGCCCACCGGCCGCCGAACGGAAAGCGGAGGTAAGCCGTTGCGTGCGCCTCCAGCGGCACTCGGCGGGCCGCGCTGATCAATGCGCCCTTGACGTCGCGGAATAGGAGTTCTATTTCCGCCGCACTCGGGAGAGTTCTGGCAGTATTGCCCTCCTGCATCTCCAGCACTACGACCTCGCCCGCTGGAACGCGCCGGGACCCTTGCACGATGCCCCGGATGCGGTCCCCACAGCGAGTGCGCCGAGTCTGTCGGGCCGCTGCGAGCAAGGCTACGGTTACCCTCTCCAGGACTATCGTCTCATCTGAGGTGTTGATTGCAGCCAGTTGAAACCGCCATTGCGGCGCCACACCGTCGCAAGCGGCATACACTCGCCTGGGCACAACGTGAAGTTGCACAGCGTCAGTCTTTTTCCCTGTCGTATCCATGACTGCACGCGCCCACCAAGCTTGGTATCACGAAGGTTCGGCGCACCACCGGGCATTCCCTTCCTCATTCGCTGGCTTTGCATGCCGACACTTCGAACCCGCCACAGGCGGGCAGGCCTC
>WVXJ01000019.1:16299-22865 GCA_011773575.1 Armatimonadota bacterium | reverse complement strand
GGCCGCCGCCTCCATCTCCGCAGTCAGCGCGTATAAACCCAAGGATAGTCTTCACTGAATATCCCAGATTTGCGCACCAGGATGCTGCGTGCAGCATATGCGGGCGTGTTTTAGGAGCGAGGTTGCGCTGATTGACTATTTTGGGCACTCTTGCTATTATGCAATCTGCAAACAGTGGCAACTGGCTTTGATTAAAACAGTTGCTTGTCCGATTACTCTGGGAGCGTGTTATGTACGCAATAATTGAAACCGGTGGCAAGCAATACCGGGTCGAACCTGAGGAAGTAATTGAAGTCGAGAAGGTAGACATCAGGGTAGGGGAGGAGGTCGTCCTGGACCGGGTGTTATTGGTGAATAAGGATGGAAAGATTCGCACGGGCCAGCCTTATCTGAAAGGCGCCAGGGCTGTCTGCCGTCTGCTTGATCACGATCGAGGCAAGAAGGTTGATGTATTTACTTATAAGGCGAAAGACAATGTGCGCCGCAAGAAGGGACATCGCCAAGCCCACAGCAGGCTCAAGGTAGAGAAGATCCTGCTGCGCGCGGGTACGAAAACAGCAAAGGCCGAGAAGGAGACAGAAGATGGCACATAAGAAAGGAGGCGGTTCCTCTCGCAATGGAAGAGAGAGCCGTGCTCAGCGGCTGGGTGTGAAGGCCTTTTCCGGGGAGGAAGTCTCCGCCGGGAGTATTATCGTTCGTCAGCGAGGGACTCGAATCTGGCCCGGCAAGAATGTCGGCCGCGGCAGTGATGATACCCTTTTTGCTAAAGCTGCGGGAAAAGTGGTTTTCAGCCGATTCGGCAAGGATCGCCAGCGAGTCAGTGTAATTCCAGCCTAGCCCACAAGGAGCGTCAAGAGGGCGTGATGTCGAATATGTCTACATCACGCAAAACATCTTCATCTCGTTTCATTGACCAGGCCCGCATCTTTGTCAAAGCCGGAGATGGGGGAGATGGGGCGGTTGCCTTTCGCAGGGAGAAGTTTGTCCCTCGCGGCGGACCCGATGGAGGAGATGGAGGCCGCGGGGGAGATGTTCTCTTACGAGCAGAGCCCGGACTCCGCACGCTGGTAGATTGTGTTCTTCGACACCGCTATGAGGCCCCCAATGGAAAACGAGGCGGCAGTAAACGGCGCCGTGGTGCGGACGGAGAAGATCTCATCATACGCGTGCCGGCAGGGACGATGGTGTACGCAGATGAAGACGGCGCCTTGCTTGCTGATCTGACCGCTGCGGGTCAAGTGTTGCTTGCGGCAAAGGGCGGAAAGGGAGGAAGAGGTAATTCCCGTTTCGCCACTCCCACTCACCGAACCCCTCGTTTTGCGGAAAGCGGAGACGCCGGACAAGCGCGCTGGCTCAGGCTGGAGTTGCGCATCCTCGCGGATGTGGGAGTAATCGGTCTTCCCAACGCAGGAAAGTCAACGCTGATCTCTCGCCTTTCCGCAGCCCGTCCCAAGATCGCATCTTACCCGTTCACCACTCTGTCTCCCACCCTGGGGGTGGTTCGGGCTGACGAAGAGCGAAGTTTTGTACTTGCGGATATGCCCGGGCTGATCGAGGGCGCCCACAGTGGGCAGGGCCTGGGACATGATTTTCTGCGCCATATAGAACGCACCCGCTTACTCGTGCATATGCTCGACATCTCCCTACCTGAGAGAGACCCATTGAGCGACCTGGAGACCGTAAACCGAGAACTTCGATTACATCGCTCCTGGCTGGCTGAGATGCCTCAGATCATAGCCCTGAACAAGATTGATTTGCCTGAGGCGAAGGAGGCTTTGCCTCAGGTGAAAGAGCAACTGGAGAACCAGAGTCAGAAGATAATCCCGATTTCCGCCCTCGGCGGAGAGGGATTGGAGGCTCTGGTGAAGGCCATTGTCTCGAAGTTGGAGGAAGCAAAAGAGGATGAAGCGGTTAGCGAGGGTGAAGAGATGCTTATTGACGCCGCTCCTGGGGCTCCACTAGAAGTAAGACAAACCGCAGAGGGGGTTTTCTTGGTAAAGGGAGAAGAGGTAGAAAGACAGGCAAGAATGCTGGATCCTGAGAACAGAGAGGCAATGACCTATCTTCATCGCCGGCTGGGAAGGATGGGGGTATTGCAGCGGCTGGTTGCACTCGGAGCCAAGCGTGGAGATAGAATAGTAGTTGCGGGTCGTGAATTAGAATACAAAGGATAGCCTGATTAGGGTGTATAATTGAGGAGATAGAGAAGGATGACGATAACTGCAGGCATTATCGAAGAGGTAGAAGCGAAAGCCCGGCGGGCGAAAGAAGCAGCAATGGCCCTGGGGCGGGTTTCGTCACAGGTGAAAGATAATGCACTGTTGGCAATCGCCGACGCCCTTTCACAGCGAGAAGATGAGATTCTCCAGGCGAACGCCCAAGATATGCAGCGCGGCACGGTGAAAGGGCTGTCTGAGGGCATGTTGGATAGGCTTTGTCTCACTTCAGAGCGGATAGCAGGAATTGCCGATGGTCTCAGGCAGGTGGTCGGGCTGAAGGATCCGGTGGGTCAGGTAATCGGCGGCTGGCGGCGACCGAACGGGCTGGAGATTCGCAAAGTAAGGGTCCCTCTGGGAGTGGTGGGGCTGATTTACGAAGCAAGACCCAATGTGACCATTGATGCCGTGGGGTTGTGCCTCAAATCCGGCAATGCGGTCATACTGAGGGGAGGATCGGAAGCGATCTCCTCCAATGTCTGTCTGGCGCGGATTNNTGCATCGAGATTATCGAGAACACCGATCGTTCTGCCGCGCAGCACCTGATGGGGCTGAGAGAATATGTGGATGTGCTGATTCCCAGGGGCGGCGCGAGTTTGATTCGCAGTGTGGTAGAAAATGCCAAGGTGCCGGTAATCGAAACAGGAGAAGGGAACTGCCATCTTTATGTTGATGCGAGCGCGGATTTGAAGGCAGCCGCGGAGATAGCCGTGAATGCCAAGTGCCAGCGCCCGAGTGTATGTAATGCCATAGAAACCATGTTGGTACACCAAGATGTGGCGCAGGCGTTTCTGCCTATGGTGGCCAAGGCTCTGAAGAGCAAGGGTGTGGAATTGCGCGGATGTGAGCGCACCTGTAAGTTGATTCCTCAGACAAAGCCTGCTACCGAGGAGGACTGGAAAACGGAGTATCTCGCCTTGATTTTGGCGGTCAAAGTTGTAGATAGCCTGGAAGAGGCAATTACTCACATAAACCGCTGCAGCACCTCGCACTCGGAGGCCATCATCACTCGTGATCTTGAAGCAGCACAGCGCTTCAGTAATGAGATCAACTCCTGTTCGGTGTTTGTGAATGCCTCGACCCGTTTTTGCGACGGGGGAGAGTACGGACTTGGCGCGGAAATCGGCATCAGCAACCAAAAACTCCATGCCAGGGGGCCTATGGGCCTGGAGGAACTGACTTCCTACAAGTATGTGGTTTACGGTCAAGGACAGGTGAGAGGCTGAGCGAGGATGGGAGATGGAATGCGTCTCGGCATCATGGGAGGCACGTTTGACCCCATTCACTACGGGCATTTGGTTGCCGCAGAAGAGGCGCAGTACCGTTTCGGCCTTGAGAAGGTTATTTTCATGCCTTGCGGTCGGCCTCCGCATAAGAAGGATTATGCAGTGACGAAAGCGGAACATCGCTTTGAAATGACTCGCCTGGCGATAGAAGGTAACTCCGATTTCGAGGTGTCGCGATTGGAGATGGACAGGCCCGGACCCTCCTATGCAATTGATACGATTATGGAACTGCGGCAATTGTACCTCCAAGCTGACATACACTTCATCACCGGAGCCGATGCGATCTTGGAGATACTAACTTGGAAAGAACCCGAGTGTCTAAGAGATATGTGCAAACTCGTTGCAGTTAGTCGTCCCGGCTATGACCTTGCGACATTCGAAAAGAGGGTGGGGGAGGATTTCGCTTCAAGTGTGCATTTCTTGAATGTTCCCGGGGTGAGTATCTCGTCTACTGAGATTCGCAGGCGCGCTGCACAGAAAGCCCCAATTCGTTACTTGCTTCCTGAGGACGTGCGGTCCTATATTGAAAGAGAGAGTCTCTATAGGTAATAGGTAATGGTCAGGCCGGCTCCGCGCTGAGCCGGCAGACTGATTTGTGCCGGGGGGAATATTATGGGAAGAGGGGAGACGAGGAGGATGCAGATCACGTTGTATGTTGGGAACCTTCCCTGGAGGCTCACGGAGGATGAGCTGGCGGAGGCCTTCTCCACCTGCAGCAAGGTGGAGAACGTCCGTATTATTACCGACCGTGAGACTGGGAGGTCGCGTGGCTTCGGATTCGTCGAGGTTGCCGAATCCGATGTGCCGCGAGCCATGGAACTAATGAACGGATTTGAACTCAAAGGGCGCAAACTGATCGTCAACCAGGCCAGGCCCAGGACCACAGACTCTTCATAGGCCGGTTCACTTTTGGTGGAAATCTGGAAGAATAGTTTAGGGTGGTATTGACGGAACGGCGCTTCCGTTCGCTGTGCTTGTCACCCAGCCTGACAGGCAGGTCAAGGCGGACAAGAGGCGCTGCGAAGCTGCTGCGTACTGGAATGGAAACGAATTCGAAGCCTCCAAAAAAGAAGATCATCATTGCCCGCAAGTCCGAACCCAGAAGAAGGATTTGGCTGTGGTGGGTACTGGGTGTATTGGGTTTCACCATAGGTGTCGCAGGCGGAGTCAGCTCCTATGTCTCGCAAGAACTTGGAATGGGCCCGGTGTTCAATCCGTTCTCCTTTCAGAACCCTTTCCGCGGCCGGGGGCAAGTGAACATCCTGCTCATCGGCAAGGATGACATCGGGGCAGGCCTCGCCGATACTCTGATGGTGGCGCGGGTTGATGTGCAGCGGCGCCGGGTAGGAGCAGTCTCCATTCCGCGGGACACGCGCGCGAACATTGCCGGACAAGGAGTGCAAAAGGTAAATGCGGCCCATGCCTTCGGAGGCACGGAACTGACTCAGAGTACTGTCTCTCAACTGCTGGGGATACCGATTGATTATTACATTGAAATCAACAGCAGGGGCCTCGCGCAGATGGTGGACGCGGCGGACGGTATAGAGATAGATGTGGAAAAGCGCATGCGCTATCGGGATCGCGCCGGAGGCCTGANNCGGTTTCGCCATGATGCTCTCGGAGACATAGGAAGGATGCGGAGACAACAGAGTTTCGTCCGGGCCTTGGCGAAGCGGCTTACGGCTCCCGGAATGATTTCTCGAATTCCTGCGCTCGTACAGGCCTTGCTGAATACTGTGGATACCAATCTTTCGGCCGGGGATCTCGCGTATTTGGCGCGCTTGGCAAGAGGGCTCGGCCCTGAGAAGCTTGTCATGGCAACACTGCCGGGTGAGCCGCGGATGGTAGACGGGCTGGATTGCTTTCAATTGAGTTCTGAAGGGGTAAGGCAGACCATTGCCGAGGTGCTCTACGGCAAACCTTGCGCGGTGAAAGTCATAGACGCCAGCGGAAACGGCCGCGGCGAGCGGGTCATCAAGATACTGGAAGAGAACGGAGTCCAGGTTATTTCGACCCTCACCGGTCCCGTACAGGCCTCTTCCAGAATCATTAACCACCACGGCCGGCCGGAAACGGGCCGCAATCTTCTCCAACTCATCTCCTGCAACCATTTGATAAGCGATGACGATCCCTTCGCTGCCCAGGACTTCACTATTGAAGTCGGCGAAGATTTCGGACTTGCAGTGAAAAACTCTTCGGCACAATAACAGTGAGTGACAAAAAGCCGCCAATAGGCTCCGGTGAAAAGGCGTTTCTGGTTTTTTCTCTGCTGGCCGACGAAAAGGCCAAGGAACCTGTTATTCTGGATTTGCAGGGACTCACCCTCATTACTGACTTCTTCGTTATCTGCCATGGTACTTCTCCCGCACACATCCGCGGNNGGGTTGGAGGGTTATCAGGATTCAGAATGGGTATTGATGGATTATGGGGACGTAGTGGTTCATATTTTCTCGGCCGAACAGCGGGAATTCTATGACCTGGAAAGGCTGTGGGGTGATGCCCCGCGGCGAACCCAGGAAGACTTGACACCGGAATCACTAACCTGCTTGTTGGACCCAGGCGGTAAAGATGATTGAGCATGGCGCTTCCGAAAAAGCAAATGTCCTGCTTGGAGAGGCAGTGCTGCTGCGCGCCAACAAGAAGCTCAAGGAGGCGATGGCGAAGTGCCAGGAGGCGCTCAGAGCGCTTCCTGAGAACGCAGAGGCCTTTGAAATCCTGGGTGATCTCTACGCGGAAACCGGTCTGGCGGAAGCAGCCATTGAGGCCTACAAGCGGACCGTGGAACTCGATCCCTCACGAAGCGGAGTCGAAACCAAGATTGCCCGCGTCGCCCTCGAAAAAGACAGGCTAAGCCAACAGTTGAAAACCACTCATGATCTGCTGGAGGGTCGGATATCACCGGCCCGACCCCGCAGTCCCGCCACAGCCGGACTGCTTTCTCTTCTTCTTCCCGGCCTGGGCCAAGCCTATAACCGGCAATGGCTGAAGGCGGCGGCCCTCATCTGTGTCGATGTCATGCTCTTCATGGCCGCCATCGTCTCTGTCTTGAGGATTCTTCTCCTAC
>WVXJ01000019.1:6470-16258 GCA_011773575.1 Armatimonadota bacterium | reverse complement strand
ATAGATGCAGCCCTCACCGCCACACGCTCTCCTGCAGAAGAAACAGGGCTGGTCTGAGTCGAGCCTCGCCCATTTTTCCTTGTCCTGGAGGAGTGGGGGAGCCATAGCGCTGCAAATCCCCAGGCCCTTTTTCTGTCAGACACCACATCAGGCAAAACCACCTCTCTTCTGCTTTCCATCGTTCGCCCTACTGATTGTCTTCTACGTTCGGAAACTGGACCTGCGTCGCGGTGCTTTTTTGTGGCTGACGAACCTCCCAGGGGATGGATTATAATACGACTATCTCTATACAGTATATGTCCGATAATATATCTTATGTATCTAAATACGCGATAGTAAAAAATGGGTCCTCGAGGTTTTGGTCTGTAAAGCGATGCGAGGTGTTTTGTTGCGGAGGCCGGATTAGCCTTTCATTACACCGATTGGATACATACGGGCGACTCGACGCGAAAGTCCCGCCGCCTCACATGTCTCCACTACCATGTCGACATCTTTGTAGGCTTCGGGCATCTCCTCCGCCAACACGCCGCGGCTGGCCGCCTCGACATAGATGCCTCGGCGATTCAACTCAGCGGCGATGTCACGGCCCTTGGCGGTGCGGATGGCGGCTGAGCGAGACAACATTCGCCCTGCGCCGTGGCAGGTGGATCCCCAGGACTCTTTCATCCCTTGCTGTGTTCCCACCAGCAGATAAGACCGGGTGCCCATATCTCCGGGAACGATCACAGGCTGTCCTGCAGAGCGGTAGGCCTGCGGTACCTCAGGATGTCCCGCAGGAAATGCCCTGGTTGCGCCTTTGCGGTGAACACACAGCAGCTTTGACTGACCATTGACTTCGTGTTCTTCAATTTTGGCGATATTGTGGGCAACGTCATAGATTTGACGCATACCAAACTGCTGTGCGCTCCCATTAAGAACGCGCTCAAAGGCCTCTCTGGTCCAGTGGGCGATACACTGGCGATTGCACCAGGCATAGTTGGCGGCAGTGCGCATTGCGCCCAGATAACGCTGCGCCTCCTGGCTTTCAATGGGCGCGCAGGCCAACTGCTTGTCGGGGAGGCGCAGACCGTATTTCTGAACCGCCTTTTGCATGACCACAAGAAAGTCATCACACACCTGGTAGCCGAAACCGCGTGAGCCGGTGTGAATCATGACTGTTACCTGCCCGGGCTCGGTAATTCCGAAGATGCGCGCCGCTTTCTCATCATATACTTTCTCTACAACCTGTATCTCCAGGAANNGGCGACGGCTGCTCCGGGTCTGCTCCCTCCAGACAGCCGCGGCTTTCCGTATGTTCCAGGTCTTCAGGCCATCCATAGCCCTTTGCCACCGCCCAGCCGGCTCCCTTTTCCATCACTTTCTTGAGTTCGCTCTCATTTACGCGGATGCGGCCTTTTGAACCGACACCGGAAGGAATGTCGCGGAAGAGTTGGTGGATTAGATCCTTGATGTGCGGCTGCACTTCATCCTTTGTCAAATCAGTGCGCAGCAGCCGCACCCCGCAGTTGATGTCATACCCTACCCCACCCGGCGAAACCACTCCCTGGCGGGTATCCATGGCGGCGACCCCGCCTATGCAGAAGCCATAGCCATAATGAATATCCGGCATGGCGAGGGAATTGCCTACAATACCGGGCAGACAGGCTACATTCGCCACCTGCTCCGGTGATTTGTCCTGGCGGATGGCCTCCATCATTTTTTCGCTAGCATAGATGATGCCATCTGTGCGCATTTCCGGTTTGTAGGAGCGCGGAATGCGCCAGCGATGTGAGTCAATCCGCTCAAGCACTGCACTCCATGGGCTGCTCATCTTAATTATTCTCTCCGTCTTTCAAAGTTACTCGGCAAGTTGCATTTAGTCAATCTCTATTGCGCAACTTGAAAGACAGAAGAGCGCACATTCTGCCCAACAGCAAACATCCGAGAAGGGTTGGGATGCAGAGATGGGTTGGGGGTTTACCCCTCCGGCAGAAAGGCAATGGCTTCTATCTCGATGAGGAAGCCGCCAGGGGGTGTTGCCGCGACCGTGGAACGGGCGGGAGGATTGGTCGGGAAGTACCTGGAGTAGATTTCGTTCATGGCCGCGAAGTCGTTCATGTCCGACAGGAATACCGTCGTCTTTACAATATCAGCCAGCGAGCCTCCGGCTTGTTCTGCCAAGACGCGGAGATTATCCAATACTTGCTGTGTCTGGTCACAAAAATCCTTGCTTGCCTCACCTGTTTCCGGGTTGATGCCAATCATCCCGGAAATGAAAAGAAAATCTCCCGCTTGCGCCGCCTGAGAATAGGGTCCTTTCGGTGCCGGCAGTTTGGGGGTAGAGAATACTCGGCTTTTTTGACCACGCGTATTGTCGTCGTATTTCATGGCTCTCACTTCGTCAGAGCTGCTTCCTCGTCTATTGTCACCTCCGCCTGGCCCAACAGGTCACCCAATCGCGCGAATATCTTCGCTTTACCTGGAGTCTGTCCCGCCCAGAAGAATCCTCCAGGGTGCATTTCACCGCCTCCTGCAGAGCAAGACCAAGTCGGCTTCAGTAGCAGAGAAGGTATTCTTCCTCCGTCAACCGTTTTCCCTTCCACGACGAACTGCTGGCCCTGACCGGGACGGAGGCGAATCTCCTCCGGCACGACCCGCAGAGAGAGCGGGACGGGATATACCTTGACCTGCGCCCTCGCCCTGATCCTTCCGGTGGAGGCCTCTATCTCCACATTCAAGCTATCTTGCACCGGTCGCGTGAGCGCAAACACTCCTTCTCGGCTGACTTCTCCGACCGGGGGAGTGACTTTCCAGGAGATCTGTTTCGGGAGCAATGGACAGGCCTGGTAGTAAGAATCCTGACATTCCACGCTCAAGTGCACTTCATCGTCGGCCAAGATGGAGGTCCAGGCCGGTCTTAGAGTCAAGATCGTCGGGACGCCCGGCGACGCACCGGACAGCAAGAGAAGAGCGTTTGCTATGGGTCTTTCTTCGCCTCCCGCGGGAGAATTCACCATTTGCCCTGCTACCAGCATCTCGGTGGATCCTCCGCCGTCAAGGTTAAGAGCGTCTTGACAGCCCAGACTGAGCATCAATCTGGCTAATTCATACAGAGTCATTCCGGCACTCCGCTTGGGCTGGCGGCCGTCCACGGTCACGAAGAAGAGACTGTTGCGAGAGAATCCGATGGCCGTGCGCGGATGACGCTGGTGGATGAACTGCGGGGTGAATGATTCTTCTTCCGCTTCGACCGAGATCTTGCCATCCCTAAGCAGGCGCGGTCCGCCTCCGATTGCCTCCACTATCTCACCAGGCTGAGGGTCCAGGTGGATCGAAATCTCCATCTCCTCCCCCACCGTCAACTGATTCAGAAACCAGGCGGAAAGGCCGTGACCGGAGAGCACCATTCCCTTGGGAGGAATCTTGCTGTTGCCTGAGCGACTAATCGCTGTTATTCTCCCCTTTATCTTGCAAGAGGTAGTGATATCGGTCCGTGTGGTGCTGAGAATCACTTCCGCCCCATGAGGATTCGTTTTTGTGGAATCCCCAAATCTCGTTGTATAGAGCACGAGCTCACCGGAATCCCTCGCTTGATTCAATCCATGGATCGTGTGTCGCGGTCCTTGAGAAGAGATGGCCCAGGCCGATATACGAGGGCGATATATATGCAGTTTCCCGTCAGCGGTGATCAACAGCGCGGAGCGAATATGATGGGGAAAAGAGATAAGTTCTCCTCTAAGAACATGTAATCCCGTGGGATCGCCAGCGTAAGTATCTGGAGGGCGGCGAAAGAAATCTCCATTTATCGCCGCCACCACTTGGCTATGGTTCGTCTGGGCGGAGGCAACCATTGTGGAGAGGGTCTCATTGCCCATCACATATCCGTTTGCCAGTGCTGTAGCAAGAGAAAGACGACCATCCATGAGACTGGATTGAAGGATGTTGATCTGATGGGGCCCGCTTTCCTTCTGAATGAAGATATGCTTCACGCCCGGTGCAATATAGCGCTGACTGCGCCAATCGGCGTGACCGATTGAGGAGAGAAGATGCAGGGCCAGCAGGCTTACTGTGAGAGAAGATCTTGATATGAATTTGCTGTATCGCATTTATTCTAGTCTATTCGCCAGAAAAACCTCTGTCAAATGGTAATGAAAACCGGCAAACAGGGTAAGATAGAAGAAACAGAAAGGAGGCCTAGAAGGTATCGTTCCGGGTGAACCTCATGCGGAGGTAGAACTGCTTGAAGCCGTCGCGCGTCGGCTGGCAGAGGGTGACTTATCCGCGCGTGCATTTCTAACATCATTAGATGAACGTAATGATAGAATCGCCCGGCTGGCGCGCTCCCTGAACCGGATTGCCGAGATTCTGGAGACCGGGCGTTTTGATTCTTCCCACATAAGCAACCAAGGCCTTCCTTACTCTCTCGTCGAGAGCATGGAGGACGGAGTGCTTCTCGTGGAATTGCCCTCCGCTGACGTGGTGATGGCCAACACCTCGGCCCGGCGACTCCTGGACTGGGAGGAAATGGGTGCTCGCACACTGAGCCGGGATAATCCGGCCGAGTCAGTATTGTTGGGACTCGTAGATGAAGCCGAGGCCGGGCCCAACGGGAATGCAGAAAGAGAATTTGCCAGCAAGGGCCGGGTGTTGCGAGTCCGCGTTGCTTTAGCGCGAGATGCGGCCGGAGAGCCCAAGAGATGTCTGTTTACACTGGTTGATGTGACACGGGAAAGAGAAGTGGAACTGCTGCGCGAAGATCTGAGTTCGATGATTGTGCATGATCTACGCACTCCCCTGACTACGGTTATGGCTGCTCTGGAGACTCTTGCCTCGGAGGAGGTTGAAAGCGAGAATGCTCGAAGAGAACTCGTTGAGATTGGTCTCAGCGGGGCCCGATCTCTCCTCGGCCTTGTAAATACCCTGCTCGATATCAGCAGTCTCGAAAACGGAGAGGTGCCGCTGGAGAGGGCAGAAGCAAGAATAGAGGACTTGGTCGAAGCCGCGCTGGCGCAGGTCGCCCCGCTAATACAAGAGGCGAAGCTTGAAGTCGTAACGGACATTGTTGATTTGCCCCTCGTAATCTCATTGGATCGGGAGAAGATTCAGCGGGTGTTGGTGAACCTGCTCGGAAATGCAGTAAAATTCACCCCTTCGGAAGGAAAGATCACCATTTCCGTCTGCAATGATGAAGCGCACGGCTGGGTGCTAATCAGTGTTGAAGATACGGGCGAAGGAGTCCCCGAGGAATACCAGGAGCGTATCTTTGACAAGTTCGAGCAGGCCGCTAATCAGAAAGGCGGCAGGGGGCTATCCACCGGTCTGGGTCTAACCTTCTGTAAACTTGCCGTGGAGGCTCACGGGGGCCGTATCTGGGTGGAGAGCCCGCTGTCTATTGATGAAGTGAGTGGCAAAGTCAAAGGAAGCAGGTTCAGCTTCACGCTTCCAGTCGGCCTGCCCGGTTCGGCCTAGCGCAGAGAAAGGACTCCTCCCCTACTCTTTCTATGTATTCGCCTCGTCCTGGTTGCGCCTGATCACATGTACCACACTGGGCCTGAATGAGATGTAGAGTTCTTTTCCAGGCGTCAGGCCAAGTGCTTTACCTTGACGATGAGTGCAGAGTGCCACAAGACGCAGGCTCGCCGGTGTCTCTTTCGAACCCTGGACCTTCGCTCTCGTCGTCACATCGACTCGCGTAACTGCCCCACGATCCACTACCATCGTCACTTCCCCGCGAAACAGGTTGGGTTTCCCCTGTGAGGGAAGTTCCTCGGACAGAGCTATCTCTTCAGGACGGACGGTAATGGTAACTGCTCCGCCGGCTGGATAGTCAGAGCACACTTCTGTGCCGTCCACTTCGATTCGAGTCAGTTCAGCCTCCGAATATGCGCGCCCGCGCAAGATATTCTGACAGCGGACAAATGAAGCCACGAACTCACTTGCGGGACGGGACATCACCTCCGTAGGTATGCCTACTTGTTCAACCTGACCTGCATTTATGACTGCTATGCGGTCCGCAAGAGCGAGGGTTTCCTCGAAAGAATGGGAGATGTGGACTGTGGTGGTGCCGCACCGCTCGTGTACCCGGCGCAGTTCACCGCAAAGATTCTCTCGGGTCTGCTCGTCCAAGGCGGACAGGGGCTCATCCAGGAGCAGAATCTCGGGGTCTATCGCCAGGGCGCGAGCGAGAGCCGTTCGCTGGCGTTCCCCGCCGCTGAGATGCAGCACATCTCGCTCCAGCAGATGAGTGATTCCCAGGAGATTAGCTAGTTGGGCGACCTTCGAGTCAATCATCGGCTTCGCCCGCTTCGCCACCTTCATGCCGAAGCCGATGTTGTCTCTCACCGAGAGATGGGGAAAGAGTGCGTAGTCCTGCGGCAAGTAGCCGACGCGCCTGTCCTCAGGTCTCAGGTTTGTCACATTACGACCCGCCAGCCAGACTTCTCCCACTTGAGGTCGAAGCAGTCCGGCAACACTCTCTATCAGTAGAGTCTTGCCGGCGCCGGTCTCTCCAAGGACGACGAAATACTCTCTCTCCTTGATTTCCAGGCAGATATCGCGGAGACTGAACTCGCCCAGATCCAGGCTCAAGTTCCTGATGGAAATCAATGCCTACCCCCCTGCGGTCGGTAGGAGAATAGATACCACGTCACCGGATTTGACCTGGGCCTGGAGATCTTGCCCCACCGGTTCATCATTGACCAGCAGCAATACGCTGGGGTCTATGTTTCCCTCTTTATCGACAAGGAAATCACGCACCTTCTCGCCGTAACTCTGAGCGAAGTGCTCCAGCAGTTGCGTCAATGTCAAATCATCTTTGTCTAGCTGTACTTCTTTCTTACCGACCGCGTCTCTCAGACCGGCAAACAACTTGAGGGTAACCATGTTTCCTCCTTAGTATTCTTGCAACCGAAGATAATTACCAGATATAGCCTCTGCCGCCCAGGCGTTTGAAGATTAGCAGCGCGACGGTGGCGATGAACACGAGTACCATCGTACCCGCGGCCATCGGCTCCAAGTCGCCAACCTGCATTTTCAAGAAGATGGCGGTGGGAAGCACTAAAGTATAACCTGAGATTGATCCTGCAAAGACAATGATTGGCCCGAATTCGCCGATGGCTCTTGCCCAAGTCATGATGGCGCCGGCCACGATACCTCCCTTTGCAAGTGGGAGGGCGACAGTGAAGAAAGCGCGGCTTGAGGAGCACCCCAGGGTCCGCGCTACCTGTTCATAGCGGGGCGTCATAGAATCAAAGGTGGCTTTCAAGCAGCGTATGGTGAACCCGCCCGCTACCATGAACTGGGCAATTACGATAGCGGGGCGAGTATATGCCACTCTGAGATCATGTTCTTTGAGAAAGGCCCCGATTGGAGAAGCTGCAGGGCTGAAGAAGATCAACAAGCAGACTCCCATGATGAGAGGGGGAAGTACAATGGGCAAGTCAAGAATAGTATCCAGGATATTCTGGCCCGGGAAGCGATAACGGGAAAGCGCATAGGCACCAGGCACCGCCACGACGACTGCAAGAAGAGTCGCGATGGTAGATGTCTCCAGGCTGAGGATAAGTGCGCCCCGGAAGTCAGGATCGCGCAGTAGTTCAGTATATCCCGCAATACCTGCATAGCGAGCGGTGAAGAAAAGGATCAGCGCTACAAGAGTGAGGTAAAAGAGCAGCAGTCCATTGCTCCAGGATTTGAAGAAGACCTCGTCGGCAGCGCTTTTTCGGGAGGAAGATTTCCTGTCTGCGGAACTCACTCTAATCCCCCACTTAGAGTTCAAGGTTTGGAGTAAGGCTGTAGCCGTGCTTCTTGAAAATCGCCTTTCCCTCATCAGAGGCGACGAAGTCAAGAAACTTCTTGGCTGCCTGAGGATCTTCTGCGAATTCTAGAGTTCCTAATGGCACTGTGCTGACCTCATTGTATTCGGGTTCAATGAGGACGATATCAATATCCTCCGGATACCAGTGGGCCACCGCATCCCAGACGATGGCGGCATCCAGGTGCCCAAGTTTTATGGCATTGCCCAGTTCCGGAACAGTAGCCGCCGAGGTGGTCAGGTTCGAAATCACTTCCTCTTGCAGACCCGCATTTTTCAGGACTATATAAGCCTGTTTGCCCAGCGCAGTAGCATGGGGATCACCTATTCCCACACGCAAATCCTTTCGGGCCAAGTCACGCAGACCGCGGACCTTCTTGGGATTTCCTTTCGCCACTCCGATCACCGGAATGACGTAGGCGATTCTCTCCACTTCTGTCAAATACCCTTTTTCATCAGCCTGTTCCATATAGAACCATTCACCAGGCATATAGGCATCACCCTGCCGGGAGTTATCTATCTGGGCAAGGAGACAGGCCGAGCCGGAATAAGTGTACTGCACCTTGATGTTGGTTTTGTTTTGAAAGACCTTGCCGATTTCATCCATGGGCGCTTTGATGCCCGCTCCACAGAGGACGAAGATGGAACGTTCTGTGTCTGCGGTCTGTTCCGCATCACCAGTAGATGCNNAGCATCTTGAACATCGTCTTCTCCCTTCATCGGAAAGTCCTGATGGCTGTAGCCTTCAAGGACGCGAACACACGGCTGCCCTCCCGCAGGTTCAATGCTGTCAGCGAGTCCGCCGTAATTTCGGCTACCATGGGCAGAGAGGAATTCAGACTCACGCGTACGCGGTCTCCAAAATGAACAATCTCACTGACGCGGGATTCAAATACATTCACCGCGGAACCTGTGGGAGGATTCAGACCCAAGGTGACATCACTGGGGTAGAAACTCAGCAGGGTATCACCCATTTCCTCGGTGGCAACATAGAGGGTACTGTCTCCCACTCGAACCGCGGCAAGGCCGTGGTGGCGCAAGCTGGAGATGGTACCTTCGAAGAAATTCGCCCCTGTCAATTCTGCGACGAACTTGCAGCGAGGCCTAACGAGAAGTTCGTGTTTATCTCCGAATTGAATGATTTCGCCTTTATCCAGCACACAGATCTTATCACCGAAGGTCAATGCATCCACATGATCATGGGTTACCATGATCGTCATTCGCTTGACCTTCTTCAATACCGCGCGCAATTCGCCGCGGACGCTCTGTCGAGTCTGAGCATCCAGCGCGCCCAGCGGTTCATCCAACAGCAATAGAGGGCTGTCCAATGCAATCGCCCGCGCCAAAGCCACCCGCTGTTTCTCTCCGCCGGAAAGTAGTGGTGGCTTCCTGTGTGCCATTTCCTTCAATCCAACCATCTCGAGCGCCCAGTCCACCCGCTCGGCGGTCTGCTGTTTTGACATCTTTCGGCAAGAAAGCCCATAGGCCACATTGTCCGTCACACTCAAATGAGGGAAAAGAGCGAAGTCCTGGAACACATAACCGATGGCGCGCTTGTCCACAGGCACGTCAATCTCTGCAGATGAGTCAAAGAGGGTGCGGTCATCCAGGACCACTCGCCCTTTATCCGGCCGCAGCAGACCGGAGATGATATTCAGTGTGGTGGTCTTGCCACACCCGGAGGGGCCGATGATGACAAGAGTCTCTCCGGCTTCAGCCTCGAAGGCCACGGAAAGGTTGAACTCTCGCAGGGCTTTTTGTGCCTCAACGAAGATCATTTCTGTCAGGTAATCCTCTTACAGTAATTCCACGATTCAATCGCAATCCAAGAGTAAAACACAGGTATGAACTGACTGTGAACGAGGGGGGGCGGACAAAGGAACGCGTCACGAGGATTGCACAGGTGCAACAGGAATGTTGGTACCCCTGGCAGGATTCGAACCTGCGATCCAGGCTCCGGAGGCCTGTGCCTTATCCACTTGGCCACAGGGGCACC
>WVXJ01000019.1:4917-6409 GCA_011773575.1 Armatimonadota bacterium | reverse complement strand
CGGAACGAACACACAGCCGCAAATCGGCTCTTCTTTTAGTTTCCCGCCTTGCTTGGTATAGACCATGAGAGTTTGGGAGTAGCGCTGGCCCAGCGGCACCACGAGCCTTCCATTTTCGGCGAGTTGCTCTTTCCAGGGTCGGGCTATTTCAGGAGCGCCTGCGGTCACCAGAATTGCGTCAAAAGGGGCCGCCTCAGGCCAACCGAGAGTCCCATCGCCCACGCGAGAATTGACATTCGTGTAGCCCAGTTCTTTTAGGGTTTTCTGCGCCCGAAGCGACAGTGGCTCGACGCGTTCTATGGTATACACCTGGGCGGCAAGTTCGGCAAGGATGGCGGTCTGGTAGCCGGAGCCGGTACCTATCTCCAGCAATTTCTCTTCACCGGACAGGCTGAGGCATCGGGTCATGATTGCCACCATGTAGGGTTGGGATATGGTCTGGCCGTGGCCGATGGAAAGGGGATCATCATCATAAGCGCGAGGCTGCTCATACTCGGGAACGAAACAATGTCTGGGCACCTTTCCCATAACCTGGAGAACGCGCTCATCAGCTAGCCCGTGGCGGCGGAGATCCTCCACCATTCGTCTTCGGGACAAGGTGAAATCATCTTCTGTCCGCCGCGTATCTGCGGAGANNTCCAACTGCGCGACCTCCGGTGCTCAGCATAGCACAATTTCGGGAAGATTAGACAGGTGCGACGACCTGCTAAATGCTGTGTTGACGGCAAGGCGGAAACCCGAGCGAGGCAGTTAATAAGATGGCCGCCTCGTAATTCAGTAGCCGTAGATATAATCCAGCGGCAGATGAGGATCGGAGAGGTTCTCAAGAGGCTCGAAGTCTCCAGTGCCCACACTGACTCCAACAATGGTTTCTTCTATTTCCTCCTCACCGGTTACAACCAGCACTGGAGGGGTGAAGGTCAGGAGGAGGTCCTTATAGTGGGTTGCTTGCCAGCCGGCCTGCCAGCCTTGATCATATCGGCGCAGAAGCACATTCACTGATCCGTAGAGCATGTTGGCTTGGAAAGAGACGGTTGCAATGGAGGTGTTGTTGCCCTGTTGGGTCACCACTCCCTGATAACTGCCGAGACCATCAGCGAGGTTCACCTGCAAATCCTCCTCAATCAAGGAGAGAATGGGCAAGATATAGGGTTGTACGGCCTCCGCGGCAGTCTCCTCCATGACCGCAGCGGACGCGGCGGCGAGTTCTTCTTCATCATCCACTGGTTCTGCTTCAGTGACGGTCTCTTCCTCATCTATCTCGCTGATTACAGTTGGTATCTGGTCGGTCGGGACGACAGCCGGAGCCGACGGTTGGGGCTCTGGAGTCAGTGTCGGCAGTGCAGGCGAAGATTCGGTTCGACGAGTGACTGCGGTCGGAGCTTCCGACACTGCCCGTTTGGGCAGGAACCAGTAGAGCAGATACCCTATTGCGATCAGCGTTACGATGGCGGCAACGATGATGGTAACCCGCTCTCTGCTCTTGCGGTCA
>WVXJ01000019.1:3920-4907 GCA_011773575.1 Armatimonadota bacterium | reverse complement strand
GTTCTCCCTGCTTCCTGCATGGCCGCCTCCGCAGCCGCCTTCAACTCTTCGCTTACCAAGTGCAGGCTATCCTTCTCCGTTGCCGACTCCTGAGTTGCCGAAAGAAGCTGACCGCACATATGACAGATTTGCCGCTTTGCAGAATTATTCGCTGCACAGGCGGGACATTTGATCATCTCCATGGTTCTACCCTCCGGCCAGCTGATTCCGCTGCAGAACAGACAGTCTATTCTTCCTTGAAAAAAGGAAGTATGAGTCGAAAGGCTTTATCAGACAGCGCAATAGTACCACATCGCCCTCGAATTGCCTACATGGGTGCCCCATCTACCTCAGGAGCTGAGGATATTGGAAAGCTGCTTTTGAAACGCCTCAGGAGGCATAAAACCCAAAATACGGCCTATCTCATCCCCCTCGGCATCTGTCACCACAAGCGTCGGAGTGACATGTACTCCGTACTTCCCAGCCAGTCCGGAATTCTTGGTTACATCTATCTTTACGGCGATGAGATTCTGACTCACCAGAGAAACGACTTCGGGATCAGGAAATGTTTCTTCATCTAATTTCTTGCAGAATCTACATAGTTCTTTGTGGAAATCCACCATCACTTTCTTGCCTTGCTGACGTGCTTCTGCCAGGGCTGTATCCAGATCCGGCGCCCATTGGATCATCTCCTGGGGAGAAATGGGTGTTGTTGTATGTGTTTTGCCGGCTGCAGGTGTGGGCAGCTGCGGTACTGTGGTAGGCCGCTTCGCCGTTTGCGATATCAGAACAACCGCCGCCGCGAGGGCAATTATAAGGACCATTAATCCAACCCTTTTGTTCATTTCTTCCCTTTCTGAAACAATCTGCATTATCTAAGTAGATTCTACCCGAAAATCCTCCTTGGCGAGTCTTCTTTCCACATCAAGAGCAGGTTTTCTTTCAGCTCCGCGGAAGGAGTGATACACCCTTTGTGGCGAAGTTTACTCAGCGGGAGGTTCAAGATGC
>WVXJ01000019.1:3245-3737 GCA_011773575.1 Armatimonadota bacterium | reverse complement strand
GTCAACCTTACCTCGCGACCGCGGCGGGCGGAGAGGTAAAGCGCATCGATGATCTTGGCGCTGACAAGAGACTCCTCGGCAGGAACGGGAGAAGGGCGTCCTTTTCTAATCGCCTCTGCAAACTGGTGAATCGCCTCTTTGTAAGTTTCCGCTTTTGGCAGATCCACNNGTGTGGGGGCTCTTGCAGTATTGCGTGACCTTGCTTCATTCTTACGCGTGGCAATCAATGGGGTTGGTTGCCAATCCGGTCACAGGCAAGACAGATAAAGATCTTGAACAGGCGCAAGTGGCTATTGATGCGGTATCTTATCTCGCCGGCCAACTAGAGACTAAACTCAAGGGTGAAGAACTGCGTCAACTTCACGCTATGGTCTCTGACCTGCAATTGAACTTCGTCCAACAGCAGAAATCAGCCGAAAATTGAGCAAAGGCTTCAAGTCAACCTTACCTCGCGACCGCGGCGGGCGGAGAGGTAAAGCGCATCGATGATCT
>WVXJ01000019.1:1783-3228 GCA_011773575.1 Armatimonadota bacterium | reverse complement strand
CTAATCGCCTCTGCAAACTGGTGAATCGCCTCTTTGTAAGTTTCCGCTTTTGGCAGATCCACAGGGGTGATATCTACCAGGCTGCCATATTCCTCACGGCTGATCTGCAGCGGTTTGCTCTGGCAGCCTCCCTTGTTCCCCATAAGGAGGATCTTGACTTCATCTTTCGCGATGTTAGCCGCCCAGGAGGTCTTCAGACATAGGGAAGCTCCGTTGCGGAAGCGTACCAGGCCGACGGCCAAATCTTCCACCTCGAATTTCTTCGGGTTCCAGTTCCAATAGCCGGCAGTGGCCGCGTGGTGTGGGTGCGGTCCGATTTCAGCATAAGTCAAGCCGGAGACAGCGACCGGTTTGGGGAACCCCATCAAGTGGAGCGCCCAATCGAGCACATGTACGCCAAGGTCCAATACAGGGCCGCCTCCGCTCGCCTTCTTCTCAGTGAAGACCCCCCAGTTGGGGATGCCGCGGCGCCGCAGGAAGACGGCTTCCCCGTAGTAGATCTTTCCCAGGGCGCCCGCGTCAATCGCTCTCTTGAGGGCTTTTGACTCTGCGAGGAAACGGCAATTCAAACCCACCATCAAGAGCCGCTTCGCCTTCTTTGAGGCTTCTATCATGGCTCTTGCTTCCGCCGCATTCATTGCTATGGGCTTCTCTACCAGCACATGCTTGCCCGATTTCAGGGCGGCGATAGTAATAGGCTTATGAAGAGCATTCGGAGTGCAGATATGCACGGCGTCGATTTCGTCCAGAGCGAGCAGCCGCCGGTAATCCTTGAACACCTTCGGGATCCCGAACTTCTCGGCGACCGATTTTGCTCGTTTCAGGTTGATGTCTGCTACAGCCGCTACTTCGACGTCCTCCAGCTTCTCATAGGCTGGAAAGTGCGCTTCCTGTGCTATGAACCCTGTTCCCACGACTCCTACTCTGACTTTCTTCATCTCATCTCCTCAAGTTCTTTCAACTTGGTGAATAACCTCAAGCCAGGCTTGTGACCAGCGTTCATGCGAGTATTCGTCATTCACCTGCTGTCTCTGTTCATCTCCAATTCTCCGTCTTTCCGGATACACCTGCAACATGGTCCTGGCGAGAGCCTCCGCCTGAGGCGGGCACTGCGCCGTAGGAAGGTCTTTCAGTCCCGCTACGTCTGTAGATACAACCGCCACGCCGCAGGCCATCGCCTCCAGCGCGGCGAGAGAAGTCCCTTCTCCACAAAGTGAAGGGATGAGACACATCTCGCCAGCGGCATAGAAGTCCGCCATCTCTTCATGTCGCACATGTCCCCAAAATATTACTCGTTGCTCCAGGCCGAGTTCTTTCACTCTGTTCCTGATGGAAGCCGCATATGCGGGTTGGCTCTCCTTTCCCATGATGACGAGGTGTACTTCAGGATACTGAGAGGCGAAGGACCGGAAAGCCTCGACTGCAAGATGAACGCCGCGATTCCT
>WVXJ01000019.1:0-1666 GCA_011773575.1 Armatimonadota bacterium | reverse complement strand
GCCCATTTCCCGCAGGAAGAAAGTATCATTTGCGACAAATCCGTCGGCGAGTCGAAAAGCACGCCTGGCTATGGCACGCTTGATCAATGCCCGGAGCGAGCCGGGGCTGTCATCCCAAGTCACCCCATGAGAGATTCCCAGCAAGGCAGGTCTTGAGCCTTTTCGCAGTTTCGCCGCGGCAAGCAGATAAACGGGATAGTGTGCAATGATTACGTCCTCAAGGCGCAGTTCTTTGCGAAGCAGAGAGAGGAAAAGCGCCTGGGTCCAGAATTCTCCTTTTCGCAGTCGCGCGAGCGGGTTGGGAATAAACCGCAATGTGGGGTCAAGGGCCTCGGCAGCGCGCTGATAGGCTCTCAGGGAGTGCCCATTCTTCTGGAGAAGCTCAAAGAGCATGTGTGCATACACGTCTCCGCCGCCGATTATAGGCCTATATGAGTAGGTGATCTGCCCAATTCGCATTGCAAGCCTCTGTTATTGTGTGTTGCACGCAGGATTCGTTGACGAACGCGCTGAATCTATGCTATACTCATTGGGCTGAGAAATGCTTTTTTCCTTCCTCTGATTTATCTTGACTTCCCCAGCCCGCTGTTAAGGAGGGAATGTAATGAGAAGTGGCCTCTGTATTCTTCTTTCCATGACTTTATTATTGGGCGTGGTTGCGGTCTGCACGTCTGAGGCGGGCGCGGTTGAAGTCCAGCTTGCGGGTGTCCGATTGGGCTCTCCCATTGTGGATCTCTTGGTCAACCCGTCATGGGGTGAACCAGAAGGTATCGGACCTATCGTGGGTGGTGCCGGAAGGGTTGCAAGCTCAGATTCCGGCGGAGCCGCAGGAAGTGGAACTTCGCGTGGCGGCGGGACCGGGGGACGTCCTGGAGGCATGAGGGGTGCTAGGCCCCGTGGAGGCGGTGGCGGTGCCGCAAGCAGGAGGGCCGGAGGCGCTGGTGGAGGGGCCGGAGCGGCACAGCAGCCCAAAGCGGGCACCAGCATCGGCGTGCAATATTGGCTCTATCGAAGACCCAGCGGGGTTGAGGTGATTCTCGCTGTAGAGCGGAGCGGCGCTATCGCCATGATAGACGTGCAGGGTCCTGCTGACTTCACGATCTATACCAGCCGCGGAATCGGCCTGGGTGACACATATTCAGACCTTGTCAACGCCTATGGCTATCCGGATCATATTCAGACTGTCGGAGAGGGGTTGGTGATATCATACCCTGAACAGAATGTCACGTTTACTCTGGGCAATCTGAGGGTATCGCGAATTAGGATTGGTGATCGTCCGGCCCCGTCTGCCCAAGGCGCCACTGCGCGGCAGCGTGCAAGCAGCCCTGCAGGGAGAACTGGCACAACAAGAGCCGCCCGGCAACGCGGTGGTAGATCACCCAGAGGATTTGGTGGGGCTCGAGGACGTACAGGTGCGAGGCCAAGGAGAAGATGATGTCGATCCGTCAGCAGCCCTTGACAGATCTGCTCTGCCGGCATTGTGCCAAATCCGGAGAAGGAGAGCTAGGATGAAGCCTGTCCATCTGCGGTCTTTGGGAGTTATGGTTCTATTGGCGGTGCTGTTCACATCCGTTCCCGCAATGGGAATTGAGAGCGGCCTGCTCGGTGTTCCGATCGGCGCCACTCCCCAGGAACTCATGCATATCTACGGCCCTGCCATGGGCAT
>WVXJ01000245.1 GCA_011773575.1 Armatimonadota bacterium | reverse complement strand
GGAGTTGGCAATATAACCATGGGAGGGACAGGCAAGACCCTTATTACGCTCGCCCTCTGTGACTGGTTGCTGCGGCAAGGCAAAGTACCTGCCATCCTCTCCCGCGGGTATGGCGGAGACACCTCTGTTCCGCGTCTGGTTTTCGATGGAGAGCGACTCAGACTTGGACCAAAGCAAGCCGGAGATGAGCCTTTTCTGCTCGCCGCCAGCCTGCCGGGGGTAAGAGTGCTTGTCGGGAAAGACCGCCGACGAAGTGCGGAAATGGCGCTCGCTTTGGGCGTAGATATAATGGTGTTGGACGATGGTTTCCAGTATTGGAAGATGGAAAAGGATTTTGAACTCGTACTCGTGGACGCTTTGAATCCTTTTGGAAACGGCCGCCTTCTGCCCTGCGGTCTGCTGCGTGAACCTCTCACCTCCCTGAGACGGGCGGACGCCATCTGGATAACCCACTCCGACCTGGTGGAGCCGGAACGGCTCGCCGCTCTGGAGGAGACCCTGGGCAATCTCGTCCCAGGAGTGCCGGTTGCACAAACCGTACATCAGCCGGTCGCTTTGTGTGAGTTCACGAGCGGAGACAGGATCGGCCTCTGGACTCTCGAAGGCAAACGCGTCCTTGCCCTTAGCGGACTCGGCAACCCTTTCTCTTTCGAACTTCTCCTCCGGCGCTTGGGGACGACAGTGGTCCCGGCGCGCTTCCCCGACCATCATCTCTTTGATGAGGAAGAGATCGCTTCCGCAATAGAGAAGAGCGAAGATATCAGCATGATCATTACCACAGCCAAAGACGCTGTGCGTCTGCCGAAAGAGATCAAGACCGGTCTGCCTCTTCGCATCCTGGAGGTGAGGGCGGCCAAACATGGTCAACCGGATGGAGAAGGGACGGACGGATTATTCCAGAGGACATTTTCCTGGCTGTGTCCGAATGACTAAGATGCCGATCTTCGCGGCATCAAGGGAGGCTGGAAAACGAGCAACGGTGTTGAAGATATATCAGAAGTGATAGGAAAGAGCCGAAAACAGGTAGTGTGGAATTGGGTTCGGGCGCGTCTGCCCATGCTGCTGCTCGCCGCACTTCTGCTGTTCGCCCATCCGACCTGGAGGTCGTGGACGCTTCTTGGAGCGCCCTTTCTGCTCCTGGGACAAGCGCTGCGAACTTGGGCCGTGGGCTATCTACATAAAGACCGCGAATTAGCTACGGGCGGGCCCTACGCCTATTGCCGCAACCCACTCTACCTGGGCACATTTCTCTCCGGCATCGGAGTGTGTGTGTTGGTGGCCAGTTGGCTGGTGGGAATCATCTTTGCTGTCATTTTTGCGGTGGTCTATATTCCGACCATTCGCCAGGAAGAACGTTACCTGGAAAAGGTCTATGAACAGCGTTTTCGCGAATATGCGGCAGAAGTTCCCGCCTTCTTGCCGAGGCTCATTCCGGCGAAACTGAATGAAGCCGAAGGCTGGACCTGGCAGCGTCTCATCGCCAATGAAGAACATCTTACCTGGGCCGCACTGATTGTCTTTCTCTTGCTTATGGCAATAAAACAGAGTTTTCTCTGAAAAGGACTACACAAGCTGGAACGGGATACATCGAGAGAGAATGAACCTAATGCCCACAAATAAGACGCTCTCGCGGCAAGGACCATGCTCAAACAAACGCAGGCGTAAAGGCTTGAAGCGCGGGCTTGTCGCGCGCTTGGGAGGGGTCGCCCTTCGCGCGATGACCGCGGGAGTCCGCTGGCTCACTCCCGGGCAGGCGGGAAGGCTTGGGGCCGCTCTAGGCCGTACTATGTTCGTTTGCACACCGCACAGACGTCGAATCGCCTTTCGCAACCTTTCTTTCGCACTCCAGGAGAAAGGCCGCGAAGAGAGGACCCGTATCCTTCGAGACTGCTATGATAATATCGGCAGATCTCTGGTGGAGTTCATGCGTCTCCCTTCCGTGAGCAAGAAAGACGCCATCCATGAATTGATCTCACTGGAAGGAGAAGAACATCTTCGCGCGGCCCTGGCCAAGAAGCGGGGTGTGCTTCTTTTAACCGCTCACTATGGCAACTGGGAACTGGTAGGTGCGAAACTGGCGGCTTCTGGCTATCCTTTGAATGTCCTTGCCCGCCACCAGAGAGACACCGGCGCCACTCGCCTCGTGAACAGTCTCCGCGAAACGGCGGGGATGCGTGTCATCCCCGCACGGAAAGTAGACGCCGCCCAAATACTGAGATGTCTGAAGCGCGGTGAGATAGTCGGCTTTCTCGCCGATCAAAACGCGGGGCGTAAAGGGATATTCGTTGACTTCTTCGGCCGCGCCGCCTCAACTCATCCGGGGATCGCGCTTTTCGCGCTCCGAACCAAGGCCCCGGTGGTACCAGTATTCGGGTTGCGAAATAGTGACAATAGACATGTCGCACTCCTGCTGCCGGAGGTGAAGCTGATTGAAACGGGAAACATGCGCGAAGATGTCGCGGCAAACACTGCCGCTTTCACTCGCCTCATCGAGCAACAGATACGGCTTCGGCCGGAGCTCTGGTTCTGGCTGCATGATCGTTGGCGCACTCGGCCTTTGCATGAAGGAGACTCCAATTCGCGGCCGGCCTATTCCGGCAACAATACGTAAATGGTAAAACTGCCTGTCGAGCCCAAGAGTATTCTCATTGTCAAACTCTCCTCCATCGGAGACGTGATTCACTCACTGCCGGTGGCGAGCGCGCTGCGCCGCCGTTTTCCGGATGCCCGAATCAGTTGGCTGGTGTCCCAGAAAGCGCGCGAGATACTCTCCGGACACCCTCATCTGGATCAGGTGATAGTCGTGGGCGGAAAAGG
>WVXJ01000136.1:17562-21173 GCA_011773575.1 Armatimonadota bacterium | reverse complement strand
CCAGTTACGGCAATAAGGAGTTGCGAGGGACAGTATGAGAGTCTCTATCCTTATTTATCTCATGGGCTTTGCATTGATTCTTGTGCTTCTATTCGTCATGACGCAGGGGCTGGTGGTGAGCCAGTGCCTGGTGCGAGTGGTCGATTTGGTGGGGACCGTCGAGGTTCAGCCGAAGGGAGAGGCGTCTTGGATCCCGTTGACTCTCGGTAAACTGGTGAAGGCGGGAGATATTGTGCGCACCGGCCCTGACTCGGAAGTGAACCTGGCCTGGGTTGGCGGCACTCATGTGCGGCTTGATCCGAATACCGAGTTCAAACTGATTATGGCGAGAACCAACAACAAGGATCGCAGGACCGCATCTGAAGTATCGGTTTCCCTGGGAAAGATATGGGTAAAGCTGCGGAAGAGCCTGAAAGAGAGTTCAAAGTTCGAGGTGAAGACCCCGACCATTGTGGCCGCCGTGCGAGGGACTATCTTCAGTGTTGAAGTGGCTCCGGATGGAACGACCACAGTGGAAACCTTTGAGGGGGAAGTGGGAGTGAAGCAGGGCAGGCAAGGAAGCATTGTTGGGCGGAAAGTCGTTGCGGTGTATTCCCCGAACGAAGAGTCCGGAGAGGCTACCCGCATGAGCGAAGAGCAAATCAAAGCCTGGGCGGAGAAGTGGAGCGTGGTGGGCGCTTTCTTAAGTATACAGAAGCCCAAGGAGGGAGAGCATGTCTCCGGCCCCCTGGTAGTCGTGTCCGGCTATACTGAGCCCGGGAATACAGTAAACGTAAATGGTGTGGAAGTGGCGCCGGATCGTGAGGGTAGATGGTCCGCGCGCGCAACAGTGAAGCAAGGCGAGAACCTGATCACAGTTCACGCTGTTGATGCAGATGGTCGGGACAGGACCATCGTACGAAAAGTCACTTATTGATTCTGAGCCATTCATTCCCGCTTTCTCTCACATACAGCCTCATCGAGTGCAGAGTCTCTTATCAGAATCCCTTACTTCTTCGCACGGTGCTGGTATTATGTTGCTTGGGAACGCGGAAAGGGCTATGATTCTTGGCAGAGTTCAACGCGTCGGGATACTCTGAGCCATGAGGAAAGCCCGCACCGACCGAGACCGACTGAAGATAGGCAAGATCCCCCACAGCCTGCTGGAAAAAGTGCTGGCCAAGAATCATGTTACCGACCCCCGTGTTATCCTGGGCCCTCGCTTGGGAGAAGACGCGGCCGCGGTGGCACTTGGCGATCGGTTGGTGATTGCCTCGACCGACCCTATCACTTTCGCCTCAGATCTTATCGGCTGGTATGTCGTGCATGTGAATGCCAATGATATAGCTGTGATGGGGGCTGAGCCGAAATGGTTCTTGTGCACAGCACTGTTCTCTGAATCGGCCACTACAGGCCAGGTAGAAAGCCTTTTTGAACAGATAACAGAGGCCTGTCGGAGCCTGGACATCTCCCTTATCGGCGGCCATGCCGAGATTACTGCAGGGCTTGATAAGACAATTACCATCGGGACCATGCTGGGCGAGATTCCCAAGGGCGGTCTGATAACCTCTGAGGGTGTGAGGCCTGGAGATGATATTATTCTGGCGGGCGAGATCGCAGTGGAAGGAACCGCACTCTTGGCGAGAGAGTTTGACGAAGACCTCCGCGCCGCGGGAACAAGCAATGCTGATTTGAAGAGAGCGCGTGGTTTCTTGCTGGAACCGGGTATCAGTGTAGTTAAAGCCGCTCTCGCAGCTTGTTCCGCGGCAAAACCTCACGCTATGCATGACCCCACCGAAGGAGGGCTGGCCACAGGACTCATGGAACTGGCGAAGGCCGCCGGAGTGGGGCTTCTGATCGAGGAGGAGGCAATTCCAATACTGGAATCGTGCCGCGATTTCTGTGACCGACTGCACCTCAAGCCGCTTGGGCTGATTGCATCAGGTTGCCTGCTGATAGCGGCCTCACCGGAGGACAGCCGGCGGATAATCGACGCGCTTCAGAAAGACGGGATCATTGGCTCTATTATCGGAAAGGCGATGCCGGCCGGTTCCGGCCTGAAATTGATCCGCCGCGGAAAAACCCGCAACCTCCCTCGCTTTGCACGAGACGAAATCGCCCGCCTTGCCGGTAAGTAAATAAAATGGGCAGAAGACAGCCTTCTGCCCAGAGAGAAGATCGTTCATCTACCGCAGTTTCTATCCTTCGGGGCCGGCGGGGCCGGTGGGTATTTTGGGCAATCGTTTGAGTTCTTGTTGCTGTTGTTCAGTCAGCATGCGGCTCTCCTCCGGAGCGCGGACGACATGAGGTGTAAGGAAGACCAGGAGCTCGGTCTTCTCCTTGCGAGAGTCCTTGCTGCGGAAGGCCCAGCCGATAAGCGGCAGGTCCTTGAAGAGTGGAATACCTGTGGTGGTGTTAGTGATGCGGTCTGACATCAACCCACCCAGGACTGCGGTGTACCCGTCTTGCACGCTTACCGTGGCTTGAGCCAGGCGCTTGGAGACAACGGGTAATTGAAGGTCCGGCGCCAGAGACTCAAAACGAAGCAGATCATCGGCCGTCTGGCTTATCTCCATGGCCACGGTTCCATCTTGGCTCACCAATGGGGTAACCTCAAGCACGATACCTACAGACTGGTAGTCAAAGGTAGTGCTTACGCCGCCTCCGATGTCGCTTACAAACTGACCTGTGGCGAAGGGCACCTGAGTGGAGACATCAATTACAGCGGCCTTGCCGCTGGTAGTGAAGATCCGCGGCGTTGAAAGGATGCGAACGTCGGAGTCCGTCCCCAACGCGTTCAACAGGCTGTTGAAGCGGTCCGGTTTCAGTACCGTCCAGGAGAGTCCCAGCAGGGGAATGGGATCACCGGAGGAATCGAACTGCTGAATTCCGAAGTTGGTGTCAAGGGTCCCTTCTGCGCCCGTACCGAAGATGTTGTAGTCAGAGAGGGTGAATTCCAGGCCCAACTGTGTGCGTTTTGAAAGGGTCACCTCGGCGACAATCGCTTGAATAAGTACTTGTGTCGGGATGACATCAAGTTGTTTTACCATCGCCCTGACCAGTTCCAGTTGCTCCGGTGGGGCATTGATGATGAGGCTGTTCGTTGCCGGGTCCGGGATCACTATGACATCCGTCGCTTCAATCAAGGGTACTATCCTGCCTTCTCCAGTGCGACCCTGCAAAGGGGCTTCAATATCCTGTGTCAGGACGACATTCCCGTCTTCGCTCTCCATCGAGGATGCAAGAATCGGGTTCGCCTGTTCCGGGGTGCTCTCAGTCTGAAGGGAGGATGGTTGAGTCCGCGGTATTACGCCGGTGGTGCGACCTGTTGTCTCTCGACGAGCTTGTGTTCGTGCAGTCGTCGCAAGAACCGCGGCGCTTCCTCCGAATGCCTGAGCGAGAAGGCTTGCGACATCATCGGCGCGAGCATGTTGAAGCGGAATGAAAGCGAGGGTGCTGGAATAGTCCACGGGCCGATCAAACTCGGCGATGAGTTGCTCCACAGTCTCCAGGCGTTCTGGACTCGCTATTACGATGAGGGAGTTGGTGCGAGTGTCCGGTATTACTTGGGCACCTGGTGCGCCTGCAGCAGCGGCAGGCTGGCGTTGCTGCGGGCGGCGTGCCGCCCGCGC
>WVXJ01000136.1:10658-17455 GCA_011773575.1 Armatimonadota bacterium | reverse complement strand
GGGATGAGGCTTTCCGGCAGCATTGCGAGGGGGGATAATTCCGCCGCTAACCCTATCGCATCAAGACTTGCCAGGGGGACTATCTGAGTAATGATGCGATCTCCGGAGGGGACATTCTCCGGGTCTCTCCCCACATGAGTTTCCGTGGTTGTCTGGACGGCCTTCTCCAAGGTGGTGATCTTCAGTACTTGACCACGCCGAACCGCAGTAAAGCCTCTCACTTCCAGGACGGCATTAAGAATCTCCAGGGCTTCGTCGATGCTTACCGGATATGGGCAGATGATGGTGACGGGACCCGTGACGGCCGGGTCTTTCACTATGGTGAGTGATGCGGCATCGCCCAGCAGTTTGAGTAAATGGTCAATATCCAGGCTCCGCACATCCAGCATAATAGTGCGGGGGGCGGGGCTCGCCAGAGCCCTCTGCCGAAACCTGGGAGAGACCTCCGCTGCGGGTGCTGCCGGCGGTGCGGTCGGTACGAGTCGCTCAGAGGTAATTGCATCCTCGGCAGATGCCTCCGCCGCGGCAGACTCGTCTGCAGGCTGAGCGAGTACTGGGAGGACGCTCAGCAACAGCCAAATTCCCACCGGTACGAGTCGGCGCATCTTTCTCCTCCTGAAATCCTTTGCTGCAAGATAATGATGAGACTTCATGCAAGCCAAATACTGTGGTTTCATTGCATGGTTTCGTCGACTTCTTCGGTTTCTTCAGACCCCTCTTGTTCAGATTCCTCCTGCAGCCGCGAATGCAGACGGTTCGGCAGTCGTGGAGGCGGAAGCGTAACCTCCGAGGAAGGAGCGCTCTCCCCTCGGCGCATCATTCTACGGCGTCGGGATTCCCATTCCGCCCGGAGTTCGGCCGATCTCTGACCGTGATTGCCGGTAGCGGACACCCTCGGACGCACTTCCGAAGGCCGAGGCGCTGCTGCAGCGGGGGTAGTGGGGACGGCGGCGGGGCGGTTTGGCCGTCGTATTTGCGGGGTCCGCGGCGTTGAAGCAGCGGCCGTGCTGGTACTGTCCAGAGGAACGGTATTGTAGGCATCCGATTTCGGTATCATTTCGAGGCCCTCTTCGAAAGCGAGTTGGACGCGGTCGGGAGTTATCTCCTCCACATCACCCCCGCGAAAGTTCTCACCTTCACGGAGGAAGACCGCCTGGGCACTGCTCGATTCCTGCAGGATAGCCACCGCCACGCCGTCTATTGCAGCGTAGCCCGCGTAAGCCCACCCCTGGAGGGGAGACCGCCAGGCGGGCTTGGGGAATGCAGGAAGGTCAGCAGATCTCCTTGTCCGCGGTGGTGGTGTATGGGGCAAGACTGCAGGACGGAATAGGTCTCGCTCATCAATGGCCTCATAGTAAGACAGCGGTCTCCCCCCTTCTGTCAGTTCAGGTAAGGAGACGGGCTGTTGGGGCGCCACCCGTGTCTCAGGCATGGGTTCGGGCGTACGAAAAACCGCGCCCGGTGCCAGCATCCCCGAACCCCACAGCAGGCCGATGATTATACCTATGGTTATCTCTTTTCTCATTTTGTCTCTCCCGCAGGTAGGCTGTAGGCCGATATAAATACGGTAGCGCGAACTATATCAGAAACCTTCGTTTCCGCGTCAACTGCTATTCTATCAATTATTAATGCCGGTTCCCCTTCTTCCAGGTGGTAGAGAAAATTCTTCAGAGGCAAGAATGATTCTTTAACCTCCAACTGCATCCGATGGCGCATGAGTCCTTCTTGCTCTTCTCGGCCCAGAGGTCGAATGTTCACTTGTCCTATTTGTGTTTCCTCAGCCGCTTTCTCAACCTTGCGCATCATTTCAGGTACTGCTTCTCCTGTGATAATGAAAGCGCGGCGGCGCGCAGCGAGTGTCTCTATATCCGTTTCGACGGCATACAGGTCCAGGGTTGCTGCCTGTGCGCGATTGATGATGTCCTTCTGTTGCAGCAGATTGCGGTCTATCTCCGCCAGTCTCTCCCGCAGCGGCTTGGCTATCCCTTGCACCAGAACCACCGCGACTAGAAGAGCCCCGCATATCACAGCCAGTGCCCGCTCCCGGCGCGTCAGCCGCCTCATGGCGTTTCCTCCGTGTCCTCGTCGGTCTTCTCCGGGGAGGGCGTCTTATCATCCAGGCCGGCGTCGGATAACTCGCAGGAAAGAGAGAACTCCACCATATGCTCTGTCCCAATTCGTACCGACTTCGCGCTTTGCAGGTTTGCCTCTTTCAGGGTTGGAATGCCTGCAAGCGCGGAGACAAGATCAGCTACAACTTCATTATCGGGAGCCTTGCCGGCCATCTGCAAGATATAGGCGTTTCTGTCCGGCGAAGGTGTGCTCTTTTCCATGACCATACTGGTCAGCCATACTCCCTTGGGAGCGCGTTGGTGGATTTCCAGCAGGATATCCAAGAAGTGGTGTCGGCCCTTGTGGGCGGTGGTGAGAAAATCCAACTGGGATCCGAGGTCCCTTCTCTCTTTAGATAATCTCCCCGCCTTTTGCAGATCCTGGTTTGCCTGTTCCACCGTCGGGGCCGTCTCGGAAATCATCATCTTCTTGCGCTCCAGGGAAACATAGGAGCCGCCGATGAAGGTCAGCAAAGCGACACCTGCCGCCAGCGCGGCGGTTGTCCAGACTCTGCGGCGACGAAGGACGCGTTCTGCGGAGACGGCTTCGGGGAGAAGCAGATTCAGCGCTTGGGTTTTCTGTGAGGCGGCCAGGCTTGCCGCATAGGGAAGGGCGAAGACGGCACCTTGTGAAGGAGTCAGGAGGTCTTGACCTGGAAGCAGGAGGCTTGTTTTGAGGCCGGCAACCTCGTCGAGAAACCTATCCAGCCCGGGCAGCAGGGAGCCGCCGCCGCTCAAGTAGATCTTGGTCGGCTTGGCGGACTGCGTGCCGAAAGCCATGGCTGAACGGCGAATCTCTGCAAGCAAAGCCTCCATCCATTTGCTCACCGCACTGGGTATGCCGTCTTGAACAACGGTCAGTCCACGGGTTTGCTTTACCTGCTCAGCCTCATCAAGGGAAGTGCCGAAATCGGTCTGAAAGGCCCGCGTGAGATCTTCTCCGCCGCCGCTTATAGTACGGCTCATGCGCAAGCGGCCGCTGTCTATGAGGTTTATCGTCATCACTCTCGCGCCCAGATCAAGCAGGAAGGCAGAATCGGAGTCGACTCCTAAGGATTGCCACATTTTGAACAAACAGAGCGCGTCAAATGTAATTTGCTCGGATTGAAGATTGAGTGCAGAGAGAAGGGAAAGATAGCCTTGCACGACCGGTCTGCGGGCAGCCACGATCAGCGCAGGAGCCAGTCCGGTGTCCGGAGAAGGTGCGCCGAGGGACTCATAGCCAACCACCGTTTCCTCGACGGCAAGAGGGATGTGTTGTTCGGCTTCGAGCGCAGCCATCTTCGCCAGATCATCAGGGCGAGCAACGGGAAACTCAGTGAACCTCACGGTTACCTGATGTCTCGGCAGAACGCAGATCGCCCCCCGGCCTCGTACTCCGGCCTGCTCCAGGGCCTTGTCCAGAGCCTCCTCGACCGGGCTGCTTCGCTTCTCAGGCTCCCAAGCGAATCCCTGGGGCAGTTGTCCATAGCCGCAGCGCACCTGAACCACCCTGTCCCCGCGGGTTACGACCTGGGCGACTTTCACCCCGCGTGAGCCTATATCGATTGCGATGGGTGCTTCTTCTCCTCTCATCTATGTCTATCCTGATTCCCCGGTTTGGATGAAGGTGGGCCGGAAAGTCTCTTTCCAGCCGGAGGCGATAGGCGCCACGGGCCCCGGCTGGCGCATCACTACCCCCTGCAGGGTCCGGCGGACGGGCTTGCCCTCAAGTTGTGCTGAGGCTTCGATTATATAGGTGGACGATTTCGTGCAGGTCAGCCCGGACAGAGAGATGAAGTCCTCATCTGATATGCCCGGGAAGCCGAGCAGTTCTCCGATTGAGCGCAGTCCACCGCCCTCTTCTTCTCTCCTTGCTATCAAGGTATCAACGAATTGAGGAGAAGCCCCCGGCAGAGCCAGAAGAACTTCTCGCGATGCTGTGTTCAGGTTCACTCGGCCGCTATTGTATTTTGCCTCGCTTACGGTGATCTTGTCCATGATTTCTTTTACCACCGATCTGGGCAAGTCCGCTCTTAATACTTCTCCAGGTGCATGAAGCAGGTCATCCGGCTGCAATCTGCGGTAGTGTATGATGCTTTGAGCCTGAGATTGCCTAATGCCCAAGAGTCTGACCATTTGCGATGGATCCGGTGTATTCACATTCACCCTTTCCTCACCCTCAGCAGAGACATTGCGTTCCAGAGAGACTGTTGTGACGAGTTTTGCCAATTCCGCCAGTCGATCTTTACTCATCCCTTCAACGCGGCCAAGTTCGCCCAGGCTTCGAAAAGGTCCGTTCTCCGTTCTCCAAGCCGCAACCGCCTGAGCAAGCGCAAGGTCGCCGATGATGACTGACAATACCCCTTCATCTGCCGTATTGACATTGATGAGCGAACAGGCGTCAATGACGGCCATATGGCACGAACCCTCTCCCAGATCGAGAGGGGGTTCATCCTGGAGGGTAAACCAGACATCCTCCGTCCCGTCAGTGTCTTGTTCGTCCTCATACATTAACAGGGAACGGGCAAGATTGAAACCGGCTTTTGCCAAGTAACGCGCCTGGAGGCGATTTAGAGCAGAGCGGGAGGCGATTATCTCGACCCGTACGATCTCGACCAGGCCGACGGCCAATACGGTGAGGATGACGCTGGTGAAGATCGCCAGAACTAAGGCGGCCCCTCTGCGGTTCCGATAGGTTGCGGCAATTTTCTTGAGCATGTCCGGCATCAAGTCCTCACGGATGGGCCATTTCAATGGGTATCATGGTGCGTACGGTTCGCGTTCTCTCTTGACCGCTTGATAGTTCCATGCTGATCTCGACAATATGGGGGAGAGACACAGTATTCTGCTCCGCTGTTCCGTTTCCGGAAATGGCGGGCGGCCATACTTCCTGCCACTCCTCGCCATCCCAGCAGCGAACCGAGAATTGAAGCACATCCTCGGCTATTTCGTCTTCTTGGCCTTCAATCTGTTCCGACTGCTCTACGGCCTTTTCCGAAGGCGCGGGTCCTACTTCTCGCCAAAGAATCCCGCTGGAAGAGTCGAGGTAATAGGAAACGGCGGAAAAATCCAACGTCTGCCCTGTCTGTCGTCCCGAAAGCAAGCAGGTAAAGGAGAGAGAAGAGGCATCCTCTTGTCCTTCCAGAGTGAACCAGCCTCCTTTGTCATTCGGGCCCAACCAGGCGCCGCGAAGATCCGCGGAGAGGGTCTCCAGCACCGCCGACACTCTCTGCTCCGCGTCTGACCGCTGTTCTACCCTTTCCCATGTCTGCAGTCCGGTGGTGAACGCGCTTACCATTGCAACCGCCAAGATCGCCACCACGGTCATCGCCATGGTCAGTTCCAGCAGTGTGAAGCCATTGCGCGCTTTCATCATCCTCGCCGCAGAAGGTAAGTTACTATCTCTGCTTCTCGGGACCGTTCCGCATCAGTGGTCTCCGATATCTTGAGCCGTACCAACCAGAGCCCTTCCGGTCCCTCTTCTATCGTATATGACCAATCATAACCCGTGTAATCCGGTTCGAAATCGCCTTCTTCCTCACCCACGGAGAGCTGAGGCGCGGCCTCCAGTTCGGCCATCTTCTGCTGGGCGAGAAGTGCGGAGACGCGATAGAAGTCTCCAGCCGCACCCGCGCGCAACCCCGCGGAGATCGCACCCAGCGCGCCCGCAATCCCTATCACGATGAGAACCGCCGCCAGCAGTGCTTCCACAAGGGTGAAGCCGTGACGGCTGTGAAGCCTCAGCCTATGATTCTCTACTCTCGGCTGTTCTCTCATTCCACCTTCAGCCGGCCCGTTATCTTGTTTACCCATATCTGTTTCTGCTCTGCCGCGGTCATGATTCTGCCCTGTGAATCGCATAAAGAGAGCACAAGATAGGCCTCTTCCGCCCCTCCCTCGGGAAAGAAGATTATGCTTCCCTGTTCCGTTTCTTCTCCGCCGATTTCGAACGCAGAGATAGAGACATTCTGCGGGAGAGAGTACCTCCACCTCGCGCCCAGCGAAGAGAATTCCTGATCTGGATCATCGGATTGTTCAAAAAGGGCAACCTCTCCTGCATACTTGTCCACTCTCATTTCCACCTGGCGGCCGGCAGTGATGGCATGAGTGCGGGCAAAAACCGCCATGGAGGCCAATCGGGAGGCGCTGCGGCGCAACTGGCTGCGTGCCAGAAAGCCTGTCATGGAAGCGGAGACTACCCCCATGACGATGACTATGATCGCGCAGACGAGGATAAGTTCCAGCAGGGTGAAGCCGCGCCGGTTTCGCGGAGAAATTCGCTTGCTGTAGCTTGGTGCTGTCTCATTCATGCGACGGATCTTCCGCGTTGCTCTGCTATTCCTCCCAAGGGACTACATCCTCATCTTTCCCACTGCCTCCGGAGCGTCCGTCTGCTCCGTAGGAATAGAGGTCAAAAGTGTCCGGGTTCTGCTGTCCCGGTGAGACATAGACATATTCATTACCCCATGGGTCAAGTGGGGGCTGCCTGCGATTCTTCATATAAGGACCCTGCCAGTTGCCGGGGACAGGCGGGGTACTCGGCTCGGTAATGAGCGCCTGAAGCCCCTGCTGGGAAGTCGGATAGTCTCCATTATCGGCATGATATATCTCCAACATGGTATCCATTTCTTTTATATCGGCGATGGCACGGGTTCTGCGCGCCTTTTCCCGCTGTGGGCCTACATTTACCAGCACCACCCCCGC
>WVXJ01000136.1:7909-10593 GCA_011773575.1 Armatimonadota bacterium | reverse complement strand
CCTACCATGAGGCCCATTATCAGAATTATGGCAGGCTCCAGCAGGCTGATGAGTCGGCGCAAAGAGATATCAACTTCGAAATCCAGAGAATCGGCGAGACGAAGCAGCAGATCGGGCAGTCTGCCGGTTTCCGCGCCGACCGCGGAAACATGCACGAGAACCGGCAGGAATCCTCCTACGTGGCTCAAAGCCGCAGCCAGAGGCACGCCCTCTCTCACTTGCTCTCTCGCGCGTCGTATGGCATCGGCAACAAGCGGGCTCCCCACACCCGCGCCGGCGACTTCAAGGGAATCCAGGATAGGTACTCCGCCGGCAAGCATGGAGCCAAGGGTGCGTGCAAAGCGCGCGGTGGCGATCCTCTCAATCAGCCTTCTGCTTACCGGCAGGCTCCGGAACAGCCTATCCCACAGCAGTCCTCCCTGACGCCGGCCATAGTACCAGAGTCCAACCACACCGAAAATTATTACCAGCAAGCCTGCCCACCAACCCGCTTTAACGGCATCCGCCACGGCGATGAGAATGATTGTGGGGAGGGGGAGGGAGGTTTCGAGATCACGCAGAATAAGGACTAATTTCGGAACCAGGAAAGTGGTGAGAAAGAACACCGCGGCAATCGCCACCCCCGTGAGCAGGGCCGGGTAGATGAGCGCAGAGATTATCTGGGCGCGGCGCTGGATGGTCTTCTCCATGAGTTCCGCCAGCCGGCTCAGGGAATTGTCCAGACTGCCGGTGCTTTCTCCGGTCTCCACCAGGTTTACTGCCAGCGAAGGGAATTCGCGGGGGAATCGGGACAGCGCGCCGGAGAGAGAGCCCCCCGCGCGCACCTCAGCCCTGACTTCCTCCACCAGGGACTTGAGTGCAGGGTTGGCGGTCTGCTCCGAGAGAACCATCAGGCTTCGGTGCATAGGCAGGCCCGCGCCAACAAGATTGGCGAGTTGGCGGACGGCCAGCGCAACATCACCAGGGTGTATGCGGCGGGGCGACTCCTTCTCGGGTGTACGGGTAATCTCATCTACACCCGTGGGGAAATAACCAAGGTCTCGCACTCTTGCGAGGGCCTCGTGAGGATCCGCCGCGGTGACTTCCCCGCTGGCCGAGTGTCCTTTGGCATCCAGTCCGGCATATCTGAATCTTGGCATTTTCGTACCGGCAGATTTTACCTCAGGAAAGTGCTTCCGGGCAATTGGATGACTTGAGGATGAGATAATAAGAAACGATAAGATATCTTTGACAAAGATCTACGTTTTATCGCCAAGAACAGAATCGGCAGGGAGCTATGCTTCATCCCGCTGACAGACTCGCAGCACTTCCTCGATTGTAGTGAGGCTTTCTCTGACTTTCTCTCTGCCATCCACCAGTAGTGTCCGCATTCCCTCTCGCACGGCTTTCTGCTTGATGACGCTGGATGAAATCTTATTTAGTACTTGGTCTCTGACAGTCTCCGTTATCGGGAGTAACTCGAATACCCCTGTGCGTCCTTGATAACCTGTCTGGCGACAGCGGTCGCAGCCGTCTGCCACCGAGACCTTGTCCGGTCTGTCTGTTTCAGGGAACTCCACCTCTCGCAGTGCCTCCGGTTCAGGAGTTACTTGGCGTTTGCATCCACGGCAGATAACTCTTACTAAACGCTGTGCCAGTACTCCGATAATAGAGGATGCCACGAGATACGGCTCAATTCCCATATCCAGCAAACGGGTGAGTGCGCCTGAGGAGTCATTGGTATGAAGAGTGGAAAAAACCAGATGGCCGGTAAGGGCCGAGTGAATGGCGATCTCGGCCGTTTCCCGGTCGCGGATTTCCCCCACCATGATGATGTCCGGGTCCTGACGCACTATATGGCGCAGGCCTCTGGCAAAGGAGAGGCCGATTTGTGGGCGGACATTTAGCTGATTGGCCCCCATAAGTTCGTATTCAACCGGATCTTCGATGGTGATTATCTTCTTCTGTGGTGAGTAGATGCGATTCAATGCTGCGTAGAGAGTAGTGGTTTTGCCGGAGCCGGTGGGCCCTGTCACCAGGATGATTCCATGTGGTCGAGTAATGAGCCGGTTGAATTCTTGAAGGGCGTCCTCTCGCATTCCCAGTTCCTGCAGGGCCATCATGCCGGCGGAACGATCCAGCAAGCGAATGACCACCGATTCTCCATAAAGGGTAGGAAGAGTGGAAACCCGCAGGTCAACCTGGCGATCAGCTACTTTCACGCGGACTCGCCCATCCTGGGGGAGGCGGCGTTCGGCAATGTCCATTTCGGCGAGTATCTTCACTCTCGAGATGATGGCGGGATGAAGAGACTTGGGAGGAGCGGTGGCATCATGCAAAATGCCGTCAATGCGATAGCGCACCTTGAGTTGTTTCTCGTGTGGCTCGATATGGATATCGCTGGCGCGCTCCTGGACGGCCTGATGGATGAGGAGATTGACCAGTTTGATGACCAAGGCTTCTCGTGCCAGTTTCTCGAGGTCGGCGATTTCGCTCTCTTCCTCGGGAAGGACTTGATCAGCCTTCAACGCGCTGATGTCATGGAACATTTGCTCCATATAGAAGTGTTCGATGGCCTCATCAATCTCTCTGGGAGGCGCAACCACGGGCTTGATTTCGAGGCCGGTGAGGAGTCTCAGATCATCAATCGCCATCAGGTTGAGCGGATCGGCCATGGCGACAACGAGAGTCTTATCTTCCTGGGC
>WVXJ01000136.1:7344-7897 GCA_011773575.1 Armatimonadota bacterium | reverse complement strand
GGGATTCCACCCCCTGGACGAATTCCATGCCCACTTGCCGAGCGAGGAAAGTATACAGGTTCTCTTCACTCACATAACCGAGCCGCACCAAGGATTCGGCGAGGTCTTCTCCTGTGGTATCATGCTCCTCGCGGGCATGTGCCAGCTGTTCCGCGTTTATCATGCCCGCCTCGATCAGCATGCTCCCCAGTGATCCGCTGAAACCGCTCGTCATTTTCCCTCTCTTTCCTCCATTCTCAATTTCCACATCTAAGAAGTTTTACCTTGCATATAGCACACAATCTTTCTCCCCATATGATTTAGACAGGCTCCGGCGGCGGGAAGTTTCAGCTCTTCTCTCATCTTTCGTATGCTAGTATAATTGCCGGGCGTAGATTCAATTCGGATTCTTGAGGGAGGTTTCCGTGGAGATCCGTGCTCTGCAAGGTGAGATTGAACAAGTCCAGGCTGAGGCTGCGGTGGTAACGATTTTCGAGGATAAGACCGCGCCTCCGGAATCCCAGTCCGTTCTCGACCGTGTAGATGGTGTGTTGGGAGGGCTGATCCAGTCTCT
>WVXJ01000136.1:5132-7312 GCA_011773575.1 Armatimonadota bacterium | reverse complement strand
TGCTGGTGGTGGGCCTGGGTAAGCGGGAGGAGTTTTCACCTCTTCGTGTACGCAGGGCGGCGGGAACCGCCGCGCGGTTCTTGCGCAGACGGGGATGCCGGAAAGTCTCCAGTCTTCTCCACGGGGCGGGGCTGGATATTCCTGCCGCGGAATCCGCCCGCATGGTGGTGGAGGGAACCCTTGTGGGGCTGTATAGCCCGGATTTGCACAAGACCGGAGAGCGTCAGCCCCGCGACCTTGAACAACTCTTGCTGGTCGGCACACAGCCGGAGGTGGGTGCTTCGCTTGAGCCGGTTCTGACTGCAGGGCAAATGACTGCGGAGGCTGTCAACTTGGCTCGTGATCTTGGCAATGAACCTGCAAATATCATGACCCCGGCGGCTTTCGCGCAGAAAGCCAAAGAACTCGCCGAGAGCGCAGGACTGCAAATACAGGTACTTGAAGAAGCGGATATGCAGCGGCTGGACATGGGAGGGCTCTTGGCCGTCGCGTCCGGATCGGAACAGCCGGCAAAACTGGTCACCCTCTTGCATAAACCGGTCGAGGATACGAGTCTGCTGACCCTGGTGGGCAAGGGAATTACTTTCGACTCAGGCGGTATCTCGCTGAAGCCGCGGGAGGGCATGGAGAAGATGAAGAACGACATGGCCGGGGCCGCGGCTGTGTTGGCGGCTATGTGGGCCATTGCCCGGATGGAGTTGCCGCTGAATGTTCTCGCTGTGATTCCTTTGACGGAGAACCTTCTCAGCGGCAAAGCCTTTCGCCCCGGCGATGTGCTGCGGACTATGGCCGGCAAGACCATCGAAATTATCACTACAGATGCGGAAGGAAGGCTTGTTCTCGCGGATGCGCTTGCCTATGCCGTCCAACAGGGGGCCACTCATGTCGTGGATGTGGCCACCCTCACCGGTTCCTGTGCGGTGGCTCTGGGAGGGCTCGCAAGCGGCCTCTTTTCCACAGATGAAGATCTTGCCGACGCTCTCGTAGAAGCGGGAGAGTTGGCGGGGGAGAGATTGTGGAGGCTGCCCACCTACCCTGAATACAAGGAGACCATGGAGAGCAAGGTGGCGGATATGAAGAATGTGGGCGGACGCTATGGAGATGCCTCCAACGCAGCCGTTCTTCTGCGTGAGTTCGTTGGAGATAAGCCCTGGGCCCATATTGACATCGCAGCTACGGACTGGAACGAAAAGACCAAATCCTACCTCGCCGAAGGGCCCACCGGTGTCGGCGTGGGAACCATGCTCCGCCTCGCGGAGAGAATGTCTCGCCCCGAAAGCCCTTGATCCCCGCGCGAACGAACTAGCTATCTTTTCCGCGTATGCGCTCGACGAGCCCTGAGGTGCTGGTGGAGTCGAGTCTGCGGATAATGATGACTTCACCGCCGTAGGATTTCACGAAGTCGCGCTCTGAGGCAACCAGAGTCTCCATGGTGTAGTCTCCTCCTTTTGCCAGCACATCGGGGCGGAGGAGATTCAGGAGATTGTCGGTTGTGAGTTCCGGAAAGACGACCACGAGGTCAACACTGGCGAGCGCGGCGATAATCATTGCACGGTCGGTGACAGGCTGAATGGGCCGGTCCGGTCCTTTTAGTTGTCGCACCGAATCATCGTCATTAACAGCCACGATCAATTTGTCTCCCAGTGCGCGCGCCTTCTCCAGATAGCGGACATGGCCCGCGTGGATGAGATCGAAACAGCCATTGGTAAAGACGACTTTCTTCCCCGCCTCTTGCCAAGCACGAAGCGTCTCGCGCGCATTTTCTCTGGAGACTATCTTCTCTTCAATCATGGCTGGTCTGACGCTCCCTCAGGATTTCTTCATAGACCTCCAGGGTCTTGTTTGCGGTTTGGCTCCAAGGATGCAATAGAGCGGTTTGGCGGGCGTTTGCTGACATCGTGGCACACCGCTCTTTATCCAGCAAGGCCCTCATCGCAGCAGATAATTCCTCGATATCAGTTGACCGCTCGACTACATATCCCTCTTTTGGGGTCAGTATTTCACTGGCGCCATTGGTGTGAGTGGTAATCACCGGCAATCCGCTCGCCAGCGCTTCATTGGTGGTATTGGCAAAAGGGTCGAATTTGGTGGGCAAGACGAATACATCGGAGGCACAATAGAAAGGACGCGTATCGGCGGCGGCTCCGCCGAATATGATGTGTTGATCAATGTCAAGGTCG
>WVXJ01000136.1:0-5039 GCA_011773575.1 Armatimonadota bacterium | reverse complement strand
TTTCTCGCAAACCCGCTGCCAGCGAAAAGGAAGATCAACGCGCCTTCTGGAACCGCCAATGTGGCACGCATTTTCTTCCGCAGTTCTATGTCGGGGCGAAAGAACTCGCTGTCCACCCCGTTGTGAACTACCCGACATTTTGCTCTTGCATCAGGAAAATAACGCAGAAGTCCCCGCATGGCGAAGCTGGAGTTGAGGATGAGGCGAGAGCAGCGCCGGTACTGCGCTTTCTCCAGGGCCATTGTGACGCGATTGAAGGCATGGTTGCGCTCCCAGATGCGCTGTAAGGGCGGTGCATCTTCCAGAAAGTGATCCAGATAATCCGCGTGGCAGCCTCCTCCGAGGGTGGCGACATCATCGGCATAGGTGCGGGCTTGGCTGTGAACGAGGTCGAGATTCCACTTCCGCGTCGCTTGTGCTGCCAGGACGGCAAAGGAAAGCGCCTTCAGCCAGCGAGCCAATTTCACGGTACGGATGCGGTGAGAGGAGATTCCGTCGGTCAACTCGTTATCCCATGCCTCTGCAAAGAGGTGTACCTCGTGGCCCGCATCCAGGAGCCAGCGGACCAGTTCCCGGGTCCGTCGTTCGGTCCCACCACGCGTATGGAAGCGACGGATGACGATGCCGATTTTCATTCTAATTCAGAGTTATGAGTTGAGAGTTGTGAGTTCAGAGTTGAGAGCCTGAAGCTATTTCCCCGGAATCTCCAGACTCAAGACTCAGCAGACCCTTGACTCCTTTGGATTTCCCACAATCTGGCATCCTGCAGAGCGACATAACAGGCGGCAAGGGTGCACACTACCAGTCCATGCATACCATCCAGGAAACCTCTCTGGAGCACAAACATCCTGAGAAATCGTCCCAAAGGATGAAGGAGCAGCCGGAAGAAGGTGGCGCGCTTTCCCTGTTGATGAGCGTCCAGGCCTCCCCAGTCAGCATAGCGGCGGAGTTTCTCCAGATAAGACTTCAGGTCACGATAGGGATAGTGGTCCATTACAGCGCGGCAACGCCTGGGTTCTCCCGTAATCTTCACTCCAGGATGATAATCGTGGCTTCTGGTTTCCTCGTACAGCCCCTCGTCTCTACGAAAGAGCCGCAGCACCCAATCCCGCTGCCAGCCGCAGTAACGAATCTCCTTTCCGGCGAAGTAGTTGCGCCGCCGGATGAAGTAGCCGCTGCAGGTATCAGGTGAAGAGACTATGGCCTGTATCTCTTCTTTCAACTCGGGAGTAACGCGCTCATCCGCGTCCATCACCAATATCCAGGGGAAGCGAGCCTGCGGGATGGCCCAATTGCGCTGCGAGGCGGGTCCGTCATATTTTCTCTGCAGGATGCGGTCAGTGAACTCGCCGGCAATCTTGAGAGTGTCATCGGTGCTGAATGAATCCACCACCAGTATTTCATCAGCCCAGGAGACTGTCTCAAGACAGGAGCGGATACGCTCCTCTTCATTGTAGCAAGTGAGGATGACGGATATTCCGTTCATGTTCATATCTTCTAGATCAACTCGGGCAAGAAAGGTACAGCGCCTCGGTGAGGTCAAGCATTGTCTTGCGGCTAAAGACTGTTTCTGCGCGAAGACGCGCATTCCTCGCGAAGGCCTTTCGCTTATCTGCGTCTTGAAGCAATTGGATAACGGCGGCGGCAAGGTCGTCAGGTGCCTGCGGCTTGATCAGGAATCCTGTGTGGCCATCCTCAACCACTTCGGCCAGGCCTCCGACGCGGCTGGCCACAACCGGCTTTCCCATGGCCATGGCTTCCAATGCGGATACTCCCAAACCCTCTGCAACAGAAGGTAAGACGAAGATATCCAGGCTCGCCAGCAGTGATCTGACATCTTCTCGCTCTCCCAGGAAGACAACACGATTATCAACTTCCAGCCGTTTCGCCTGATCTTCGAGTGAGGCTTGAAGCGGACCGCTGCCGCAGATGATGAAGCATGTGTCAGGGTAGGCTTGAAGAATGGCGGGTGCTGACTGGATGATTGTGGACTGATCTTTACGGCTGACCAAAGATCCGATCGTCCCGATAAGGGGCCACCTGGCGGAGAGACCCATCTCGGTGCGGAATTTGGTTTCAAGAGAGCCATCATCCGGCTCAAAAGCCTCACAATCCACAGAACTGTAGATGAGAGCCACTTTTTCTTGAGGAACACTGGCTTCCAGCAAGGCCTTTTCGGCCGCCCTCGAGATGGCGATAATACGATGGGCCAGATTGCGATAGCGGAATGCGGCGAATCGGCCGGGGGCATGGTCTGTCCGCTTGTGAACGACAAGCGGTGCTTTCAGGCGGCCCATCTTTGCTGCAAGCCCTCCCAGCCAGAAAGAGAGCGAATCATGAACATGAATCACCTGCGGAGCGGTTTCTCGCATATGTCTGAGAATTCGCGCTACCGTGGGAATGCTCAGACGCCCGCCGACGGAAATCTCGATCCGATGAATCCGGTGCTGGGCAAGGCGGCGGGCGAGTTCTCCATCTGCTCGACAGAGAAATGTTACGTCGTGTCCGCGCTGGGCCATCCCATGTGCCAGAGAGAAAGACTGGCTCTGGCCGCCAGCCCAGTCGCGGCCGAGATCAATCTCCATGAGTCTTAGTCGGGCAGATTCGTTGGTTTCCATCTCTTCATTCCACGTCGCGCCGCGGCCTTCATTATCTCAAGGAAACGGGGCGATGCCGGCAATCCGGAGGCATCAGAGTAGTAGTTGGCGAACTCCAGTGCCAGTGTTTCTCCATCCAATTGTCTCATGGCTGCCGCTGTTGCCAGATTTTGGGCGATACGGCGCAGGTTCTTAATCCTTCGCCGCATTGATAATCTGCGGCAGAATGTGACGGCTTCGACATCCAGCAATTGAAACAAGAAACCACCGTCCTCGCTTCGGCTCAGCCAGATGTTTTCATCGTGCAGATCGCGATGATATATGCCTTGCTTGTGAATTCGGTTGAGGAAAACGGCAAGTTGTCTTAGCAGATTGTTGGATTCGGCAGACGGCCCAAGAGTGGGGGAGGAAGTGATGCTTGCAAGAGAATCTCGCAGCCACTGCGCCAATGTCTTACCTTCGGACAAGGCCTCAGTTATCAGGAGGGCGGAGCAGGGGTTTCGCTTCAACAAGAGCGCAACCGGCGCCGGGGAAGGTACTCCCATGTCGTGGAGACGACGGATGTTGTCATATCCCTTCACCGCCCGGCATAGACCCAGGTGGAAACGCAGCCTTTCTCGAAGATGCAGGAAGAAATAAACCTTAAAGAACAGCGGAACATCATTTACGGATTGAGTCAGGAAGGCGCTGTACCCCCATTGTCTCTGCGTGGTCGGAAAAGTCGGCGCGGATTCTTGGGCGGCTTTCACCATCGATGCTTCTGTATCAACGTTGAGCAGAGAAAGCGCGACCCTCTCCAGGTCTTCCTGAGAGATACCGTGCTCTGCAATCCAGGTTCTGTTTATGCGCCAATGTTCTATTCCCATGCGCCGGTGGCAATCCCCTAGATTGGATCCAAGGCATTATGCCGAGATTCAACTCACATAGCAAGGCCGGGTGAATTCCTCAGCAGGTGAGAGGCCTGCTTTGGTCAATGCAGCGGATTGGCCTGCGCGGCGTCTTCTCTCCACAATTTCATACCGAGGCGAGCCGCGGCCTCTACCTTCACCAGATCTTCCGCGAAAAGCTCGATTCCCGCGGCTTGCTGATATGCTCTTGCCCACCGCAAACCCAGAGCCACTCCGTCGAGTTCCGCGCCGGCGGCCGCGGCTCCAAGGTTGCGCGTCAGGTGCAGCAGGTTAAACAGTCTTCTGCGCCGGGAGATCGTGCTGCAGAAAGAAATCTCCTCCAGATCTAGTATATAGAATTCAAGTTTCCCCCCGCTCGCGGCCTTCACCCACAGGTTGCTGTGATGGAGGTCGTCATGATAAATGCCTTGTTGGTGGAGGCCGGCGACAAACGCGGCGAGTTGGTCGATCAGAGTTTGCCAGTCGCGCGACGAAGAAGATTCCTGCCCCTCGCGGAGAGATTCCATAATCCTGCGGCCGAGAGTCGTACCCTCCGGCAGCGCCTCTGACGCCAGCACCAGAGCAAGCGGATTGTTGCTTCTCAAGATAGCAATGTGGTGTGGACAGAGTATTCCAAGACCGTGCAAACGGAGGGAAGCGGCGTACGCTTTCCCCGCCTTGGTGATTCCAAGATGCAGCAGCAATCTGTCGCGTAAGCGAGGGAAGAGATAGAGTTTCAAAAATACCTTTGTTTCTCCCAAAGAAACCAGACTCGAGAATCTTCGCCGTTTCTTTGTCTCCGGAAACGCCGCAGTCTCCCCTGTGGGGCGCGCTGATGTTATCTCTTGCGCCCGCTCGAGCACAGCCGAGGCCGCCTGACACACATCTTCGGACTTCACATGTTTCGCAGAAAGCCAACCTTCGTCTGCGCGGCAGAGTTTGAATCGCATTTGTCCCCGCATGAAATACCTTGTGCCTCAACGAATAAGATCAGCCCACAGCAGACTCACTGAGACATTCAATGAGGCGNNTCTCTGAGCGGAGCATCGTCCAGCAGCAAACGGAGTTTGTCAATCCATTCTTGCGGTTCACCGGCGAGGAAGCCTTCCACGCCGTTTCTGACAACCTCCGCATTTGCCCCTACCGGAGAACACACCACGGGAATGCCGACGGCCATGCACTGCAAAGCCTTAAAGGCACATTTCCCTCGACTCCACACATCGTCTTTCAAGGGCATTATGCTGACATCAAACTCATGAAGCAACGCCGCCTCTTTCTCCGGCTCCCATTGGACATTCTCCACCCTAATGGCCGATGTGTCGAAGGCGCGGTTGCTCACCACCCGCAGCACTACTGAGCGATTCTCACTCACCTGGCAGAAAATTTCGTACAGGGAATCGAGGTAATGATGATTCGAGGAGGTCCCCACCCAGCCGATGATTTGCGAATCTCTTTGGACATGGGGCGGCCGGCGCGAATGAGTCACCAGATCAATTGGTGTCGGAATGATCTGCACATGAGGATTGAAGTTGCGCGCATAGGCGGCAAGAAAGGA
>WVXJ01000052.1:1340-1513 GCA_011773575.1 Armatimonadota bacterium | reverse complement strand
GGTGCACACCAAGCGAGGGAACTCGGCAAATTAGCCCCGTAACTTCGGGATAAGGGGTGCCTACGGTTTTGGCTTCGGCTGGGACCGTAGGTCGCAGTGGCAAAGGGGTCTCGACTGTTTAATAAAAACACAGGAAGCCGCAAGCCCGAAAGGGTGTGAACGGCTTCTGAATC
>WVXJ01000052.1:922-1151 GCA_011773575.1 Armatimonadota bacterium | reverse complement strand
GGCAGTTTGGCTGGGGCGGCACCCCCTTGAAAAAATATCGAGGGGGCCCAAAGGTCGGCTCAAGCGGGACAGAAACCCGCTGCAGAGTGCAAAGGCAAAAGCCGGCCTGACTGGATCCTCCAAAGCAAGGGATCCAGAGGCGAAAGCCTGGCTTAGCGAACATCCAAATCCTCGTTGGTGGGGGTTGGATATGTCAGAAAAATTACCCCGGGGGTAACAGGCTTGTCGC
>WVXJ01000052.1:586-813 GCA_011773575.1 Armatimonadota bacterium | reverse complement strand
TAAGAGCTGAAAGCATCTAAGCTCGAAGCCGCTCCCGAAAATAGGCGGCCATTCCATGACACCAGACCTTGGCAACGAGGCCTCAGTCATGGACGAGGGCTCCCATAGAAGATGGGTTTGATGGAGCCGGGGTGTACGCATCAAGGCTTCGGCCGAGGTGTTTAGCCTGCGGCCCCCAACCGCCCGAGGTGTCGGGCTGAAAAAGTTTCTGGTGTCTGGGCGATTTG
>WVXJ01000052.1:218-511 GCA_011773575.1 Armatimonadota bacterium | reverse complement strand
TACGTGGCGATGATGTATTGGTGCTCATAGGCCTCCCCACCTAATTCTCAATAACGCAGTAAGTGGAAAAACATTATTTTTCTCGTTGAGCTTGTGCGCTTTTTCCCCTCCAGCCGGCCTGCGCTGACATAGGAGGTGATCCGGCCGCAGGTTCCCCTACGGCCACCTTGTTACGACTTCTCCCTCCTTGCGAAGTCTAGATTCGACGCGACCAATAAGACCGCGCCTCATCCAAACCCCACTCGGATGGAGCGACGGGCGGTGTGTGCAAGGAGCGGGGACGTATTCACCGC
>WVXJ01000052.1:0-154 GCA_011773575.1 Armatimonadota bacterium | reverse complement strand
TGACGCGCGATTACTAGGCATTCCATGTTCACGAGGGCGAGTTTCAGCCCTCGATCCCAACTGAGGCAGGGTTTGGGGATTACCTTCCTTTCTCAAGGTTGGAACCCATTGTCCCTGCCATTGCAGCTCGCGTGTGGCCCGGGGGATTCGGGGC
>WVXJ01000076.1:55242-56035 GCA_011773575.1 Armatimonadota bacterium | reverse complement strand
GTGGTTTCCATTGAGTGTGATGGAATGAAGAAGGCCTGAAGAAAAAAGGGCCGGATGAGCAGGAAAACCAGGGCGAAAGCGATCAAGGCGGAATTGAACAATTCCGCAAGAAAAGCTCTCTGTGGGGCCTTCTTCCACGCTCCCACCACCACCCGCAAAATGACGAGCAGACCCAGCAGCGCGGCGATTTTCAAAGGATTATCCAACATGGCCGTAACTCAGATGTCTCACCCGGAGAGATTAACAAAACAGGTGACCGACATGCACCGTTCGCTCACCTGTTTACATTCCAGACCCTTCTCTGATTCTCGGACGTTCATCAATGAGCGGAGACTAAGGCCTGGTCTAAGTCCGTCGCTTCTCGCGGATTCTGGCGCCGCGCCCCTGCCGGTTCCGCAGGTAATAGAGTTTTGCCCTTCTCACCCGACCCCGGCGAAGCACTTCTATCTTCTCCACCCGAGGCGAATGCAAGAGAAAACCGCGCTCCACTCCAACCGCGTGACTTACTCGGCGGATGGTCACTCGCTGGCCCAGCCCTTTTCCGCTGCGTTTCAGCACTGTGCCCTGGAAAGCCTGAAGCCGTTCCCGGCCCCCTTCAATTACTTTTACCTGAACCCGCAACTGGTCTCCGGGCCCGAAATCCGGCAGATCTTTCAGTTGGGACTTTTCCACTTCCTCTATGGCCGTCATTCTCGTCTTCTCCTAACCTAACCTGGCGATTATAGCACTTCTCACACTCCCCGGACAAGCCCCGAAGGGGCTGTGCCCCAGCGGAGCCTATCCAATCATAGAT
>WVXJ01000076.1:47478-55110 GCA_011773575.1 Armatimonadota bacterium | reverse complement strand
GGCGCTTTCCAAACACTGGCTGGCAGGGGTGCTCGCCTATCTGGCGACAGCCGCCTTCTTGCTATATGCCCTCCTCACCATTGTCGCCCTGTGCAGAGTGCGTGCCGGCGCGCCCGCGGAATTGGGCATCGCCATCGCCTTTCTCATGGGGATGATGCTGTGCCGCCCTCCTCTGCTGGCGATAATCGCCTTTATGCTCAAAGTGAGCGACGAGGCCGCCGGCCCGCTGAAATGGCTGGCGCAGGTGCCGGGTCTCTGGACAATCGGCACCATCTGTCTCATCCTGATGGCAGGCTTTCTCGGCAGGCTGGTGGGCCGCGTTATTCGAGAGGCGAACCTGCTGCTGGTGGTGACCGTGGTGGCCGCGGGTATTGATTTGTGGGGAGTATATTGGGGACCCGTAGGACAGATCACCTCCACCGAAAAAGGCCGCGCCATCGCCGAGCAGTTGTCGGCCGCCATCCCCGGTGTTTCCGCCGCGACGCGGGCGGGTTTGCCTGTGCTGACGGCGATCGGAATCGGTGATTTTCTCTTCGTGGCGATGTTCTTCGCAGTCTTGAGAAGACTGCGACTAAATCAGCGGGCCACTTTCTGGGCGGTTTTTGCGATAATGACGGTGGCGCCGGCTTTCTTCCTGTTGGGAGATAGGCTTCCCATCGCGGAGAACCTGCCGGGGCTCCCTTTCATCGGCGCGGGCACGATTATCGCAAACTGGAAACACTTCAAATTCAGCCGCCAGGAGAAACATACTCTTCTCATCGGCGCCGCCATAATCATCCTGCTGATTTGTGCAATCTTGTTGATTAAGAGGCTGATAGCATGAGAGAAAATGGTTCCTCCACGCAAAAGACACTCACGCCTTTTGCACAGATAGAAAAGAAGTGGCAGCAGCACTGGGAGGAGAACGGCGTCTTTCACACTCGCACTGATGCTGACCGGCAAAGATTCTACTGTCTCTGCATGTATCCCTACCCCTCCGGAGAATTACACATGGGGCACATGCGCAATTACATCCTGGGGGATGTTATCGCCCGCTGGCATGTGATGAAGGGAGAGAATGTCCTTCACCCCATGGGTTTCGATTCTTTCGGTCAGCCCGCGGAACAGGCCGCCATTGAACGCAAGACCCATCCCGCCGCCTGGACCTATGAATGTATTGACCGCATGAAGATCCAGTTCCGCCGGCTGGGCATCTCTTATGATTGGAGCAGAGAACTTAATACCTGTCTGCCGGAATATTACCGCTGGGACCAGTGGTTCTTCCTGCAGTTGCTCAAAGAAGGCATCGCCTACAAGAAGAAAGCGCCGGTGAATTGGTGTCCGAAATGCGAAATAGTCCTCGCCGATGAAGAGATAGTCGGCGGGAAGTGCTGGCGCTGTGACGGTGAGGCTGATCGCAAGGATTTGGAGCAGTGGTTTTACCGCATAACGGCTTACGCGGATCGCCTGCTGCAGGAACTTGATTTGCTGGAGGAGTGGCCCGAACGCGTAAGAACCATGCAGGCTGAATGGCTGGGCCGCAGTGAAGGCGTGGAGTTCAATATGCCCCTGGCGGAGGGAGATGGTGACATCGCCGTCTTCACTACTCGTGTAGATACAACCTGGGGAATCACCTATATGGTACTGGCCCCTGAACATCCGCTGGTGGAGAAGTTGATTAAAGGCCGGCCGGAAGAAGCCTCTGTCCGCGCCTATCTCGAGAAGGTCAGCCGCAAGAGCGAACTGGAGCGCATCTCCGAAGAGGTGAGAGAAGGTGTCTTTACAGGAGCCTATGCCATAAACCCCGCCAACGAGGAGAAGGTTCCGGTGTGGGTGGGGGATTATGTGCTTCCCCAATATGGCACCGGAGCCATCATGGCAGTTCCCGCCCATGACCAGCGAGACTTCGAGTTCGCCAAAGCCAACAACCTGCCCATTCGTGTTGTCATCCAGCCGGAAGGCGAGAACCTAGACCCGCAGACTATGACCGAGGCCTATATTGACTCCGGTGTCCAGGTTAACTCAGGGGTCTTTGACGGGCTTGGAAATGAGGAAGCCAAAGTCAAGATCGCCGAGTGGATGGAAGAATCGGGTATCGGCCGCAGGAAAGTCAACTGGAGGCTGCGAGACTGGCTGGTCAGCCGCCAGCGCTATTGGGGCGCGCCGGTGCCGATCATCTATTGCAAGAAATGCGGGACTGTGGGCGTGCCGGAAGATCAACTCCCCGTCATCCTTCCCGAGGACGCGCCCTTCACCGGCAAGGGCGGTTCCGTGTTGGAGCAAATGCCCGAATTCATCAATACTACCTGTCCGAAATGCGGCGGTCCCGCCCGCAGAGATACCGACACTCTCGCTACCTGGACTTATTCCTCCTGGTATTACCTGCGTTTCGCCAGCCCCAAAGCGGACAAGATTTTCGAGCGGGAGGCGGTGGATTCCTGGCTGCCGGTTGACCAGTACATCGGCGGTATCGAACATGCCGTGCTGCACTTGCTTTACTCCCGTTTCTATTGCAAGGTCATGCAAGACCTGGGGCTGGTCGGTTTCCCGGAACCCTTCCGGCGGCTCTTCACCCAGGGAATGATCTACAAAGACGGGGCCAAAATGAGCAAATCCCGCGGCAATGTCGTGGGCGTGGATGAGATGTGTGACACTTATGGCGCGGACAGCGCCAGATGTTTCATCCTCTTCATGGGACCCCCGGAACAGGACGCCGAATGGCGGGACGCCGGAGTGGAAGGCATATATCGCTTCTTGGGGAGACTGTGGAGAGTCGTCACTACTCACCTGGAACACTATGACCCCAAATGGAGTGAGAAGATAGCCGCGGCAACCGTCACTGAGGCCGGCCAAATCTTGCGCCGCAAGACTCATCAGACTATCAAGCGGGTAACCGCGGATTTGGAGAGATTCCATTTCCATACCGCCATCAGTGCCCTCATGGAACTGGTGGCGCAGATGCGGGAACTCCAGGAAGAAAGCAAAGAGCCGGCCGATCTGCTCGTGCTCTCCGAAGCCTGTGAAAACCTGGTGAAATTGCTCTCACCCTTCGCGCCCCATATGGCCGCGGAACTCTGGGAGAAACTTGGCGAGAAAGATGAACTTTGCTTCGTCTCCTGGCCCACCTGGGATGAAGCCATCGCTAAAGAGGAGACGATCACCCTCGTCATTCAGATAAACGGTAAGGTCAGAGACCGCATCAGCGTGGAAGCAGGCCTGCCCCAGGAGAAACTTGAAGAAATCGCCCACAACTCACCGAAAATACAAACTCACCTCAAAGGCCGAGCCGTAAAACAGACAATCGTTGTCCGCGATAAACTCGTCAATATCGTGGTGTGAGAACATTAAACCGAGAACTTCCTGAGGTGGAAGCCGCCGGTTTCCCCCTCAGACTCCCCTCCCGGTTTTCCTTTTTTCGCCACCGTGGCGAAAAAGAGAAGCCAATAAAAGCGGGCGAGGGGGTCTGGGGGACGAACCGCTGGCTCGTCCCCCAGTAAGTTTTCAGGTCTTGTCCATAGGTGGGCTATGGTTTACTTCTCTCGCTGGGAAAAGGTGGCGTTTATAGTCCTCCTGCTGGCCTTGGCGGCTGGTGTGGGAGTACTGTTATATGGCCGCGGGCAGTTGGCGGCGATGGATTCCGGTGAGCCGTTTTTCGTTGATGTGCCTGCGGAGTCCCGCCGGGCCGCCACCATGCTGGTTCATGTGAGCGGCGCGGTGGCAAACCCCGGTGTCTATCACCTGACGCGAGGCTCAAGAGTGCATGAGGCCATCGAAGAGGCCGGCGGCGCCTCCCCGGAGGCTGATTTGGGCGCGCTCAATCTCGCCGAAGTGCTCCGAGACGGTCAAAAGGTCGAGGTTCCCACCGAGCAAGCGAGTGCTCTAGCGCCCCAGGCCGCGCCGAGTATTGAGAGACAGACTTCAGCATCTCAAGATCTCGTTTCACAGCGAGTTATAACCACCAAGGCCCCGCCGAAAGAGCCGATTCAACTCAACTCCGCCGGCCCCGAGCAACTGGCACAACTCCCCGGCATCGGCCCTGTTTTGGCGGAGCGAATCATCCAATATCGCGAGCGCTTGCGGGTCGAAAACGGCAAAGGCTTTGAGGCGAAAGAACAACTCCTCGAAGTCCCCGGTATCGGACCCAAAAAGTACGCCGATCTGCGAGAGTATGTGAGGCTCTGAAGAGAACGCGCACTTCATGCTCCTTCGTTCTTCCCCTGTCCAAATTCACTACTCCCTATACTCGAGCGACATTTCGCTTGGCTTATCGCCAGAGGAAAACCGTGGAGCAGGGCGAAGTCAAGTATTGGAAAATCGGCCGGCCAAAGCCCTCGGCTTGGCGGGCTAAAGATAGATGGAGCAAGAATGTTGGATCATTTCTTCAAACCAAAGTCCGTAGCCATAGTTGGCGCTTCCCGCCAGGAGGGAAGTGTCGGCCACAGCATATTTCGCAACATGATTTCCGCAGGTTTCAATGGTGAGATATATGGGATCAACCCCAAAGGAGATGAATTACTCGGCCAGCCGCTCTATACCAGCCTCTCCGCAGTAGGCAAGCCGATTGATTTGGCGATCATCGCCGTACCCGCCAAGATCGTTCCCGCGGTGATGGAGGAATGCGGCAAGGTCGGCATAGACTCGACCATCATCATCTCCGCGGGTTTCAAAGAGACCGGCCCCGAAGGCGCAAAACTGGAGCGACGGGTCGCCGAGATCGCAGCGAAAAACAATACCCGCATGATCGGCCCCAACTGTCTTGGAATAGTGGTTCCCGCCATCGGGCTGAACGGCTCCTTTGCCGCGGGAATGCCGCGGGCGGGACGAGTCGCGCTGATATCTCAATCCGGCGCCCTCGCCACCGCTATTCTCGACTGGGCCCTCGGCGAAGGATTAGGATTCAGCAAGTTCGTCAGTTTCGGCAATGCCGCCGATGTCGGTCTCACCGACCTTCTCCGCGCCCTCGCTGAAGACGATGATACCAAAGTTGTGCTCGCCTATCTGGAGGGGGTTGAAAAGGGCCCCGAGTTCATGGCCGTAGCGCGCGAGCTCACCCGCCGCAAACCCCTGGTGGTAGTGAAATCGGGCAGCACTTCTGCCGGCGCGCGGGCGGTCTCATCCCACACCGGCAGTCTCGCCGGCTCCGAGCAGGCCTATGATGCCGCATTTCGTCAGTCGGGAGTAATTCGGGTATCTTCTCTCGAACAACTTTATGATTACGCGGTGGCCTTCGCCGCGCTTCCACAGCCTCAAAGCCGCAATGTGGCGCTTATCACCAATGCCGGAGGCCCGGGAATCATGGCCACCGATGCCGCGGAACGGATGGGCCTGAATATGACTTCCCTGGACAAAGGGACCATTGACCGGCTCCGCGCGGAATTGCCGCCCGCCTCTAATTTCTACAATCCTGTGGATGTTCTGGGAGATGCTTCTCCCGAACGCTATGAATTCGCCGCCAAGACTTTGATTGATGATCCCAATGTGCACAACCTCATCATGATTACCGCGCCACAGGCGATGACCCGGATCGAGGAGACCGCCAATGTCATTGCACGGGTGGCTTCCCAAAATGGTATTCCCATCATCGGCTGTCTCATGGGCGGACAGGAAATGGTGAAAGGCGCGCAAGTGCTCAGAGAAACGGAAGTCCCTTGCTATGCCTTTCCGGAACGCGCGGTTGGGGCCCTCGCCGCCATGGCCGAATACAAGGAGTGGCAGGAGAAACCGAAAGACGAGGTCCCCACCTTTGGGGTGAATCGGGAGCAAGTGAAGGAGATACTCGACCGGGCGCGGGCGGAAGACCGCGTCAATCTCGGTGAACTCGAGGCGCGTGATATCATCAGCGCCTATGGTTTCAGAGTGCCGAAGGGTGGACTTGCCCGCAGCCCTGAGGAGGCCGCCGACCTCGCCGCCCAACTGGGCTTCCCTGTGGTGATGAAGATTGCCTCACCCGATATCATCCACAAATCAGATATCGGCGGTGTGCGCCTGGGCATAAACAGCCGGAACCAGGCGATTGACGCCTATGAACTGATGATCATGCGCGCCCGCCGCTTCATGCCGGAGGCCGACATCCGGGGCGCCTCCGTGCAGGAAATGGTGACCCAGGGCAAAGAAGTAATACTGGGGATGAGCCGGGATCCGCAGTTCGGGCCGCTTATCATGTTCGGGTTGGGCGGCATCTATGTTGAGGTCCTGAAAGATGTAGTGTTCCGTGTTGCCCCATTCGGCAAGCGGGAGGCGAGAGAGATGATAGGGGAGATTCGAGCCTATCCACTGTTGGCGGGAGTCAGAGGTGAGCGCCCCGCTGACATAAATGCCATAGAAGAGGCTCTGCTGCGACTCTCCCAACTCGTTAGCGATTTTCCGGAGATCGTGGAGATGGATATAAACCCGCTCAAAGTCGGCGAACCCGGCACAGGCGCGGTGGCGATCGATGCGCGGATAACCATTGCTACTCTGCGAAGTGGCTTTGCTACTTAGCACGAGTGCCTGACGCGGCCGGCTTTGTGGACCGCGTGTAAAACAGCAAGGAAAGGAACTGAGATGGTTGTGCTCTACATCTGCTCCAGTGAGCCGTATGCCGGAAAGAGTCTGGTCGCCCTTATGTTCGGCCGCCTCTACCAGGAGATGGGACTGAAAGTCGGCTATTTCAAACCCATCGGCTCCATGCCCACCAAGGTCGATGGCGTGACAACTGATGAGGATGCCGCTTTCATCGCCCAATCATTGAACCTCAGCGAACCCCTCGACGCCATCTGCCCGGTCCAGCTTACTTCAGAGATGCTGCGTGAAGTATTCGCCGGTAGGCCGCCCGATTTCATGAAAGCGATTGACCAGGCCTTTCCAGCGGTCTCGCAGGATAAGGACTTGCTTATCGTAGGCGGCCTCGGATCGGTCTGTTGCACCGCTTTCACAATCGGGTTGAATCCCGTCTCGCTGGTGGATCGCTTGAAGGCGAAGGCAATCGTGATCGGCAAGTATGTTGATGACCACTCCACCGATATGATGCTCGCTGCGAGGATGGCGCTGGGCGACCGCATACTGGGAATAGTGATCAACAGCGTACCGCGCAACGAGCAAGATATGGTGAAAAACGAAATAGCGCCTTTCTTCGAGAAACAGGGAATGCCTGTATTCGGGATACTCCCCCGTGACCAGATTCTCAGTTCCATAAGTGTGCGGGAACTGGCGGAGGAGGTCGGCGCCCGCGTCCTCTGTTGCGAAACCGGAATGGATGAACTTGTGGAGCATTTCAGTGTCGGGGCGATGAGCGCGGAAAGCGCCCTGCGCTACTTCCGCCGCATTCCCAACAAGGCCGTCGTCACCGGCGGAGACCGCTCCGATATCCAACTCGCCGCGCTGGAAACCCCCACCCGATGTCTGATCCTGACTGGTGACCTTCAGCCACATCCGCGCATCTTGACTCGCGCGGAAGAGGCCGGTGTGCCGGTATTGCTCACCCGCGAAGATACCTTGAGCGCGGTGGCGCGTATCGAGCGTGTCCTCGGGAAGTTGCGGGTGCGGGAGCCGAAGAAGATTCAGCGCGTCATGGAGTTGGCGAAAGAACATCTGGACTTCAAACGCTTCGACGCGGCGCTGAGAGGCAAAGAAGTAGGGCCAGGATAGATTCAGCAAGGGGGAATGAAAATGTCC
>WVXJ01000076.1:34158-47457 GCA_011773575.1 Armatimonadota bacterium | reverse complement strand
GGTGTTGTCGCCTATCTGCTTAACCCCATCATAGATAAACTCGAAGCAAAACGCTGGCCCCGCACTTATGCCATTCTTCTCCTGCTGCTCGGCGTGCTCGCCATTGGTCTTATCATAGGCTTTCTTCTGATTCCGCGCCTATGGGGAGAGCTGTCCGGCCTCATTCAGGACTACGGCCCTCTGGCAGAAAAGGCGGAGGCCTCATATCAGCAGTGGCTGGCCCGCCTCCAAACGGCTTTCCCGTGGCTGCGCTTAGAAGGAGAACTGGGTGGTAAGTTGAATGAAAGGCTCGCCGCACTCTTACCGCGGCTTCTGGGGAAGGTTCCCTCCTTGCTCGGCAAGTTGCTGCAGAGTATCGCCGGGTTCATAACCTTAATGGTCGTCACACTCATACTCGCCTACTGGCTGCTCAAGGACTATCATCCCCTGGGCCGGCGGCTGCTTGCATTTATACCGGAGCGTCACAACTCCTCCGTTGTTTCCCTTTCCAGCCAGATAAACCAGATAATAAGCGCTTATTTGTTGGGCCTGCTGCTTCTGTGTGGGATCGCCGCCGTCACAACCATCATCATCTTACTCATCTTCGGTGTCGATTACGGCTACCTCCTGGGGCTGGTGGTAGGGGTGGGATATGCCATCCCTTATTTCGGAGTGCCCATAGCCACACTCATCACAGTCATCGTCGCCGCCCTCACAGGACAGCCCTGGCCCAACCTCCTCGGCATCGTTGCCGCTCTCCTGGGCCTGAACTTCGTCCTCGACTATCTCGTCAGCCCCCGCGTTATCGGAGAACGGGTGGGTCTGCATCCGATGACAGTCATCTTCGCCCTGCTTGCGGCGGGAGAACTCTTCGGATTGATCGGCATCATCATTGCCTTGCCCCTCGCCGCTGCTATCCGTGCCTGTCTCGTTACCTTCTTCCCTGACTTCTTCTCTCCCCAGCCCGCGCCGGCCACAGAGCCGGAGGTTCCCGCTGAAACAGATAAGGCCTCTGCTGGTGAAACTAAAGGGCAAAAAACGGAGTCTAAGTAGAGTGAGAGAGTTGTCGTGACAGCAGAACCATCGCTGCCACTCCCAGCAAGATAGAGCAGGCCTTTATCCTCAAGGAGGAGGTCTGTCGGTTCCATTCTTTGGCGAGGAGGTGGGGAGATGAAGTTCCGTATCACGCATGGCCGCACTGCGGTTGTCCTCTGTTTGGGCGCTTTCCTGATCACCTGCATAATGGTTGCAGTCTGCTGTCCTGCCACAGTCTGCTCGCATGAGGCAAAGGGGCCACTCTGGGATGAACTCCACCAGGCGCATTCACTGCTTCAGGAGGGCGGTACCCAAGAAGCGCGTCGCTTGGCAGAGTGGGTGCTGAACACTCCTGATTTAGATGCAGAGACGAGGGCCTATGCGCACTACATTCTGGGGACCGCCGCGCAATATGAGGGAGATGTGGACACTGCGCGCGTTCACTACCAAGAACAGGCTTCCATTGCAGGCATGGATTGGCCCGGCCCGGACGCGCTGGATTTGGCGGCTCACTGCTTGCTGTCGAAAAGAGATTACCCTGTTGCTGTTTCTGAATATGCATATATCCTGGAGGAGCCCGCCATGCCGATGGAGTTACGTGCCGGCGCCTGCTACCAGATTGGCGATATCCTCCACAGACAGGAGCGCTACGTAGAGTCTCTGGACTACTTACACCGAATCTTTCACGACTTCCCGGACAGTAGTTGGACAATAGTGGCGCAACAGAAAGCAGCCGAAGTGGAGGCATTTCTCACCGGTCGCGGAATCAGCCTTGAGAAGCCCACCTATGGCGCGGGTGCGCCGCCGCCACGCTCCAAGATCTGGGCTTCCCCGGATCAGAATTACTGGGTAACTACAACTCTTTACATCACTCCGGGAAGGGCGGTTTACTTCCGCGCCTCCGATTTCTTGCGGCAGGTATTGCCGGATCACGACTGGGACACTGTCAGCGGGCTCAGCACCGATCAATGGGAGAATTCGCTGAAGTGTGAATGGGACTTCAATTACACCGGCACCTTCGATGTGGAGGCCATATCAAATGTTTCTGCCTTAGTACTCAGGAGATTCGAAGTACCGGGTTGGTACACGATCAAAATGCGAATCAACGATGTCTCCCGGGGGACATCGGCCGATGACACGCCGGTCCCGGCGAATAACTCGATTACCATAATCGTCCGCACCGCTCAGCCGACTGGTATCATAGACTCCGAATCCGTGCAAGAAACCATGGCCGCCGCCGCGGCCTATCGAGAAGCCGAAGACTATGACGCAGAGATCGAACTCCTCAAGCCACTGGTGGCGGTTGTGGGTAACCGGCTGGTTCGTATGCCGGCCCCGGCACAACCTGCGCTTGGCGCCGACCCCCCTTCATCAGTCCTCATAAGCCCGGCTCAGCAACTCGGTATGGCGTATTGGGCGAAAGGGGAGGCTGCGAATGCCCTCCCCTATCTGGAGACCGCCGCCACAAGGATTCCTCCCGAGTCGGACAGTACCCTCCCCGGGACAATCATAAGATGCAGGTGGATGCTCGCCGAAGAAGGGGAAACGCTCTCTCCCGCTTGTATCATCAATGGAGTCTTTGTAGAGCCGATGACACTGGAGGGTCACTGGTTCGTCCCTGCAGAGCAACTGACTGCCATCGTCAAAGGTCGTTTGCAGAAGATTGATGCCCCAAATGAATGGGAACTGCTTCTGGGGCCAAAGAGGATTCCTCTGCACCTGGAAGCGGAAGTTGACTTCAGGCAGGCCTCGACCGCCAAGGTTGTTCCCGCCCGTATCACCGACGACACTCTCATGCTACAACCGCATATTCTCGCCGAGTTTCTCGGTGCCTGCAATAGTAATATCTGGAAGGCGAGGGTCTGGTCAGTCTACATCCCTCCTCAGGTTACTTACACTGCGGCGGAAGAGATGGCTGCGGCGCTTGCCCTTCTGGAACGCGAACCTCACCGGGAAAGAGGTAACGCGGCAATAGAGGAAGCGATGCCGCACTTGCGCGCTGCGCTTGAGAAGGCAAACAGCGCGGATGAGAGAGCCCAGATCAACCTTCTTCTCGGCATATACCACCAGTTCCTGCAGCAGTATGACACTGCCATCGAGTGTGCTGAACAGGTGATGGCCCATAATCCTGATCTAAAGTTGAATTTCATCGAGCAGCGACTCTCGCATATATCGCCCCGCGCGATTCTCGCTCATGCCTACGTTATGAAGGAAGATTGGCCGAAGGCTGTAGACGCGAGTGAGGCCTTCTTGAAGCGCTCACCGGATGCCCCCGTCATACACTACATTCTAGCGAGAGCGCGCCGCGCACTAACGGAATCACAGAAGGTCGAGTCACAGCCTGTCGGGGTGGAATCCTCATCCGACGAATCTATTATGGAGTAATCCAGCCGCGGGGTTCTCGCTTCATGGTGAGCGAAGTCGAACCATCAGAATGGCCGAGAGAAGGCTATCTCTATCCGCCATCGTTCAAGGTCCTCCGCAGTGCCGGCGGAGGGCCTGACAGCAGCCTTCATGGTGAGGTATTGCTCTTCACTTCGCTTGTTTGAGTAGATGAGTCCGTAGATAGGCACTCTGGCCGTCACAGTGTCGCTCTCCGATTCGCTCTTGGTCTCATTCGTGAAGAAACACTCCAGTTTCTCGGCCTCAGAGAGCTTTCCTGCAAGGGAGAAGAAGATGCCCCGGCTGCCTTGAGTCAATCCTTCACTTCGAGACAGCCGCACCACCCCCGTCAACTTCTCATTCAGAGGCAGTCCTACCTCCAGGAAGTCGCGCTGTCCGGAGTTCAACTGCTCGCTGCTATTGCTCGCTTTCCAGGGATTGGACTCGTGGCCGGTCCGCAGGTGGAGCCCGCCCAACATCTTCCGATAGATGAAACGCAGACTGTCCGGCCCGCCCGAAGAGCCGGAGCGCTTTCGCCAGGAGATCTCCACACCGGGCTCGGCTGACTTCGCCCAGGAGGGAGAAGATGAGAAGCCGTACTTTTTGCCCTCTCCGCTGTCTGCAAACTGCGGTTTCTCTCCCAGGTTCTTCGCCCACTCCGGAAGTTCGCCGCCCATCTTCCAGAGCAGTCGCGCGGAGTCCCACGTCTCTCCACTGGTCGCCCCCGGCCTTTCCACATGCCCAAGACCGAGTTCGAGGGCCGGCAGATGATATTCGACACCCAACTCTTCATACCCGGAGATACCGCTGCCGCGCTGCTTTCGGCGCAGCCAGAAGATCTCCGCTGCAGAGGAGATCGCATAACCCGTTCGCAGTTCCGTCTTGCGCCGATCCGCACCCTCCTCGCTGTCGAAAGATTCGCTGCGCCCAGTCAGTCTGAACCGGGAGTAGTTTGCCTCCGCCTGGAGATTTCGCAGCCTTCCCGCAGGCTTGTCAGCCAGATTGCCTTGCTGCCGCCCGATCTTGCCGGAAAACTTCAGCCCAAGTTCCTCCTCGCCAATGCCTCCCTTGAATCCTATCTCTCCCAGTGCTCCGCTCGTGGAGCCAACAGAGTCTCTTATCATGCGTCCGGTCAGTTGCAGCGGTGCTCTCTTTGATCCCAAATCCGCTGCCAAAGACAAATCCGCCCGCGCCTTCTGCGGGCTGCTGGAAGTGTCCTCGCGGCGCAGGCTGAAAGCCGTGCTTGTTCGCGGCGAAAGGGCAATCTTCCCTTTCAGCGTGCTGGAGCGCTGTGTTCCCGTTGTCAGCTGCTTGGTTGCATGGTCGGCCGTGAATGAGATCTTTCCCGGTCTGCTCCATTCCGCATGCAGTGAGGTCGCCGCCTGTTGGTTGGAGGAACTTCCCGTGGAACTCAGCAGGGTCTTTCGGCCCAATCGCAGCAGCCCGCCGGAGAACTTCAGCTCATACCCGAGTTCCGCGCTTTGCTTCGAATAGGCTTGCTTCCCCGCGCCGGTCTCTTTCTTTAGATACTTCCAGGCCGCGGTCAATCGAGAATTCGCAGATGGAGCATAGTCAATGTCATACGCCAGATTGGAACTTGTCTGCCCATCGTGCTCTTTCCCTGCGCCGGGCTTAAATGAATTGGCAAAGGAGAAACTCATGGACAAGGAGGAAGAGGGTTTGTACTCCGCCAGCAAGGTGCCTTTGCCGTGAGGGCGGAAACTGTTTTGTCCTGATAATCCGCTCCCCATAGACGCCAAATTTGCGCCTCTTTCCGGGGAAAAGAATGAGCCTTTCGAGTCAGCTTCCGGCTGATAGGAAACCTTCAGCGAAAGATCGCCTTTCGGTGAAACATGAAGCAACTCAGAAGCAGATTCCGATGTGGAAATAGAAGGAAGAACATCAAGCGAGACGGTGTCCTTACTATTAGTTCGCATTGCCTCCGCGAGCCCGCCAGCGGACAAAACCAACATGACCAGCCAGGCCGTGGCCGCCATCCCAAGACGCGACATTCCACTGCGATAAACGTCAACAGAGTCTCGCTTCTGTGAAACGGAGCAGAGATTCAAGTTAGCATCATCCGCGCTTATACAATCAAGCCATTGATCGATAGCAGCGCAGGGCGCTTCACCCCGAAGATACCCGCTCTTTATCATGCCCGAACCTGGGCGATTATCCGCGTCTCTAGGCCCACGAGCCCGAATCAGGAGCGGATACGTCCGGTGCTGGGGGGGACGGCGTCTCCGAGCCGTTTTCCGGCACTTCTGCCTCCAGCGGCAGGAGAGAAAGAAGGCTCTCCGTCTTTAGCACCTGATGCCTCTCCAATGCCCGCACCATCTCTGTCCGCGCCTGCGCAACCTCTGTGGGTAATTCTTTCTCTCTCTCAACATGAATTCCTGCTTCATCTTCTAGGTAATCGTCAGCAGCAATCTCTTCAACCGTCTTTGCAGTTTCTGTTGATGCAACCTCAGCGGTAGAGCAAAGCACCGCCTCTGCCGCGGGCTCGGTTCGATATCTCTTCTTCGCTTTCGGTGTACCGTTGGATGACCTTGCTTGTACTATAACCTTACTATTGCTCTCTATCGGACGGGACGCGATCGCCTCCTCAGAGGTGGGTGTACTCACTATTGTTTCCGTTCCATGTTCAGAGGCATTTCTTCGGGCCGATGGCTGTTCGGAGGCAAAGCTTGTATCAGCAGCCGAATCCCTCTCACCTGCCTCCACCCTTCGATCCTCCGGCTGAGTAATGGTGGTGGACCGCGGGGAAAAAGGATGCAGCCAGACAAGCGCCAGCACCGCACAGGCCAGTGCCGCGGCAAGGCCAAGGTTCCGACCTCTGCCGGCAAGAAGTGGCTGCAGGATCAGCGGCAATTGCAGACCTCCCCCAGGCAGCCACTGAGGCCATCTCGCTCCTCCCTTTGCAAGGGCCTCTGTCGCCTTCTCTCTGACCCTGGCCGGCGCGCTCACCTCAGGCAACCGTGAGATAAGGCCACGCAGTCGGCTCAGGGCAAGTACTTCACTGCGACAATCCTGACAAAAGGCGAAGTGTAACGCCAGGGCTTCCCTTCTCACCGGATCAAGTTCAGTATCCAGATACTCGCCCAGAAGGGGTTTCACCTGGGAACAAGCCCGCGCCGCCGCCTCACCCAATCGTGCTCTTATGCCTGCAGGAGCGCCTATTTCGGAGAACCCTGCAAACAGAGCCTTCATCTGCCTCAGATCCTGCAAAACCTGGCGACATTCATTACATTGCGCCAGATGCGCTTCCATCTGCCGTACCTGAGGCTCCGCGGCCTCTCCGTCGACCAGCAGATACAATGCCTCCGGATTACACCTTCCCATCCTTAGTCCCTCTCGCCTCTTCACCTGACTCTATCGTTCACTCTTATCTCTTAGACACCATAGATATAGGATTGTTGTCATCTTTTCAAGCGCGTTTTCCAGGAAAACGGGAAGGCGCAAGCTGAGCCCGCGCCTTCCTGCAGAGAGACCGCCTGCTGCACCGTCTCCAATGATTAGCGGACCGTTTATTGTGCCTCCAAAATAGCCTCACATATCCGGTTGAGATCTTCTGTGCCGTAGAACTCAATCTGCAGATAGCCGCGGGCATTCTCATCCTTGCCGGGATTAATCCTGACTTTTGTCGCCAACTGGACTGCAAGGCGGGATTGCAGATCCTCGAGATTGGGATCTCGCGGAGCCCGAGGGGCAACAAAGGTCGGCATTCGCCTGCGGGCCAAATTCTTTACCAGAGACTCGGTTGCTCTTACAGATAGCCCTTTCTTGCTTACTTTCTGAGCCGCACGAATGATGTCTTCGGCGTCTTCCAGCGATATGAGCGCCCGCGCGTGACCCTCACTCAACTTCCCTTCCGCCAGCATATTCTGCACCGGTGAGGGAAGAGTCAGCAGGCGCAGTGAGTTAGCCACCGATGCCCGACTCTTTCCCACCGCAGCGCCGACCGCCTCCTGATCCAGACCGAATTCGTTCTTCAGCCTTTGATAGGCCCTCGCCCGCTCAAGGGGATTGATGTCTTCCCTTTGGAGATTCTCCACCAGAGCGAGTTCCAGCATCTCGCGGTCACTACACTCACGGACGACTACCGGCACATGAGTCAGCCCGGCAACGGAGGCCGCCTGGAGCCTCCTCTGTCCCGCAATCAACTCATAGCGGCCATTGCTGCTCCGCACCAGCAGAGGCTGGAGGACTCCATGTGCCCGAATCGATTCCACCAGTTCCTGCATCTGCCCGCTGTCCAGGCTCAGCCGCGGCTGGTACGGATTGGTCTTGATGTGGGAAATCTCCACCTCCACTCTCTTCTCCGCGGGCATCCCCCATTCCCCTGTCGGAATCAACGATCCCAACCCCTTCTTCCTTCGCTGCATCAATGGACTCCTTTACGAGCAGTTGTTTCACTTCTTCAGCCAGCGCAGAGTACGCTGTCGCCCCCCTTGAATCGGGGGCATATAGACAAATTGGCTGCCCGTGAGACGGCGCCTCTGTAAGTCTGATATTGCGCGGAATCACCGTCGAGAAGATATGCCCGCGGAAGTGTTGGCGGAGTTCCTCGGAAACCTGCGCGGAGAGTTTCGTGCGGGCATCGTACATGGTCAGCAACACCCCGAGTACATCCAGTTCCGGGTTGAGGCTGCGCCGAATCAGGCCCAATGTGTGAAGTAGTTGAGTAAGACCGGTGAGCGCATAGTACTCACACTGGATAGGAATGATGACACTGTGAGCGGCGGTGAGGGAGTTGACTGTCAGCAGGCCCAGTGATGGTGGACCGTCGATTATTACGAAGCGGTAATTGTCGAGTTCCGGTTCGATAGCACGCTTGAGCCGTGTTTCCCTCGCCAGGGCGGTCACCAATTCGACCTCGGCGCCGGCCAAGTCAATAGATGCCGGTACCAGGGAGAGCCCTTCAATGGCGGTCGGCATGATCGCCTCTGACAGCTCGGTCTCGTTTCTCAAACAGTCATATATGGTCTTTGGCAAGGCAGCATGATTTACACCCAGACCCATGGTGCAGTTCGTCTGGGGGTCCAGATCCAGCAGCAGGACCTTCTGGCCCAAAAGGGCCAGATGAGCGGCGAGATTGATGGCGGTGGTGGTCTTGCCGACGCCGCCCTTCTGGTTGACGATAGAGATCACATTAGCCATTTCGCACCAACTCCGGCCGGAAGGATGGCGAAAGACATGCAGGACTATCGGGGCTGTTTATATGGCGATGAGAGGAAAGACAGATGAGTGAACCGGGAGGACCGGTTCGCGAGGCAGGCGGCCCCGGGGCCGCCTGCCATAGTGGTTTAGTGTAGGGTCTCGATGCTGTTCTCAAGTTCTGCGACTCGGCGGCGAGATCTTCTGTAACTCTTGAAATACTAAACAAAACAAGTTTAACCGAAAGCTGCACATGTGTCAATGAGTTTTTTCCAGTGATCTGGATTCTGACGGGGTTATCTGTCCTTGGCAGTGCGGAGGGACAATACTACTAAGATGGAGGGCCTTGACCGAAGGAAGAAGGGGAGTAGCGCGCAGAAGACGTTATGGAGGCCAGCCGATGAAGGTGTTGTTGCGGTGATGTGGACGTCAGTACGAGAAAGGGGGGGCGATGGGCAGGGACAAATATGAAAGCCGCAGAATGGAGAACCTGCCACGTAACGCATCCGTCAGTACCGAGAAGAAATGTTTCACGTGAAACATAAGAACAAAGGTATTATTTGAGCGGTCTTTTACTCGGTATTCCTGGCCTGCGCGGGTATTTCAGTGGGGTCGGGTGGGATTTTGTGGCGGTAATCAGGGCTCTTTCACCAGCATCTCCTAGGGTCACTTTCAGTATTTCAAGGTCACCTGCGCCTAATATAGCAAAGCTTTGTTTGCTACTGCCTGCCTCCTCCCCACCTTTTCTCCCCCTCATGGCGAGAAAGGTCCCATCTATCTTAACTAGAGGCAGACAATACTCGACCAACACGGGCAGCGGCGCAACCCCTCGGCTCACAACGACATCGAATGTCTCTCGGAATGGGCCTTGACCGATGACCTCCGCCCGGTCAGCAATCACCTCACAGTTTTGCAGCCCCAGACTCTCAATTACAGCCTGCAGGAAGCGTGCCTTCTTCTGATTGGATTCGATGAGAGTGAACCTTGTGTGAGCAAACAGAATCGCAAGGGGAATAGCCGGAAAACCCGCGCCGGAACCCACATCGCACAGCGACGCGATTGATATATAATCAATCGCTAGATAGCAACTTAAGGAATCAAGATAATGTTTTATCGCCATCTCCGCGGGATCGGTAATAGCCGTAAGATTGAAGGCCCGATTCGCCTCCACCACCATTTCTGCATGTCGTTCAAAGGCCCCGATTTGTTCCGCGCTTAGTGGCGGCAAAGCGCCTTGGGGTTGGCCCGAAATGACGGTAATCGCCTCCGGCCTCAAGGCAGAACGAAAGGTCTCGAAATCAAAATCTGACATTGAAGATATTCTAACAGCAAATCGAGAAGACTGGGGGATTATTGGGTGGGGTCGCAGACTGCGGGGCGCCCGCGCCGGACGAAACTGCATTCGGGCGAATGGTAATTCGCCCCTACATTTAATGTCCGTCCCCTTCGGCTGCGCTCAGGGCAGGCATCTGCGTTAATCTGCGGTTGGATATGGTCGGACAGACAAGTTACGCCTCCTGTAGCCCGTCTTACTTGTTCCCTGGACAGCTCCCCATCTTATGTCCTATCCTTACCTTTATCATTGGCAGAACGAATCTAATCATTCGAGGAGAACCGGACCATCATGCCGGAACCCATACCGATGACCGCAGAGAACCTTGCGCGGCTGCGCTCCGAAATAGAAACATTGAAAACCCAAGAGCGGGCCAAAATACGTGCCGACCTCGCCCACGCTCGCTCTTTTGGGGATTTCAATGAGAACGCGGAACTCGATGAAGCCAAACGCGCCCATTCCGCCTTGGAGGGGCGCATAAGACAACTCGAGGCCATACTGGGCCGCGCCCAAGTGGTCGAATCATCCTGTGCAAGTGAAATATCTGTCGACACCAAAGTTACCGCGCTCGACTTACAGGCAAATGAGGAGATTCACTTCATTATCGGCCTGAACGGTCTGTCTGATTCTGATGCCATTCTCGTCACTCCTGACTCTCCCATGGGCCGCGCACTAATCGGCAAATGCGTCAATGACACCATTGAAGTCGAAGCCCCTGGCGGCTCCCACAAACTCCAAATCACCGCCATAACCTTTTCCGCCGGCAGTGGAGCTTGATCGTCTCGTGTATCTTATAATAGTGCAGGAGGCTGAGGTGGAGCAGATAGGCCGTTTTCGGTTCGAGTCGCTTGAACATACTGCGGACAAGGCCATCATCGCCCATGGGGAGACCTATGAGGCGATGCTGGAGAGCGCGGCCGCGGCCATGTTCGCCCAGCAGGTGGATTTGACGAGCGTGCCAGAGGAGCGAGAATGGACCGTCTCCGCGGAGGGCGAATCCGCTGAGGATTTGCTGGTGGCTTGGCTGCGGGAACTCATCTTCCTCTCCGAGCGAGAGGAGGCGGCTTTGTGTGATTTCAAGATTCTCGATTTCTCGCAGTGGAAACTAAGAGCCGAGGTCCGGGGCGGCGGATACAGTGAGAAAGTGCGCCGCACCGGCGCGGGTGTAAAGGCGGTTACCTACCACAACCTCTCTGTAAAGCACGAAGGTGACTGGCAGGGCACCGTGACATTTGATGTCTGAGGGTGCCTGTCAGCCCGAAATGAGGCTCTTGCGCCCTCATCAGTAGGGCTTGGCGCGGGTTGCCCGGATGTGCTAAAATGCGCTTTCGGCACTGTGTAGGGCATTTTATCGAACTCATGGAGGTAGCCAGTGGCTAAGAGAGTAGCGGCTGTAATCAAACTGAATATCAAAGCGGGTCAGGCGACCTCAGGTCCTCCGGTGGGTCCCACACTGGCGCCTTATGGTATGCCTATCATGGAGTTCGTCAAACAGTACAATGCCCAGACCCAGAATCAGGCCGGCTCCATTGTGCCGGCCGAGGTTACTATCTACGCCGACCGCACTTTCTCCTTTATACTGAAGACTCCGCCCACCTCGGAGCTGCTGAAAAAGGCGGCCGGAATCGAGAAAGGCTCCGGCACCGCGGGCAAGGAAGAGCCCATCAAGGTAGGCGCGGACAAGGTGCGCGAGATCGCGCAGACGAAACTGAAAGACCTCAACACCACTGATGTAGAGGCGGCCGCCAAGATAGTCGCCGGCACCGCCCGCAGTATGGGGATTGAGGTCGAGGAGTAAATTTTCCCGGGAAGGAAGGAAGAAGATTGTGGTGCCAAAGCGCCGGGTTCTGCGAGTAGCGGTGGTGGCGCTGAGGTCTTTCGCCGTAGCCGCGTCTCTATTCTCCCTGAGCGCGCTGGCGAGTATTATCGGCCAATTGGTGCGTGGAAAGACGGATGTAGTCTATCCTCTTTTTAGCGCATTCTTGATCGGAGCGGCGGTGGCGGCGCTCTTCTTTGTGCTGAGTGAGGCGGGAATGATCCTCATCGGCCTGGAAGAACAGCAAGACCGCCTGCGGGAGAGACTGGAGGAGATGAATTCCGGCGCGGCGGAGAACCGCACCGAGGAGAGTGAATAAATATGGCAACAGTTGGAAAGCGTTATCGCGCCCTTGTCAAAGAATTGAATAAGGATGAGCCGCTGGCGCCACAGCAGGCCCTGGCACTGATGAAGGAGAAGGCGAACGCCAAGTTCGATGAGACAGTGGAACTGACGGTCGCTCTGGGAGTTGACGCCTCGAAGGGTGACCAAATGGTGCGGGGAGTGGTCGCCTTGCCTCACGGCAGCGGCAAGACTCCGCGCGTGGCCGTCTTCGCCCGCGGCGAAATGGCCCAAGAGGCGGAACAGGCGGGCGCGGATGAGGTCGGGGCCGAGGACCTCGTAAAGAAAATAGATGAAGGCTGGAGAGATTTCGATATCCTGGTGGCAAGCCGGGAGTTGATGAGAATGGTGGGCCGGCTGGGCAAGAAATTAGGCCCCCGTATGCCAAACCCGAAGTCCGGCACCGTAACAGATGAAATAGGCAAGACGGTTGCAGAATTGAAAAAAGGCAGAGTTGAGTTCCGCATGGACAAGGGAGGGGTGGTTCATGCCCCTATGGGAAAGGCTTCTTATACAGTCGAGCAGTTGCTCGAAAACATGACCGCCTTACTCAGCGTCCTACTGCGGGCGCGTCCTGCCTCCGCCAAAGGACAGTTCTTGCGAAAAATTACCCTTTCCACTACAATGGGTCCCGGCATTCCCGTTGATCCCACCCTGGCGCGGGAGATGGCCGAGCAGTAGACAGAAACGGATTATCGAGAAACTGAATAGACCTGCCCAAGAAAGCCGGTCCAAAAAGGGCAAAGGGCCTGGGGAGGTTCAGGGTTTGGACCACTGAAGCCTCCGGCGGCCTGCCTGCCGAGGCAGGGAGAGCGTAGTCTCCGCGTATTGCGGAGATGAATTGTACCCGCAGGATGACGCCTGCTTCTGCAATCTGCGCTTCCCTCGCCGAACCGGCGAGGGAAATTTTTTGTACTACCCAGTTCAGCAGCGAGGTGGAGATGACACCCAGAGAAGAGACAGAAAACCGAGAGCCGAGACCGGAAAAAGTGAAGGCGGTCGGTGACCTGGCCGAGAGACTGAAAGAGAGCGCAGGCCTGCTTCTCACCGACTATCGGGGGATGTCGGTGAAGGCGATGGGGGAATTGCGCAGTGCCCTCCGCGCCCAGGGGGCAGCCTACCAGGTGGTAAAGAACAACCTGCTGAGGCGCGCGGCCGAGAAAGCCGGCTGTGGAGATGTGGTGGAATGGCTCGAAGGGCCCATCGCTATGGTCTTCCTCGGTGAAGAGATTGTCGGTCAGACCAAGATACTGGT
>WVXJ01000076.1:27494-34118 GCA_011773575.1 Armatimonadota bacterium | reverse complement strand
CTGGCACAACTCCCGCCCAGGGAGATTCTGCTGGCCATGCTCGTCGGCACACTGCAATCTCCGATGAGCCAATTGCTGGCGACCATGCAGGCGCCGATGATGCTCTTGGCGGCCACTCTTGAGGGGCTTTCCAAGCAGAAAGCGGCGTCTGCTTAAGGAGTTTTCCGGGGCGTGGTTTCGCCCCTTTGAATGAGAATCGTTAATACTGAAATTCGGAGGCTAACATGGCGAAGAAGTTGAGCGCAGAAGACATTATCGGTTCACTCAAAGAGATGACCATGCTCGAGGTGAGCGAACTGACGAAGGCGATCCAAGAGGAGTTTGGGGTTGAGCCTCAGATGATGGCCGCACCGGCTGCAGCCGCCGCCCCTGCCGCAGCGGAAGCCGCCGCTGAGGAGCCGGCACAGGTTGATGTCATCCTTGCAAGTTTCGGAAGCGAGAAGATCAAGGTCATCAAGGTGGTGCGGGAACTCACCAGTCTGGGTCTGAAGGAAGCCAAGGAACTGGTGGAGGGCGCGCCCAAACCCGTAATCACCGGGGTCTCCAAGGAAGACGCAGCCTCCGCTCGCGCCAAACTGGAAGAGGTCGGCGCCACCGTCGAGGTCAAGTAAGGTTCCGATAATAAGCATCGCGGGAGGAAAGCGACCTCTAATCGAAACAGCGCGGCCTGCCCTGAGCGGACTCGAAGAAAGCCGAATGGGAGTCGGACGAGGTGCGAGAATTTCGATGTTAGAATGTTTTGGCTGGAAATATCAATAACTCGAACTTCAGCAGCAGGCAATGACGAGCGGAAGCGATCAGAAGCGTATTAAACACTCCGTTGCGTTTTCTTCCAATGCTCGCCCCGGCTCCTCCTGTCCAGTGCGTTCCAGTGCCTTCACGGAGTATCCTCCGCCTGGACAGAGGGGTCATCCCGGGTGTGTCGTCCCTTGTGCCATAGCTGGTTTCGCCGACGCCATAGACACTACTAAAAACACCAACGCAGATAGCAGAATTAGAACGCAGCCCGCGCTCATCAAAACCATCTTTTAATTCTGGTCTGCCTATTTTGCAGAAGTCATTTTACATTCAGGGCAGCAAAAATATTGAATTGTGCCGTCCTTGAATTCCCATACTGTGTCTTTTGTGGGCTTAAAAACTCTTTTGGTCACAGGACAGGTCGCCTGCGCAGGCAGCGGAGGCATCCCGGCTTTGATGATCGCATCCACATCGGTCAACAACAGAGGGCGGGGCTTTTGTTTTGCAATATCAGGGTGGCTCTTTATATATGAATCAAACTCGGCGCGGCTGGAAAAAACCTGATGAATCGCCAGGCAGTCGTCGCCCTTTTCGCTAAGAATCAACGCCACTGCGGTTTTCGGCGTTGCCTTCCACTGCATACCTTTCTTCTCGACCTTTTTCTCGAGCGAAATTTCTTTCCCGGTTATTGCAGAATGCGTCACGATGACGCCATCGCCCTGATTCTTGCTATCAACCAGTGCGCAATGAATACAGCGATAGGAGATAGTTTTGCCAGCATACTTGAAAGTTACAGGCTTTTTTCCAAGCGGTTTTTTACAAACTGGGCACGCGTCTTTTGCTGCCTTATGATGTTCATGCTTTCCTCCCGATGACATCATGCTGCATCCGTCATGGGATGTCATGGAAGAACCGTCAGCATCTTTGGTTGAACAACCCATGGCGGAAGCGCTTAACGTCCCAATGGTTAGCGACACGACTGCGGAAAGCAAAAAGACCAATAATGCTTGCATTCTTGTCGATTTCATATCAAACGACCTCCTTTGGCGTTGACAGCCAGTTTTTTCAATTCTAGGAATGACGAGAACCTATAGTCGGGGTTCCCGATTCTTCGCATTTTCACTCAAAATATTTATCTTCAACAATAATTACAGCGACTCAAATTGGTTGTTGGCCTTAAAGTGGCAGTGCTTTCCGGATGATCCGACATTCGAGAGGTGTCCCCCACTCACGCGGATCTTCGATCGAGCTGCTCCGATTTCAGCAGCTTTCATATGCGCCCCACACGAGTTATCCACCGCCATTTTCTCCAGCCGTGTATTCTCGGTCTCCAGTGCCTTCAGTCGCTTCGCCGATCCAGCCGTAGCTCGCCGTAGTCCGTCCGCCAGCGGCAGAAGGTTTGCTCTGGCGCGCCGATCTTTCGCGCCGCTTGGGGCATCCTTGCTCAGTTGCACTTCCGCCTGTCGCAGCTTATGGATTGCCTGCCTCAAGCACGGAAGATCTGCACCGGTGTGTGCTTTTCCGGGCATATGCCTTGCTCATCACTGTCTTATCCAGGCCCAAATACTAGCATCCAAGCCGGGCCCGTTTTTTTGTGGATAATGTCATTCAGCGACATAGAATGTTTTGATGAAGAAACGTGGTGGACTAAAGGAGTCTGACTCCATGTCCCCCGCAAAGTCTTTTGCCCTACGCGCCAAGGTCCATCTTGGTGCGGATGAGGCGCATGACATTGGCGCGGCTGATGATGCCGTGAAGGACTCCCTCGCTCATCACCAATAGCCTTCCCGTACCCTCAGAGGCCATCTTCGCCATTGCCTCCCAGGCATCTTCCTCAGGGGCAATCACCTGTTGGTCCCGCAGAGGAGCCACTAGCTCACCCACGGCAGTACTGATCCATCTCTCGCGCGGTATCTTCCGTGCATCAGATAAATGAATCAACCCCACCACTTCTCCGTCTCTCAATACCGGAAAAGCTGCGTAGTTGTAAACCAGAAAGTAGTCGTTCACCAACTCCTCGAGAGTCATTTCCGCCGCCACAGTGACAACATCGCTTGTCATCACCGAGTTCACCTTCACTCCGGAAAGCAGCCTTCGCAATATGCTCTGTTGGTAAGAACCCTGTGCCGCTTGGATGAGGAACCACCCGATAAAGGCCATCCACAGCCCGCTTACGAAATTGCGAAACAGGGTCATTACCCCAATGAGAATAAGGAAGAAGCCGATGCCCTGGCCCGCGATGGCGGCGATCCTGGTGGCTTTTGCAAAACTGCCGGACACATACCAGATGATGGCCCTCAGAACTCGCCCTCCGTCCAAAGGAAGACCGGGCAGCAGGTTGAACACGGCCAGCAAGGCGTTGATGAAGGCCATCACGCCGAAGATGGTCTTCAGCACCGGGCCTACCGCGAGCCAATGGGCGATGGCGAACAATCCCGCCAAAAGCAGGGAGACGAGAGGCCCGACGATGGAGATTTGGAGTTCGGACAGCGCGGAGCGCGGCTCTTTGACGAGTTTGGATACACCGCCGAAGAGGAAAAGGGTGATACCGGCAATCCCCAGCCCGTTCATCTTGGCAAGTAACGAATGAGAGAGTTCGTGGATGAGCACAGATGCAAAGAGCAGCAGCGCGATGGCGATGCCCAACAGCCAATAATAGGCGGGGTGGAGGCCCTTCAATTCGAGTTGCTGAGGCAGCCCCCGTGCGAAGCCGAAGGCCATCAGGCCCAGGATGATGAACCAGGTGTAGTCAATTTCAATCTCAATCCCCAGGATCTTTCCCAGCCGAAAGGAATGAGAGAACACGCTGTCTGTCCTTTCACCATCGTAACACGAAGTTCACTCGCGCTCTTTATGGGGATCCCGGTGGAGGGGACATGTGGAAATCGGAGCGCGGCCCTTGGAGAAAGTCCGCAGCAGCATGCGCGGGCAATAGGAGGTGGCCCGCTTGCCGGTTACCGCACAAATACCCACTATCTCCGTTTCCCCCGAAGATTCATTCCCCACCGGAGGAATCGAGATCTCGCCCAAAGATGGGTCCTCTCCGCGCAGCAGCCTATTCAGCCTGGCCTCCGATGATTCATCTTCAAAATCCCCCTCTGAGTATTCCCCGTCATCTGTCTCACTTCCCGGTGGCGGTTCAGGCGCGGGCTGCTCCACGCTCGCCGCCAGCCTGTCAATCTCTGTCGCACGTACGAAGGCCTTCGTTCTTCCTTGGGCAATGATCGGCACCGCGGCTTTCATGAACTTCATCCAGATAGGCGCGGGAATACTCCCTCCTGTAACCCGCGCCATCTCTATCGGCTTGTCATTTCCCACCCACACAGCGCAGGACATGCCCTCCGCCCAGCCGACGAACCAGGCGTCCTTATGATCACTCGTTGTGCCTGTTTTTCCAGCCGCGGGAAAGGGCAACCCTCCCACTCTGTAGCGTGCACCGCTCGCGGTTCCGCGGACGACCACTTCGGCCAACATCTTTGTCATGGTGGCGGCTGTGCTCGGATTCATCACCTTGACCGGGCTGGGCATATGCTCAACCAGCACATTGCCGGCCGCATCCTCGATCTTGGCAATGGCATAAGGCTCCAGCCGATAGCCTCCGTTTGCAAACACCGCAAAGGCGGAGGCCATATCGAGCGGGGTGGTGCTGCAAGTGCCCAAAGCGAGGGAAAGGTAGGGATCCAGCGGACCCTTTATGCCCATCCGCTCGGCCGTTCTTATAACCGGAATGGCTCCGATCTGTGCAATCAGTTTGACCGCACAGACATTGCGAGAGAGCGCCAGCGCCTTCGTCAGGGTGATTTCGCCCATATAGGTATGGTCATAATTATGGGGCACATACTGGCCCCCTTGCCCATCCGGATAGGTGACCGGAGAATCATCTACAGTGTCATCCGGCCTCATCCCCTGCTCAATCGCCGCCGTGTATACAAAAGGTTTGAAGGCTGAGCCCACTTGACGATTCCCCTGTACCGCACGGTTGAATTCACTGGCGGAGAAATCCATGCCTCCCACCATCGCCTTAATGGCGCCCGTGCGGACGTCCAGAGCAACCAGAGCGCCTTCACTAACCTTCCGGCTCTTTGCTCGTTGGACTTCCGCAGTCAGTATCTTCTCCGCTTCTTGCTGCACACCCAAGTTGAGTGTGGTGTGGATGGTCAGGCCTCCTCGGCTCACGACATCCGCGCCAAAGAAGTCGTTGGCTTGCTGAAGGACATAAGCAATGAAGTAGGGGGCGCGGTAGGAGCGCCTTCCGCGTACAATCCGCTCCTCGGTCAACTCCAGCGGCTGGGCCGCCGTCATCTGGGCTTCACGGGGCGATATATAGCCCACTTCCGACATCCGCCACAGCACGACATTCCGACGCTCCATGGCTCGCTCTGGAGAACGGAACGGATTGTAGTGGCTGGGGGCTTTGGGCAGACCCGCCAGGAGAGCGCATTCAGCCAGTTCCAGTTCACTGGGAGCCTTGCCGAAATAAGTCTTGGCGGCCACCTTTACCCCATAGGCGTGTTCTCCAAAGTAGATCTCGTTCAAATACAGTTCCAGGATCTCATCCTTGGTGTATCGCCGTTCGATTTCGATGGCGAGCAGAAACTCCTGTATCTTACGCTGAAGAGTGCGCCGACGAAGATCATAGGCATTCCGCGCCAGTTGCTGAGTGATGGTGGAGCCGCCTTGCTTGACCTTTCTGGAGAGGATATTCGTCCAGGCGGCGCGAAGGATGCCTTTGGGGTCAATACCGGCGTGTTGATAAAAGGCGTCATCCTCAACGGCAACGATTGCTTGCTTCAGTTGGGCGGGAATCTCATCAATGGAAACAAACTCCCGGTTCTCTTCCGACAACTTAGCAAGCACCTCTCCGTCCGCGGAGATCACCTTCGTTCCCTCGGTGATCCTCAGTTCAGCCAGTTCACGCAGGCGCGGAACCATGGGGGCAATACTTGAATAAGCCCCTAAAAACATCCCCACTCCGACGTAGAAACTCAGCAGCAGGCCCCAATTCAGGACCGCCATGAGTCTCCACAGCACCCTCTTTGTGGAGAGTTTCTTCCTCTTGAACTTGGGGCGCTGCGGCCGATTCCTCATGCGTATCTCACACTTGCCTCATTATACCTGAAAATCCTAATGTTACACCTCTGCGGTGTACTCGTTTTTCACTTCGCCAAATGAAGCGGGGGGAATATCCTCATAACTGTTTAGACACCAAGCGAACCGCTTTGGTTCCTTCCTTGACAGCTCTGAGCAAGGGATTCACGATCGCTATTCGACGATACTGTAATTCCTTGCATGTAAGGCGGGAGGATGATATAATCGCTTTCCAAGCGCTCGACGTAGGAAACCGAGATGAAGTCCTTATTTGTAGCACTTTTTTTGGTCATGGCGCTGCTCGTTTTCTCTCTTTGTTCGCTTGCTAGCGCGGACACGATTATCGTAGGAGACTATACTCAGGCTGACGATCTCCCTCTCTTGCACGAGGAGGAGGAGATTCTTGCCCCCTTCCTGCTCGCCCTCACACACGCAGGCTATAGTTTCATCTCCCAGGGCAAGGACCTCACTCTTCGCACCGGCACCGGACGAGAGATAGATCTCGTCATGGGGGAGACCAAGGCGACCATTGACGGCGAAGAAATCGAACTCGGCGCTGCCCCCAGGTATCTGGAGCAGCGCTGTTTTCTGCCTGTGTACAGTCTTGCCGGCCCGTTGGGATTGGCCGTCTTCTGGGATGAGGAGGAGAGGATTCTCAGGCTGCTGCCGAGGCTGACTACATTGAACATCGAAGATACCGAAGAGGCCGTCAATGTCCATCTTGGCGCGCAGGTTCGCCTGATGCATAAGGAGGGGCGGCTGGCTGCTCCGCCGCGTGTCTTCGTGGACATGGAGAAT